>JABDNT010000044.1 GCA_013043685.1 Flavobacteriaceae bacterium | reverse complement strand
TTTAGGCAGTTTATTTACAATTACTTTATTAAAGTCAGTTCGAGTGATCCCGCGAAGCGCGATCGTATCGAGAACGGCTTCTCGATACAAATTTGAAATAGCTTTCGCTTTTCAAATTCACTCGAAGTGACATGCTAAGCGCCTCATAAAGCGTTATCTTTGCTGCGCTATAAAAGGTACTTCCAAAATGAAAACAAACTACAACGGAACCTTCACAGACGCGGAAAACGCATCGATTTCAGTTAATAACCGCGGATTGCACTTCGGAGACTCCGTTTTTGAAACGCTGCGCTATTCGGGAGGGAAGATCTTCTTTTGGGAAGATCACTATTTCCGACTTATGTCGGCCATGCGTATTTTGCGGATGGAAATTCCCATGGACTTCACACCAGAACAGTTGGAAGCGGAGATTATTAAGACTATTACTGCTTCCGATGCTGAAAAGGTAACCTGCAGGGTTCGCATAACCGTTTGGCGACAATGGGGTGGAAAGTACAATCCATCCAACCAGGACATCGAGTATATGATACAACTGGAAAAACTGGATGCTCCCTTTTATACCATTTCGGACGAGCCATATGAAATTGAACTGTATAAGGATCACTATGTGAATTCAGGATTGCTCTCTACACTGAAGACCAATAATAAGATCATCAATGTGCTGGGAAGTGTGTTTGCTACGGAAAATGGGTATAAGAACTGCCTTTTGCTGAACGAGAATAAAATGGTTGTGGAAGCACTAAATGGCAATATATTCCTGGTAAATGGTTATAAGATCAAGACCCCGCCGCTTGAAGATGGCTGCCTGAAGGGAGTGCTTCGCAAACAGATCATTGATATCATTGGGGCGATTCCGGACTATGTGCTGGAAGAGACGACGGTATCGCCTTTCGAACTTCAAAAAGCCGATGAGATATTTATTACAAATGTAATAGGGGGTATTCAGCCAGTGACAAAATACCGTAAAAAAACCTTCGATAATACGGTGGCAAAAGAATTATTGGCAAAATTGAATGTGAAAGCGAGGTTGGGGTGAATTACTGTTCCCGCTTATTGGCACCCTTGACTTCAGACTTCCGACCCTTCGACAGGCTCAGGGCATCGCTTCGGAAATCGGACTCCATTCGAGATGTCTATTAGTTATAGGTAGGATCTTCAGGAGCATTGGACCAGATGAGATAATCACCGCCAAACTCCAGCATTTTTTCTTTCCAGAAGTTATTGTTCGATTTCCCCAGGATCTTATTTTCATAGATATTCGGAACTACAACCCAGCTATGAACTTCCAGTTCACTTTCTAATTGCTCATTGGACCAGCCGGAATAGCCTAAAAAGAAGCGGATCTGCTCTTTCTTAAGTACGTCTTCTTTCAATAATCCCATGATCGCATTGAAGTCGCCACCCCAGTATATCCCATTTGAAATTTCCACACTGTCAGGAATGAGTTCGGGTACTTTATGAATGAAATACAGATTATCCTGCTCAACGGGACCACCGTTGTAAACCTCCAGGTCGGAGCTGATCTCAGGGATAAAATCCTTTAGCTTGTATTTGAGGGGTTTGTTGAGAATGAAACCAACCGAGCCACTCTCATTGTATTCCGCCAATAATACTACCGATCTATTGAAGGATACATCTCCAATGATAGACGGTTCAGCAACTAAGAGTACTCCTTTATCTGGCCTTAGTGTGGTCATGCGGTTAGTTTACATAATTAAATCTAAGTATTAATTTTTTAAAAAGCAACTTCGCGCGCTATCAGTTAAAATTCTAGCATAAAAAAACCCTGCGGAATTCGCAGGGTTTTGAAGAAATAAGTGTTTTGAACTTAGTTCACAGAACTTGATAGATCTGATCCTGCTTTGAACTTAACAACGTTTTTAGCAGCGATTTTAATAGTTTTTCCGGTTTGAGGGTTTCTTCCTTCTCTTGCAGCTCTTCTAGAAACTGACCAAGATCCGAAACCAACTAGAGATACTCTGTTACCTCTTTTAAGTGATCCTTCTACATTTCCTAAGAAAGATTCTAATGCTTTTTTTGCAGCGGCTTTTGTGATTCCAGCATCTTCTGCCATGCCATCGATTAAATCTGATTTGTTCATAGTTATCTGTTTAAAATTAAATTGTTGGTTAAACTTTAATTATTTGCTTTACAAATTTAGTCGGATTATCGTATCACGCAAGGAATAGCGGGCGAAATCGACGTTTTTGTTAATAAGTCGGCAGCTTTGTTAATAAAGACACGCATTTCGTCGGATTTTTCCTGAATTCAGTGGTCATAAGGGTTTACACAACTTTAGCGTCGGCATCGAATGAATATCCGTTTAAAAGATCAGAACTCTTCATTCTGCGTTTTCCGGGAAGCTGAATTTCCTGAATTTCTAAAAAGCCATTTTCAACAGCGACATGTAAGTCTTTTTTGGAGCTGAAAAGCGTTCCTATTTCATGATCGTGCTCTTCCAACTTCAACGCAACATCATAGATCTTGATCTTTAGTCGCTCACCATCGTTTTCAAGATAACACCAGGCAGCCGGATACGGATTGAGTCCGCGTATAAGGGCATCAATCTCCATTGCGGGACGGGTCCAGTCGATCTTGGTATTCTCATTGTTGAGCTTAGGTGCTCCTTTTAATTCTTTAGCGGAAGGCTGAATTTCTGTTTTCACTTCTCCTTCAGCGATCAATAGTACCGTTTCTAAAACTAATTCGGAACCAACTTCCATCAGTTTGTCGTGCAGGGAACCCGCAGTCTCACCTTCTTCTATTACAACTTCTTTTTTTAGGATAATGGCACCGGTGTCGATCTTTTCATCAATGAAAAAAGTAGTAACCCCCGTAACTTTTTCACCGTTAATGATCGCCCAATTAATGGGCGCAGCTCCGCGATATTCGGGCAGGAGGGAAGCGTGAAGGTTGAAGGTTCCGTATTCCGGCATCGCCCAAACGACTTCCGGTAACATCCTGAAGGCAACAATGATCTGGAGATTGGCCCGGAGGGATTTCAGTTCGGCCAGGAAGGATTCATCTTTCAATTTTTTGGGTTGAAGTAAATACAATCCCTGGGATTCGGCATATTCCTTTACAGCAGATCCGCGCAGCTTGCGGCCTCGGCCTGCAGGCTTATCGGGGGCAGTGATCACCCCAACGATATTTGCGCCACTTTCCACAAGCTTTTTTAGTACTCCCACCGCAAAGTGTGGAGTTCCCATAAATACGATTCGTAAATCTCTCATGCTGTTGTAAAATATTGATTCCTCGGATTGAGTCCTATCTTCCTGCTATCCAGCAGCGCTTTTAATACCTTAATTATATCATGCTCGGTAAAAGTAAGTCTTTCCGAAATTTCCCTGGAACTCAGATCTTCTGTTTCCAGCAGCACCAGGATCTGTTCCGCAATGATCTTTAACTCCTTCTTTCCGGTAGGTTTAACCTCTTTTAGGCACACAGAACAAATACCGCACCGTTCTGTGATCTCCTCTCCGAAATATTGCAGTAACTGCTCGCTCTTGCAGTTGAAATTGTTTTCAACATAGCTGAGCATGGCCTTTACCTGTTTTGTTTTTTTATCGTTTAACTCCCGAACTCCAATGGCCATGCGGTTAATGGTCTTATCGTCTTCCCGGGGCACAAGGAAGGTGATTACAGCATCGGTGTCGAAAAGTTGCAATTCAGCCACATCGTCTTGCTCCATTTTTTGTAATGCCGACACTACTTCTTCTGAAGTCTGCCCTGTTTTGCCGGCGATGAGGTCAAGATTCACTGGCGTTGCCGTTTCAAAAATCCCACCGTAAACCCTGAGGATGGTCTTTCCGATGACAGAGACGCGCATGTCCTCCTCAAAATATCGCAATAATGATTCCGAAGCAACCCTGAATTTAACGGTCGATTTTCGACCAAATTGGGTAGATAATTGCAGCACACCCAATCGGTCGAGCGTGGTTAACGCGTTATATGTAATATTAGAAGGAAGGGAATAAGTAGTACAGAATTCGGTGAAATTGAAGGCGTGACTGCTAAATTCCCCTTCTCCGTATGGAATCCTGAAATAATTTGACAGGGTACGATATACTTTCTTCAGGTCTTTCTTCCTGGGCAGGGAATCGACAAACTGTTTTTTCACCAGCACCTTGTCGTAATCGTTGTACAATAACAGGGCTTCCGCATAATTTCCATCGCGTCCCGCACGTCCCGCCTCCTGAAAATAACTCTCGATACTTTCGGGTAATTGCATGTGGATCACAAAGCGAACTCCGGGATGATCTATTCCCATTCCGAAGGCATTAGTAGCAACCATGGTGAAAACAGCACCTTGTTTCCATTGAGCCAAACGAGTTTGTCTTATTTCCGAAGAGATCCCACCGTGATAAAAAGTTGCAGAAATTCCCAGGCTGTTCAACTGGTCGCTGGTCTCGACAGCAAGGCTGCGTGAACGCACGTAGATGATGGCAGAGCCCGGATTTTTCTCTAATTGTTGCTGAATCCGATACAGCTTATCTTCTGCTTTCTGGGTCTTATATGCGAGATTTGGTCGGTAAAAGGAACTCTTAAATACCTTGGGTAATTCCAGTTTTAACTCTGAAATAGTATCGGCAAGTACTTCCGGTGTGGCCGTAGCCGTGAGCGCGATAACAGGAACCAGCGGATGCATTTCCCGCAGTATGGTGATATTTTTATAAGAAGGCCTGAAGTCGTTTCCCCATTGTGAGATACAATGCGCTTCATCAACAGCGATCAGGCACACATCCATCTTGCGTATTGCATTCTGAACCATCTCTTGCTGAAGACGTTCCGGGGAAAGGTAGAGGAACGAATAATTTCCATACATGGCATTATCCAGTGCTGTATTCACTTCTTCAAAAGACATTCCTCCCGACAAATGCATGGCTTTAATCCCTTTTTCCTTAAGTTCATTCACCTGGTCGTTCATCAATGCTACCAAAGGAGAGATCACCACGCAAATACCATTCATTACAAGCGCCGGAACCTGGAAACAGATGGATTTCCCACCACCGGTGGGTAAGAGGGCAACGGTATCGTTTCCATTGATCACCGCATTGATGATGTCCTCCTGCAAGGGGCGGAAGGTTGTAAAACCGTAATACTCATTCAATATTTGGCCGGGAGTTCTCAATGCAGACCTATTAGATGTTTCAGTATGTATTCAATGCGATACGCTACATCGCCAGTGGGCACTTCATGGACATTGTAGTTGTAAGAGGTATAACCTTTAACGAGATGGGTGAAGATCTTTTCAGCTTCGTCATAAGATTCATAGCGTTCGTTATCCTGAATATAAATGTCTGGCCATGGCGGTAGGACAAATACGGCATCGTATATATAATTAGAACAGGTCTCCCTATAATGGTCGGGATAGTCAATCCCCAGGTAGTCCATATAGGAGGTCACATCGGGCATACCACGATCGTAGAATAAAATTTCCTTTTGAAAGGCTTCTGCTTGTTTAAATTGCTCCAGTCTTCCTTCCAGTAATTTTTCGCTAAAGAGGAGGGGATTTTCTAAGAATAACTGGTCAACGCCCTGTTCCTTAGCCTCTTTTGTGATCTGCCGTGAGATCTCGTGCATACATGCGAATCCCTGGCCTTCCAGTTTCTTGACCAGGGTAGTCTTACCAGAACCGGGCCCGCCGGTTATCACAATTCTTTTCGTCTTCAAGCGTTACATTTTAATACAAATTACGTAAATAAATATTGATACTGAAAGCTTATCTTTGCCACGTTAAGAAGGCATATCACGAATGAAAGAAAATAACGAATCCACAGAATTTTATACAAGGCTAAAGCAACAGTTGCTCGATGATACCTCATGGCCAACGCCATACATGTTTAAATTTATTGTCTCTGCGTCCCTCGAAAAGATAGCCGAAATAGAGGCGGTGTTCAACCATACAGACGCGATTATCAATACAAGAGACTCCTCCAAAGGAAATTATACCAGTGTTTCCATTAGAGTTACCATGGAATCACCGGATGCTGTCATCGATAAATATCTGGAAGTTTCTAAAGTCGAAGGTGTGATATCTCTATAATTTTAGTATTTTGCACACTTAGTACTTCAATAAAGTAACTTCCCTTTTTAAAAACAACATTTTGATAGACAATTTAGAATACAATACTGAGCGCCCCAAGCTCATTATACCCGAATATGGTCGCCACATTCAGAAAATGGTCGACTATGCAATTTCCCTCGAAGACAGAGAAGAAAGAAATAAAATTGCAAAGAGCATCATCGCTGTGATGGGGAATTTAAATCCTCATTTACGGGATGTCCCGGATTTTCAGCATAAGCTATGGGATCAGTTATTTATAATATCCGATTTCAAGCTGGAGGTAGATTCTCCTTACCCGGTACCTTCAGAAGAAGAGCTGAGCGAGCGTCCTGAGCATCTTGGGTATCCTCAAAACCACCCGAAGTATCGTTTTTATGGTAATAACATTAAACGAATGATCGATGTTGCAATTGGCTGGGAAGAAGGTGATATGAAGGATGGGCTTGTGCTCACCATCGCTAACCATATGAAGAAATGCTTCTTAAACTGGAACAAAGACACGGTGGAAGATGATGTGATCTTCCAGCATCTGTTCGAGTTGTCTGATGGCAAACTGAATTTAAAGAACAGTGATGAAGACTTGTCTGCATCCTCAGAACTATTGAAAAATAAAAAGCGTTATTCTAGCAGTAACGGTAAGAAAGGTAAAAAAGGGGGCCGCGGAGGTGGCCGTAAACGGTACTAAAACAGCCTTAGATTCGGTATGTCAACATTTAAAATTGAAGGCGGTCATCAACTAAAAGGTGACATCCATCCACAAGGAGCAAAAAACGAAGCACTTCAGATCTTATGTGCCGTATTGCTTACTCCAGAAACAGTTATTATTGAAAATATCCCGGACATACGGGATGTGAACAAGCTTATCCAGATACTAAGAAACCTGGGCGTAAAAGTAGAGAAGCTGGAGAAAGGTAAATATTCCTTCACCGCAGACAACCTTAATCTCGATTACCTGGAATCTGAACTATTCAAGAATGAGGGAAGTTCCCTGCGAGGTTCTATAATGATTGTAGGGCCATTATTGGCGCGATTTGGCAAGGGTTATATCCCAAGGCCGGGAGGCGACAAGATTGGAAGACGAAGATTGGATACCCATTTCGAGGGATTCATAAAACTGGGAGCGGATTTCCGATATAATCGTGAAGAACATTTCTATGGGGTTGATGCCCCCAACGGACTAACCGGTACGTATATGTTATTGGACCAGGCTTCGGTAACTGGGACTGCCAATATTGTAATGGCTGCAGTACTTGCCAAGGGAAAAACTACCGTTTATAACGCGGCTTGTGAACCATATTTACAACAGCTGTGTAAGATGCTGAACTCCATGGGCGCTAAAATTGAGGGTATAGGTTCTAACTTACTCATTATAGAAGGCGTGGATAGTTTAGGAGGATGCAGTCATTGTGTATTGCCGGATATGATCGAAATAGGAAGCTGGATCGGGCTTGCTGCTATGACCCGAAGCGAGATCACTATAAAAAATGTAAGCTGGGAGAACCTCGGGCTAATTCCCGAAACCTTCAGAAAGTTAGGAATCACCCTCGAAAAAGTAGGAGACGATATTCATATTCCCCAGCAGGATGGATATGAAATTCAAAGCTATATAGATGGATCCATTTTAACCGTATCGGATGCGCCCTGGCCGGGTTTCACTCCAGACCTTTTAAGTATCGTCCTGGTGGTTTGTACACAGGCCAGAGGTAGTGTATTGATTCATCAGAAAATGTTTGAAAGCCGACTGTTCTTTGTGGATAAATTGATCGATATGGGGGCAAAAATAATTTTGTGTGATCCTCATAGAGCGACAGTTATAGGTCATGACTTCAAGTCAAGCTTGAAGGCAACTACTATGGTATCTCCCGATATCAGGGCAGGTATTTCGTTACTCATCGCCGCGCTTTCGGCGAAAGGCACCAGTACCATTCAGAATATAGAGCAGATAGATCGTGGCTATGAGAATATTGATGAACGCTTGCGGGCGATCGGTGCTCACATAGAACGTGTAGAATCATAAAAAAAAAACGCTGCGAATTTCGCAGCGTTTTTTTATACTTTCCTTTGTTTGTTCAGCTCGTCCTGAAGCTTTCGTCTTAACTGCTGTTCTCGTTCCAGGCTGCGTTGGCGGTGCCCATCAAATTCGGACTCCGTTTCCTCCAGCTTCAATTTCGCGTCTCGCGTAATTGAATTACTCCTTCGGAATTTCATTACGAATACGCCGGTGAGCAGCACCAAAATCCCTATTATGGACCATAGTATCGCATTATAGGTAGACTTCCGCAATAGCATTCCAAAGAGATAAATTCCGTCTTCCTTTTCCCTGGAAGCCGCAAGATCGTTGTTCGTGGATGTTAATGTCTGATTTAAAGTAGAGATCTCCTGTTTTTGAGCAACTATTTCCGAAGTTAATGTATCGATTGTTGCTTCAAAGGCAGCAACACTGTCCAGTACGCTCTTTTTTAACTGGTTGATCTTGAATTTCTTAATTACCTTGAATTCCTGGTAGCTATTGGATTTGTCAATAACATCGGTAAACTGGTCTTCCAGGGTGTTTTGGTTAGTTGCTTCTTGCGCTGATAGGGATAGGATACAGCATAGGGATACAAGAAGACTTATAAAAGTCCTTTTCATTTTAAGTTGTATTAGGTTTGTGCTTGTAGAATTACACTACAAGAGTAGAAAAAATGCAAAGAATTGCCCAAAATTTTAGTTAAATTATTATTTATTTAACAGTAGCCAATTCCTTGTTGTAACAGTAGCTTAGCGCTCCTGAAGGACATTTTTTTACCTGTTCGACAACAATACTGCTGTCTGCACCATCCAAATGTATCCATGGAATGACCGAAGTACGAAAAACATCCGACAGCCCTCGGGCACAATTC
Source organism: Flavobacteriaceae bacterium (assembly GCA_013043685.1). Classification (GTDB taxonomy): domain Bacteria; phylum Bacteroidota; class Bacteroidia; order Flavobacteriales; family Flavobacteriaceae; genus Pukyongia. The sequence continues at coordinate 73,228 of JABDNT010000044.1, read as the reverse complement.
TCGGAATGAATACATTTTTTTGGTTCGTAGGTTACCGTGATTTCACCATTCGTGAACTCGTTATCTGATAATTTCATAGGGGCTAAATTTGGGGACTTACACAAAATTATATCGATAAATATATTGAAAAAATCGATAAAATACCGTTTTGAAGAAAAATCTTACAAAAATATTCATTTAGCTAATTGCCTCTTTATAAGTATATAACGCCCGTTCCCTTGCTTCTTTATGATCTACAATTTCTTCGTCATACGCCTCGGTTCCGAATTCTTCCACCCAGGTTTTTACGTACTTTTTATCCTTGTCAAATTTCTCTAACTGGGTAGTGGGATTAAATATTCTAAAATAGGGTGCTGCATCTACACCGCTGCCGCTGGCCCATTGCCAGTTTCCCACATTGCTTGCCTGTTCGTAATCCAATAACTTTATCGCAAAGTACGCCTCTCCCCATCGCCAGTCGATCAGGAGATGCTTGCACAGGAAACTGGCCACGATCATCCGCACGCGGTTGTGCATATATCCCGTAGCATTGAGTTGCCGCATTCCTGCATCTACCAGAGGATAACCTGTTTTACCCTGTTTCCAAAGTTCGAATTCTTTCTCATTATTTCGCCAGGGAATCCTGTCGTATTTTTTTCTGAAGGCATTATGCACGGTTTCGGGAAAATGATAGAGTATTTGCATAAAGAATTCCCGCCATATCAGTTCCTTCCAGAATACATCATTCTTACTATTAATAGCATTCTTCACCATTTTCCGAATACTCACCGTACCAAACCGTAAGTGTGGCCCCAAATGCGAGGTGCCATCAGTAGCGGGGAAATTACGGGTCTTTTCGTAATTGTTCACCAGCGAGGGGGACACATCATAATCGGGCACATCTATATCCGAAAGTGTGAAATTCATATCACTTAACGACAGATTAGACAGCCTCGAATGCTGATACAAATTATCCATCAACTTGGACGGATCGTGCTCCTTTAAATGTTTGGAGGCATTGAATTTCGCTCTCCAGCTTTTCATATATGGTGTATAGACCACATAAGGATCGCCATCGTCTTTTACTACTTCGTCCTTTTCAAATATCACCTGATCTTTAAAGGAGTAGAATCCGATATTTTCGGAACCTAACAGCTCTTTTACAGCTTCATCTCGTTCTGTAGCGTAAGGCTCATAATCGTGGTTGGTAATTACATTCTGAATTTCAAATTGGGCTATAATTTCATCGAAAACCTGTAATGGTTCACCGTGATAGATAGCAATGCTGGATCCGTGTTCCTGCAAGGATGTGCGTAGTTTTTGAACGTGTTTATAGATAAAGCTCACACGGGCGTCGTCCTCAGGTAGTTCGCTTAATATATGCGAGTCAAAGATAAAAACAGGCAGTACAGGAAATTTCCCGCGAAGTGCTTTGACGAATCCCACATTGTCGTCCAGACGGAGATCTCTACGGAACCAAAACACATTCACTTTCTTGCTCATTCTAATGTACATTAAGGGTGGACATACCACCGTCAATACCAAGTACCTGGCCCGTCATCCAGGAGGATTTATCATTTAAAAGGAATTCGGCTATGGCAGCAATATCCGAAACGGTACCTACACGTTTCAGTGGATGACGCTCTCCCATCTTTTCCTTTTTCTCTTCGGAAGATAACAGTTTTCCTGCCAGGGGCGTATCTGTGAGGGAAGGCGCGATAACATTTACACGGAAGGATGGCGCATATTCTGCCGCTAATGCCTTCGCAAAGCCCTCAACGGCTCCCTTCGCTGCGGCCACCGATGTGTGAAAAGGCATTCCTACTTTCACAGCCACGGTACTAAAGAACACCAGGCTGGCCTGGTCTGCATTTTTTAACTTAGGCAAAAGTCCGTGTACTACGCGCACCATACCCATGAAATTGATCTCCAAATCATTTTTAAAAGCGTCGGGACGTAACATCTTAAAAGGGCGCAGGTTGATGCTTCCTGGACAATATACAAGGCCATCAAGTGATTCCGGCAGGTTCAGGGACGAAACGTCGTCTGTTAAAACATCGAATTCCTGGTGGGTAACACCATCGGGAATTGCTTCACTGCTTCTGGACGCAATAATTACATTGGCTTCGTCCTTCATGCGATTCGCGATTTCCTGCCCGATTCCATAAGAACCTCCAATTAATAAAATATTCTTTTTCATATTATTTATACTCTCCGAAAAGTTCAATTAATTTTTTTTGTCGGTATTCAAATATCTGATTCAACTTTGGCTTTACAAGAAAGGGGTGAACCCATTGACCAATTATTCCGAAGGGAACCTTGTAGTCGATAATATCTTCCATTTCGACACCACCATCAATTTCCTTGATAAAATGTTTATGATGCCACAACGAATAAGGACCGAATCGCTGTTCATCCACAAAATAGCTGCCTTCCTTTACATGCGTGATCTCGGTTACCCATTTCGTCTTTATACCCAGTACAGGAGTAACTATATATTGAATGATCTGACCGGCATACATGGGACGATCTGCACCAGACAAGATGTTAAACCCCATATAATCCGGGGTTATCACTTTCAAATTCTTTGGATCTGAAAGAAATTCCCAGGCTTGTTGCCGTGATATCGGCAGGTTTTGAATGGCTTTAAGGGTATAAATTTTCATAAAACTCTAAAGGTCCTTATAATTAATGTTCAAAATTATGTTTAAAATGTTAAACAATAATTGTGATATAGAAAAGTTTAACAATTGTTATTCTTATCGCGCTGGGTTTAAGGCCGGGAACACTTGGATTTGTTTTAACTCTTTTAAGGTTTTATTAACTGTTTGGGTGCCGGGCAAATCGTAATTTCGTAACAAACCAATAACACACTTCACAATGAAAAAATTACTATTACTCGTTTGCGCTGTAACGCTTGGATTTACGGCTCAGGCGCAAATGCAAACACCAGCACCGAGTCCGTTTCAGAAGCTTGAACAAAAGGTAGGTCTTACGGATGTTACCCTGGAGTATTCAAGACCATCAATGAAGGGAAGAACCATCTATGGTGGACTCGTTCCTTACGATAAATTATGGCGTACAGGTGCCAATGCAAACACTAAGATTACGTTTAGCAATGCCGTACAGGTAGGAACAAAGATACTGGAAGCTGGTACCTATGCTGTATTCACCAAACCAGGAACTCAGAATTGGGAGGTATATTTCTATTCAGATGCCAGTAACTGGGGTACCCCGGAAGAATGGGATGAAAGTAAAGTCGCATCAAAGGTCATGGCGAAAGTGTATGCAGTGCCTGTAGAAGTGCAGACTTTTACCATGAGCATAGACAACATCACTAACAATTCTGCCGATCTTGGAATGACCTGGGAGAATACCTATGTGGGCGTTCCTATCCAGTTCTTTACCGATAAGCAAGTATCTGCGAGCATCGATAAAGTGATGGCGGGTCCTTCTTCAAATGATTATTATTCGGCCGCGGTATACTATATGGAAGCCGGAAAAGATATCAATAAAGCAAAGATGTGGATCGATAAAGCCATTGAATTGCGAGAGCAGCCTGCATTTTGGTATCACAGGCAACAGTCTCTTATTTACGCCAAATCCGGTGATAAGGAAGGTGCTGTGAAAGCTGCCAGGAAATCATTAGAGCTTGCGGAGAAAGCAGGTAATAGTGATTATGTGGCATTGAACAAAAAGAGCTTAAAAGAATGGGGCGCGATGTAAGTCGTCTTAATATTTAAACTTATAAAGCCTTCAGTTGTTTCCTGAAGGCTTTTTTATTCCACTACATTTTTGAATTGGTCCCGAAACTTTGACGGGCTTTTGCCGGTGAACGTTTTGAAACTCTTATTGAAATGGGAGAAATTATTAAATCCGCTGGCATAACAGATATCGGTGATGCTGAGATGTTGCTCACTTAGCAGTTTGGAAGCATGCACCAGCCGGTACTCATTCACGAATTGCGTAAATGTTTTCCCTGTTTTCTTTTTGAAATATCGGCTAAAAGCCTGCTCGGTCATACTTACTTTATCCGCAATTTCCGAAAGTGAAATTGAGCGGGTGAACTCCTGGCTAACGAATGAGAAAATAATATCCATACGTTTCGTATCCTGAGGTTTCGATTCGAGAATAACCTTTTCAACGTTCAGTAAGGTATAATCTTCCGTTTCGGCTAACTGTTTTAGGATATTCAGAAAGGCAAGTAATTGTTCAAAACTAGGAAGCTCCAGTAACGCTTCTATCTGTGGCCCGATTTTATTTCGAACCCCTTCGTGGAATACGATTCCCTGTTTGCTCCTGTACAACAATTGTTTTATCTGTTGCATTTCAGGAATATCTAAGAATTGAGAACCTAGAAAATCTTCTTTAGCCTGGATAACCACCTCACTTTTATTTCCGGTCAGGCTATCCGTAAATCCGAAATGCGGCAAATTAGCACCTATAAATATCAGGTCACCATTATTATAGTACGAAACATGATTCCCTATATGCCTTTTTCCGCTACCACCATTTATAAAAGCGATTTCCATTTCAGGATGAAAATGCCATGTAGGGGCATGGTCATTGGCAGCACCTAAATAATTATGGATCTTCAGCGAACTTCCAAATTTCGGTGATATAGATTCTAATACGGGGTCTTTACTCATCTTCACAGGATGAAAATACGCTTGCCAAGGCGATTATTACTATGCAAATTTAGCCAAATTATGTGGTATTTTAACCTTAACGTTTTCTTAATAATGAGAGTGGGTTAAAATACCATATTTATTAGCTAGTGAAGTGGATGTGTACATCCTGTTACGATCGCATTTTTGTAATGTTGAATTTTAAAACTTTATGTTATGAAAACAATTAAAAGAATTTTATTGGCAGGACTGTTAGTAGTAAGCGTATCGGCTTATGCAAACAACGAAAAAATTATTGCGGTGAACAACGGCGATGTGACCATTACGAAAGAAGAAAACCGACAGGTTGATGTCTCAATTCTTAATACTGAAAATTACAGCTACACTCTTTATATCTATAATCCGAATGGTGAACTGGTTTTCAAAGAAAAATTAGGAAACGAGGCTAGCCTTGGAAGACGATTCGACTTCAATTCGGCGCTCAAGGGAAATTATAAATTTACGTTTGTAACGGACAGCGGGAACAAAACAACCCACATCGTTAAAGCCGGCATCGAGAGATAGACCGGTTAATTTTCAATTATGTTAGAGGAGCGGGAAACCGCTCCTTTTTTTATACGGTTACAGTATTCCCGCGGGAATTATTTTTCAAAAGTTGCAGGATATATGCAATCAGCATAACAGACAGACAACCCACGAAATTGAGCCATAAGTAAGGTAAGTTAATTACTTCGTATACATCGAGGAAGAACAATCCGATAACAAGTGCCTGGTTGATCAACGCCGCTATAAATACCTGGGTTCCTTTCACATATCGGAAGAAAAAAGCAAGCAAAAAGACCCCTAAAATATTTCCGTAGAAAATAGATCCTATAATATTTACAAGCTGGATAAGATTGTCGAATAAGTCTGCTATACTGGCTATACAGATGGCAATGATACCCCAGAGCAAAGTAAACCATCTTGATGCTTTAAGATAATGTCGCTCTGTTTGCCCAGGCGTATTACGCCGGTATAGATCTATGGCGGTTGTAGATCCCAGGGCGTTCAATTCGGAAGCTGTGGAAGACATAGCCGCGCTCAGTATGACCGCCAGCAGCAGCCCGATTAGCCCTTTGGGTAGCGTATTCAGTATAAAATGAATAAATACATAATCTTTGTCGTTCGTCTCTGCATTTGGATTGGCCTTTTTAATAAGCACCCTGCTTTGTGATCTAAGAGAGTCTTCTGCACGATTTAATTGTACGATTTCCGCTTTAAGTGTTTTCTCATCGGTGGGATCCTCGGCTCGGGCATAGGCAATTTGCTTAACTCTAAGGTCATTTTCAACGAGTCGTTTATGGTCTTCAAGGGCTTGGTATTCAACGGCATATTCCGAATTCATCACATCCTTCACACCGGCAGGGTTGAAATGCAGGGGAGAGGAGTTGAACTGGTAGAACACAAACACCATAACCCCTATTAATAGAATAAAGAACTGCAGGGGAACTTTAAGCACTCCATTCATAATAAGGCCCATCTGACTTTGTTTAACGGAACGCCCTGAAAGATAACGCTGCACCTGGCTTTGATCTGTTCCGAAGTAGGAGAGTGCGAGGAAACTTCCTCCAATGAGACCGCTCCAAACTGTATACCGGTTCTCAAAATCGAATGAAAAATCCAATATCTCCATTTTGCCGTTCGCGCCGGCAATATCCAATGCTTTATCGAAGGAAATGTCGAGCGGTAAATAATTCAGAATAATAAGAAAGGCAATAAACATTCCCCCCATGATCACGGCCATTTGTTGCTTTTGGGTGACGCTCACGGCCTTTGTACCCCCACTAACCGTGTAGATAATTACCAATACACCGATTATTATATTCAGGTAGATAAGATTCCATTCCAGCACGGCAGACAGGATTATGGCCGGAGCAAAGATGGTTATGCCTGCCGCGAGCCCGCGCTGAATGAGAAACAGGACTGCAGTTAGGGTTCTGGTCTTAAGATCGAAACGGGTCTCCAGGTATTCGTAAGCGGTAAAAACTTTTAGTTTGTGATAGATAGGAATAAATACAAGGCAGATCACCACCATAGCGATAGGGAGTCCGAAGTAAAACTGAACAAACCCCATTCCGTCATGAAATGCCTGTCCGGGTGTGGATAAAAAGGTAATGGCACTGGCCTGTGTTGCCATTACACTAAGTCCGATAGTCCACCATCGCGCCTGACTACCGCCTTTTAGGTAATCTTCTACATTCCTACTGCCCCTTGCTTTATAAGTTCCGTAGAGTACAATAAATAATAAAGTCCCAATGAGAACGATCCAGTCTATTTGCCCCAGGTTATCGAATCTCATCAGATATAACTTTTCATTAAATAATAAAAGAGAATAATATATACTGCATTAAGTAGCAAGAGCAATGTATAGCTCCATTTCCAGGTAAATTTTTGCTTTTCCTCCATTTTAATTTCCTAATGACAACAAGTTAGCAAACAATCGGTAAGCTCCCGATACTCCTGCAGGTAATTCCCTGAAAAAACTCAGTCCCGTATATACGTAGTAACCGTCGCCATATTCGGCCACGAGCAGGGATCCCCTGGTCTCGGGGTAATTTTCATCATTCATACCCAGGATAGGTGTAAAAGCTTTGTCCCAATTATTCGGAAAGTATAAACCGCGTTCCTGGACCCAACCCTGGAAATCGGCCTGGGTAATTTTGTTCGGTTTTGAGAGGACAGGGTGATTTGGAGCGAGAATGCTCACTGTTGAATTCTCATCAGTTACCCGGTCTCTGGATAATTCCAACGGGTAGGGCGCCAGTTTATCGGTCACCAATCTTCTATTTGTGTTATACTGAACCAGCATGACACCCCCGTTTTTAACGTATTCCATCAGTATATCCTGCTTGAAGCCAAGTTGAGGAATGGTATTATAAGCCCTGATTCCAACCACTATGGCGTCAAGGTTTTGAATTTTTTCGGAGGTTATATCTGCTGGATCAAGAGTGATCACTTCATAACCTATATATTCCAAACTCTCTGGTATCGCATCCCCGGCGCCATCGATATACCCTATTCGCTGACCTCTTTTCTCGATATCAATACGCACCGCCTTGGCTTCCGAAGGCATTAATACGCGCTGATACGGTATATGCTCATAATCGATAGTTACCAATTCCTTATCGAAGAACCTGCTGCCGAAACTGGCCAGTGGCCTTAGATAACCTTCACTTTGATTCCTGGGTGGTGTTACCGAAAACAGTACCGTAGTAGCCTCTCCTTTTTTGGGAAGTTCGAAGGTGTGTTGTCCGGGGGAAACGGTCCATCCTTGCGGATGATTCAGTTGTACCATTCCATTTATACTGTCACGCCCGGCGACAATTCTAACCGGTACTTCTTTCGGTTTGTTATCTGGAAAAATGAGCACCTTTTCAGGTATACTGGTAGTAACCTCCGGCAGTATTTCCATTGGCTGATATACCTCACCTTTTACGGGATCGTTGTATTTATACACTGCATCTCTTACCACAGAAAGTTGTGATCTACCCATTGTGAGGTTGAAGACAAATTGTTCAGGAACTGGTGTTTCCGGTACTCCTATCATATCTGAAGCCGCTTCATACATTCCCAGGGTTCCTTTCTCCTTTAGCCAATAGGGTGCGGAAGTACTGGATTTCTCCGTTACAACAGTCGCTTTAAAATTGAAACCATCATTAGGCTTAAGATTCGTAATTTCATTCATCAATATTTTTCCCGAGGGTAGCACTATCGATCGCAGACTCACAGGATAATCGGACCTGTTGATTGCTTCTATAGTGACCTCATAACTTCCATTAGGATTGACCGTGTTAGTATTAGCAACCACTTCCAGGAATATTCCACCACAATCCAGGATGAGTTTCTTCAATTGCTTTAATTTGATCTCCCGCCAGTGGTCATCCTTAAGCATCTTCACCATTTCATAGGCATGCAGTAATGAGGGTAACATAGCTGAAGGATCTTCGAAATTAAAATTCGATTCCAGTGGCTTTAATATTGCCCCGATAGCTTCTCCACCTTCTACCCGGGACCAGGTAGTATTAATTCCTTCGAATAGATTGGTCTTTTCCTTCGGAAGGTCTCCTTTCAGGAATTCCAGCCATTCCATTTGCTCACCGCGTCGGCCCGTACTTCCGAATCCCTGGGATTTATGCATACTTCGGCTTAAGGAGGCAATTTCTCCGTTCGACAACCCCAGTGCCTGGTAAAATGTACCGGTATTTAGAGCGACAATATTGGTCATATCGGCATTTTCATATCGTTTCGGATCGTTATAAAAGGACCAGTAGTTATTCCAGAAAAGTCGCCTGGGTTGCCAAATGCCATACTGCTCTGCAAGATCCGGGTAACTGGTCTTGTCGCCAACAATATCAAAGGCCTCAAAACTCAAAATAGCGGAAGATGTATGATGTCCGTGTGTGCTTCCCGGCGTTCGGTGATCGAACCTATTAATGATTACATCAGGCTTGAACTTCCGTATAGCTCGCACCACATCTTTAAGCACTTCATCTTTGTTCCATATGGCCAGGGTTTCATCTGAATGTTTTGAATAACCAAAATCGATCGCGCGGGTGAAAAACTGTTCGCCACCATCCGTCCTGCGGGCGGCAAGTAGTTCCTGGGTGCGGATAACTCCTAATAATTCCCGAATTTCCGGACCGATAAGGTTCTGACCGCCATCTCCCCGTGTCATAGAGAGGTACGCTGTCCTCGCTTTTACATCATTTGAGAGCCATGAAATAAGCCTGGTGTTTTCATCATCCGGGTGTGCCGCTACATATAGAGCTGAGCCCAGAAAATTTAATTTCTGAAGGTTATGGTATATTTCGGAAGATGTTGGTTTTGTTGGTTTCTGAGCCAGCGAGACAATTGTAAACAGGCTGAGGAGGAGAAACGTAATGAAGTTATTTCGCATCATTGAGTTGGGTTAATCAGAATGAACCAAAGATACCCAAAATGAAAAAGCCCATTAATCTATTGGGTGTTCTTTAACATTTTTATCTTCCTCATTGAGGAAGTTATCGATATCGTCTGGTTTTATCACTGTGACCCCTTTCTGAAGCATCAAGCTGTTCGGATAGGTAATTATTTCTCCCGATTTCGTTTTAATCACAATATGAAATCCTTTAATATCATCAATAGTTCCTTCAAAATCATACTCTTTATCATGAATGATAATAAAGTCACCAATTTTATAAGGAAAGGTGAAGAACATAATAATTCCACTGGTTATATTCGATAGAATGGACCATTGTGCGAAGAATCCGATTCCAATAACAGCAAATACTGAAGACATTACCCAACCTACATCGGTGAATTCCACTCCCCAAATAAGTATAAGTCCGAAGATAATCAGGAAAATTATCGCAAGGTTAATGTACTTAACAATTAGGCCGGTACGATGTTCAACTTTTTCCGATCTTTTAGCAAATCGCCTGATTATCCGCACCAGAATCCACCTGACAATAACGTGAAACAGGATGATAATGGCAGACTGTAATAATTCGGGTACGTATTCTTTCATGCCCCAATTTAAGGTTTTAACCCCAAGTTTTCACGTAGGTATTCGTCAGAGTTTCTGTTTTTCGTCCAATAGGCACTCTTGATACGTTTCATTCGAGTTCCCGAGGTTTTGAGTCTTTCCGACTTGTTCCCCCATCCAGCATTTGTTTCTTCCCATTTTTCGATTTCGAATGGAAATGTACTATTGAAATAGATCAACAGGTCACGCTTCAGGTTCGGATACCTGACCTCGTAGGTAGTAAGGGAATCTCCCTGTTTCAGGCTTGCGACAGCCTCGTAGGCCCGCACCTCTTTATGTCTCAGACGCAACGACTCCATGGAGGGAAGTATTAATAAGTCCCCTGTAGGAAGTTCTTCAGGATTGATCCGTACCAGGCTCCACAATTCATCTTCCAGCCAGGTTTTTGGCAGCGTTAATTTTTGATCTCCTTCTGACTCGAAGTAGGAATGACCCATAAATTCATAGGCCTCCCGATTGTTAATTTGCATATATACCTGCCCACACCATTCCTGAACAGAATTAGCCACTTTTATGGCATGGCCGGTGCTTTTAACTGGACTAAATGTGCTGGTCATTATCGAATAGGGATAAATACCTGTACGAAACTTTTTGGTCGAATTTTGCTTAAGAACAGGTATGTTCGCATCCGAAGTTCGATTCGCTTTAACCTGTTTTTCAGGAACGAAATCCTCAGTAACGAATACAGTTACCGCCGTTCCTTCACGCAATTCGCCGTATCGTTCTTGTTTTAGGGCGTATGAAGTTATCTCAGCTTCACCCGCATACCAATAATCCTTGAACTCCTGAGATAGGTTTCTTACTTCCTCGCTCTTAGTCTCTTTAGAACCGATAAGGGCAACGCTATTCATGCTAAGGCCCTTTTCGGTATTTTGACAAGATGAGAATGATAGAAGTACTGCCGAACATAACAATGTGGTAATTTTTCTATTCATGTTGCGAATTTTACCGCAAAATTACACCATTCTTATGTCCCGCCAAGCTCCATTAACGTTTTGTAAACAAGTCGGGTTGGGAGCCCCATGACATTGAAATAAGATCCTTCAAGACGATCGATACCTACGTATCCAATCCATTCCTGAACACCATAGCTACCCGCCTTGTCAAAGGGTTGATAGGTATTGAGGTAATACTCAATCTCCTCCTTAGTCAACTCCCTGAACCATACCCTGGTAGTATCGTTTACTATTTTCTGAAAATCGGCTCCGGTAAAGCATACCGAAGTGATCACTTCATGCGCAGACCCACTTAACCGCTCTAACATTTGTCTGGCTTCGTTAAAATCTTTGGGTTTATTGATGGCTTCGTCTTCCATCCAGACGATGGTGTCGCTGGTAACCACAATATCATTTTGTGTAAGATCGTTGAACATGCTCGCTTTTAACTTCGCGAGATAATCGGTTATTTCTGATCCTCTTAGATGCAACGGATACGTCTCTACCACTTCACGAACATCTATCGTAAAATCGATATCGAGTTCCTTAAAGAAGTGCTGACGCCTGGGAGATCCGGAGGCTAAAATTATATTGTAATTCCTGAGTCTTTCCTTTAACATGCTTATAATTTCGATTTCAGATTTCGTTTTACCGAAGTAAACCATTCATTTTTAAGTATACTTAGAACAATACTATCACGCCTTCCATCCGGACTAACACAATTGGATCGTAGTATTCCTTCAGGGGTACAGCCTATGCTTTTCATAGCGGCAATGCTGCGATCATTTCGGGCATCGGCTCTAAATTCAACTCGTTCTGCTTCCAGGGTTTCAAAAGCGAAGCTAAGCAGTAAAAATTTACAATGCTTGTTTAAACCCGTGCCCTGGAAATCTCTTCCATACCATGTATAACCCATTTGCATGCTGTAATGTTGAGGTTGAATATCATAAAAACGAGTACTTCCTGCGTATGCGCCTATCTGTTTATCCCAAACTATAAAAGGGTAGGAGTTGCCTTTTTCTTTTTGCTGAAGGGCATGGTCTATGTACGCCTTCAGGTTTTCTTCCCCGGCAGCAGGTGTAAGAGAATAGGTCCATAGATCCGGTTCATTGATGGAAAAATCCTTCAAATGAGTAAAGTCATCCCCTTCCAAAGGTCGAAGCAGTACTCTTTCATCTTCCAGGGTATAGTTTTCTTCCCGATTAAATTTCATTCAGTTTAAATTAAATGAAGCGATAACAGATCATTGCGCACATTCCCGTAACCATCACAAGTTTTAAGATAAGGGACAAATTTTTGTATTCCTTTTTAGACTCCGCATCCCAGGCCTTGATACAAAAATATAGTAATGGAGCAACAACAAGAAACAGAAAGTACAGCACCAATATTTTCTTATTGTACAAAAAAGTATAGAGGTAAGCCACGATTCCAATAATAGTAAGAACCGCCAATACAAAAACCAGCATGGTGGTACGATTTCTTCCCAGGGCAATTGCCAGGGTGTTGATACCACCGTTTTTGTCGCCATTAATATCTTCCAGGTCCTTCACTATTTCACGGATAAGATTAACCACAAAGGCGAAGATGGCGTAGTGCAATACAATTTCAGAAGCTGTTTGTTGCGATTCCGATAATCCGTTGATTGCAATTGGATATAAATCGAAAATAAGTACGATCAACAGGCTGAATGACACCAGGGCTGAGATCAACACATTGCCCAGTATTAACATGGCTTTTAACTGAGTGGAATAGATATAGAGCAAAGCCGAGATCACTATGAAAGTAGCGGCTAGTCCTGGTTTTCCCAATTGATTTGCCAAAATGAACCCACATACCACTCCGATAACGTTCAAAAAAATAAAATAGTTAAACGCTCTTTTTTCGGTTATGGTTTTGCCAACAAGTACTTTTTCGGGTTTGTTGATCCTGTCTATTTCGACATCGTAAATGTCGTTCACTACATTTCCGGCTGCTGCGATAGCCAATGTAGCCACCAGTAATAAGGCGAATTGCAAATCGTTCATCGCCGTCTCAGCCTCAAAAACATCGAATATCACATACTTTATCAGAATCTGAACGATTGCGATAAGTAATAAATTAACAGGTCGTATTATTTTGAGGTATACCATTTACTTGGCCACTAAGATGTCGCGGAATCAATCGTATTTTGCTGAAGTACCCTGACCATCGATCCATTTCCCCTGAACTTTCAATACTTGCTCCACAATGTCACGAACACAGCCTTTTCCACCTTTTTTATGGGATATGTATTTGCAAATATCCTTAATTTCGGGAACGGCGTCCTGGGGACAACAGGGAAGCCCTACCTGTTGCATCACCTCAAGGTCCGGAATATCATCTCCCATGAATAGCACATTTTCAGTAGTCAGGTTTTTAGTAGCGAGATAGTCTTTAAGAGTCTTGGTTTTCTGGTGCGTACCCAGGTGAATATCGGTTATTCCAAGGCCGCTCAATCGGGAACGAACACCTTCATTGGTTCCACCGCTTATGATACATACATTGAATCCTCTGTCCACAGCTGTTTTAAGAGCAAATCCATCCTTTATATTCATCGTTCTGTAAAGCTCCCCTTTCGTTGTTACCATAATGCTTCCGTCTGTAAGCACACCATCCACATCGAAGACGAAGGTTGTGATATGTTGCAGGTATTCTTTATAACTTTTTTCCATAGGTTTCCTGTATCGATGAAGTAAGCTGTTCGTAAATTTCTTTGTACGGACTATCTTTTAGCAAATGTAAATGTTTTTCAAGGGTTTTGGTATCACCTCGTAATGCCGGACCCGTTTGAGCATTCGATGCGCTCATACTTTCAATTTTGTGAGCAGTTTCCCGAATCAGAGGTTTCAACAGGTCGAAATCGAGATCGGCTTCTTCCAGCATGGTTTCTGAAATGTGGTACATATGGTTCACGAAATTATTCACAAAGACTGCAGAAAGATGCAAGCGTCCTCGTTCTTCCGAAGAAATTGCTACAACCTTTTCAGAAATTGATTCCCCTAATTCTTGAAGTAAATTCAAGTCGGAATGATGTTCAGCCTCAATACAAATCGGTATCTTTTTGAATTCGGGCTTTCGGCTTTTCGAAAAAGACTGTAAGGGATAAAATACTCCCCTGTGATTATCGCGATTCAGACTGTTCATGGAAACACCCCCGGAGGTGTGAACAACTAATGTGTCACTTTTTGGGAGTTTGCTGGAAAACTCCGAAATGATATCATCCGGCAGGGCTAGCAGGTAGACATCCGCTTTAGCAAGACCGGAAATAGAATGAGTAACGGCAATCGCCTGAAGAGATTCAGGAAGCGAGATCTCAGACCTGTTGTAAATTTGAACCAGTGCCACCTCTTCTGCATTCTGAAATGCCTGGCATAAATGACTGCCCACATTTCCGAAGCCTATTACCACGATAGATATCATACAGCGAAGGTAATAACTTTTTTGAATGATTATGAAGTGGTAAAAAGTATCTTTTCCTTACAATTTCAATTCCATCGCGCACCCGATGAACTATAAAGAGAAGGCATAATTTTGCTATTTCGGACTTTCACTAAAAGTGCCGAAAGATAAATTTATGGTATGAAACGATGTCTTAGAGGTTCTAATAACAAGTGGCACAGATCGCTGAAAACAACATTCTGAATAGGGGAACATTCATTCGATTAGAGATCTTTTAAGCCTTACAAATCAGTTCGTCCAAATAATTTGATACTTAACAAAATTTAGTAGTTAGAATGAACCATAATGGCTAAATTTGCACAAAAATTTGCAAATGCAGAAAAAACTGGCTTCTGTTCTTTTTTCCACCCGATTAACCGCTGTCTTATTTATAGTTTTTGCTGCCGCGATGGCTGTTGGTACATTTTTGGATGCCTCGGCTGAGACCTCACCCACGCCATATACACGAGAGCTTATTTACAATGCGTGGTGGTTTGAATTGATCATGGTGATGTTCGTGATCAATTTCATTGGAAACATCTTCAAATTCCGACTTTATAAAAAAGAGAAATGGGCCACCTTAACTTTGCATTTGTCCTTTATCCTGATCCTTGTTGGAGCCTTTGTTACCCGTTACATTGGATATGAAGGCAGGATGAGCATAAGGGAAGGGGCTACCGAAAATACCTTTCTATCGGAACATACATACCTCACTATGTTTATAGATGGTGATTACGAAGTGAACGGAGTGCAGATGCGACGAAATGTGACCCCAAAGAAACTCCGGCTTTCAGAAAGACTGGATAATTATTTTGAATTGAGCACCGACTATAATAAGCAGGAAGTCTCTGTGGTGTATCGTGATTTTATAAAGAATGCCGAGGAAGGATTAATTCCTTCTGAAGGAGGAGATGAATACCTGAAAATAGTAGAAGCTGGTGATGGGAGTCGACATGAGCACTGGTTAAAAAGCGGCGAGGTTGCTAACATCCACAATATACTTTTTGCATTGAATGCCCCAACCGATGGGGCTATCAATATTGATGTTGATTCAACCGGAGCTTATAAGATTCGCAGTCCATTTGAAGGAACGTACATGCGTATGGCCGACCAGCAGCAGGGGATAGTTCTTGCAGACAGTGTTCAAACTTTACAATTGAGGTCCTTATATCAATTAGCCGGAACGGCGTTTGTTTTCCCGGAAGGAATTACTAAAGGTCGTATGGGCATAATAAAAGCGGCTGAAGGTGAGAAAACAAATAAGGATGCCCTGGTATTGGATGTCGTCTCAAACGGAGAGGCTGCAACTGTCGAGCTTTTGGGAGGTATGGGTTCGTATCCTAATCCGAAAAAAGTCTCAGTGGGTGGTTTGGATGTGTTCCTGGCGTACGGGTCTAAGAAATACGAATTACCCTTTAGCATTACACTTAACGATTTCATTGCCGATAAATATCCGGGAACTGAGAACAGCTATTCGGCTTTTAAGAGTAAAGTAACGGTGAATAATTCCGATACCGAGTTTTACGATTATGACATCTATATGAATCATGTATTGGATGAAGGAGGCTATCGATTTTTCCAGGCGAGTTTCGACCCCGATGAGAAAGGCACGGTACTCTCTGTGAATAAAGACTGGTGGGGGACCTGGATCACCTATATAGGATACTTCCTTCTATACCTGGGCCTGATGGCCATTCTCTTCGATAAGAATACACGTTTCGGAAGTTTGAAGAAGCTGTTAGACAAAGTAAAGAAGAAAAAAACCGCAATTTCGGTGTTACTGGCTCTTTTCATGGCGACCTATGGATTCTCCCAGGATGCTACTGAAAATCATCAACACTCGCAGACATCAGAACTACAGCTGGATTCGCTTATTATGGTGAATAAGGTCTCCAAAGAACATGCAGCGAAATTTTCGAAACTTGTGATCCAGGATGAGGGCAGAATGAAACCGGTGAACACCTATGCAAGTGAGTTGCTGCGCAAGATCAGTAGGAGGGATTCTTACAAAGGCCTTGATGCCAATCAGGTTTTTCTTTCGATGACCGAATTTCCCAGGGTTTGGCTGGAAGTACCCGTTATTTATTTAAAACGAGGCAATGATAGTCTTCGTAAGGTTCTTGGTGTGGCTGAAGATGCATCAAGGATAGCTATGATCGATCTTTTCGATGCGCAAGGTAATAACAAGCTGGAGCCTTATCTGGAAGAGGCCACGCGTAAAGCCAATCCGAATCAGTTTGAAAAAGACTTCATCAAGACCTATGAAAGCGTGTATTTGCTGAACCAGGCACTGAGTGGCGGAATTCTTAAAATATTCCCTATACCCAATGATGAAAATAATAAATGGGTGGCCTATCCGGAGCTAAATGAAGCGAACTTCAAAGGGATGGATTCAGTGGCTACCAGAACAATTCTACCGGCCTATTTTCAATCGATCAACCAGGCTCGACAGGATGGGGATTATACGCAGGCAGAGGAAATCCTGGATGGACTGGCCAAGTTTCAGATGAAATATGGCAGTGAGGTTATGCCTTCGAAAAATAAGGTTAATGCTGAACTAACCTATAATAAATTGGACATCTTCAATAAGTTGTACAAATACTTTTTGTTAATAGGTGCGGTGATGTTTGTATTTATCATTCTGAAGATATTCAGGGAAGCAAAAGTCTATGATGTATTTATAAAAATATGTAAATACATTACCTGGCTGTTCTTTGTCCTGATGACACTCGGCCTGGCAATGCGCTGGTATATTAGCGGACATGCGCCGTGGAGTGATGCTTACGAGTCTATTATTTATGTGGCCTGGGCAACAGTATTTTTCGGATTGGCGTTTGGAAGAAAAAGTAATTTAACCATTGCTTCAACAGCTTTCGTGGCGGCCATTATTCTTTGGGTTGCCAACCAGAATTGGCTGGATCCGTCTATAGCAAATTTACAACCTGTACTGGATAGCTACTGGCTTATGATACACGTTGCTGTTATCGTGGCGAGTTATGGCCCGTTTACATTAGGGATGATCCTGGCAGCAACCGCATTATTGCTTATGCTTATAACCACCGAGAAAAATAAACTTCGGATGGATCTCAATATCAAGGAAATAACGGTCATTACGGAAATGGCCCTTACCGTTGGATTGGTTATGCTCACTATTGGAAATTTCCTGGGAGGACAGTGGGCCAATGAAAGCTGGGGTAGATACTGGGGATGGGATCCGAAGGAAACCTGGGCACTTATCAGTATTATCGTATACGCTTTCGTGATCCACATGCGATTAGTCCCTGGTTTGCGTGGCCGATGGTTCTTTAATGTAATGGCGCTATTTGCTTATGCTTCTATCATGATGACCTATTTCGGTGTTAATTTCTATCTAACCGGACTGCATTCCTACGCAAGCGGAGATGCGCCCGTAACACCAACCTTCGTCTGGTATATAGTGTGCTTTGCGGTTTTGCTGAGTCTGGTATCCTATTTCCGTTATCGTAAGTTTTATACAAAAAAAGGATAGGCCCGAAGGCCTATCCTCTCTCACTATTAATTGGATTAGGCTGAGATAGCGAGCCGATGCTCAAAAGGTCTCTGGCCTGAGCCTCGCTTAAGTGCACCGATACTCTCAGTTTAATTGTAGATGTAGTCCGCCTGGGCGTCTACCATTCTGTAATCTTCCTGGATATGTTCACTAATTTCCAGTTTATTATAAAGTTCCTTAGTGTGGGCTTCTATTTCAGATTCAGTTGTTTTAAGTTTCCTTGCGATTTTCGAATTCTCTTTCCCTTCGGAAATATACTGAAGCAGTTTTATTTCGAATCCATCAAGGTCGTAGTGCATGATGAGATTTTCCAAATACACCTCTTCCATGAGCTGCATGGCATTCTTGCGGTTCATTACTTCCTGTCGTTTCAGGAAGATACGTAATTCGGTTTGCCTTAATTCATTCTCCTCTTTAATCGCTTTCATTCTATAAACAATGGCATAAGTGAGCATTAGCATTTCAGCTATTACAGCCGATTTTAAATGAGAAGGCTGAGTCATCAAGAAATCTAGTCCTAAATTCCGCAACACAAAATAATCTATCGCAAATAATAATGGAATGCTCATCGCGATCACGTAGAATTTTGGGTAGTTCTTTTTACTGAAAAGATACACTCCCGCCATAAAATACAGGCTCATCACCCCATAGGAAATTAAATTGGCTGCGATTCCGAAATTCGACAAAGACGTAATAAAACACATCATCGTTAAGATGGCACTGGTCCCTAAGAGCGCAGAAGTAATCCATATCATTCGCGGAAATATTTCAAATACGTTTAAATACTTTGAGGCGAACCAGGCTCCGAACGAGCAGGTTGCAAGCACCATTAATGACTCAATGGCCTGAGGGTTAGAAATTTCAGAAATACCTAGCAAAGGCATGAGACCATCACTTAAGAACAATAAATTACCTATTGCTGCCAAAGTAAGTGCATAGAATAAAAATAGTTTTTCGTCGAAGAGGAAAAAACAAACAAGATTCAACAACACTACCATTAGGGCAAATCCGTAAAACATTCCTGTTCCAAATGAATTACTTAATACAGAAGCGGTAGCTTCTACATTTGTTGCAGCTTCTTTTGAAGATTTTTTAGAATTACTTCGTACGTCCTTTATATTTTTGTAGGAAAATTCTTCAAGTCTTGAATTTGAGCTATTTCTTGGAACATTGGCAAGATCCTTATTTCCGGTCGCTTTTGCTTTGCTATCGGTAGCAGAATTTAATTCGGCTTTTGAAAGCTTTTCCTTGTTAGACTCTTTTTTGGCTTTGGCTTTAAAAGCTTTGATAACAAGGGATTGAGTTGTATTAGAAGTATGATCTATAGAGACGGCAAACAGCTGTTCAGGCACTATAAACATCATAAAAAGACACAATACAAGGGGGACTAATTGTAGCCTCATAATAAGCAGGTTTTAATAATTTGGGTACACCAATATACACAAAAATTACATTTCACCTAATAAATACGCATTTCATCGATGTTTTTTTAAAGAAAAAGCTACCCAAAAGGATAGCTTTTCATGTAATATTCTGATTTACACTAATTTCCAACCATATCTTCAGGCTTCACCCAGTCGTCAAATTCCTGGGCTGTAAGATACCCCAGGTTTATAGCCTCCTCTTTCAGGGTAGTACCATTTTTATGAGCTGTATTTGCAATTTCAGCCGCCTTATAATATCCGATCTTCGTATTTAAGGCAGTGACCAGCATAAGGGAATTATTAAGCAGTTTTTTGATGGTTTCATGGTTGGGTTCAATTCCTATTGCACAATTAAGATCGAAAGAAACACAGGCATCACCAAGCAACTGAGCCGATTGTAAAATATTGGCTGCCATTACTGGTTTAAACACATTGAGTTCATAATGCCCCTGTAAACCTCCTACCGAGATGGCTACATCGTTACCCATTACCTGGGCACAAACCATCGTAAGTGCCTCACACTGCGTTGGATTCACTTTGCCCGGCATAATGGAAGATCCAGGCTCGTTTGCGGGAATAATGATCTCCCCAATACCACTGCGTGGCCCACTAGCCATCATCCGTATATCATTTGCTATCTTGTTTAGCGAAACGGCGAGTTGTTTTAATGCGCCATGGGATTCCACTATGGCGTCATGAGCGGCGAGTGCTTCGAATTTATTTTCAGCAGAAACAAACGGGAGGCCGGTAAATTCAGCTATATGTCCGGCCACTTTTTCAGCATAACCTGCCGGTGTATTAATTCCCGTTCCTACAGCGGTTCCTCCAAGGGCTAATTCCGATAAATGTGGCAGCGTATTTTGAAGAGCCTTAAGACCATGTTCCAGTTGGGAAGCGTATCCACTGAACTCTTGTCCAAGCGTTAGGGGAGTAGCATCCATTAAGTGGGTGCGGCCAATCTTTACTATATCCTTAAATTCTTCCGATTTTCGCTTTAGGGTAGCATGCAATTGTTCGACTCCGGGAATCGTTACTTCGACAATCTTCTTGTAAGCCGCAATATGCATACCAGTTGGAAAAGTGTCGTTAGACGATTGAGATTTGTTCACATCGTCATTAGGGGTAAGAGTCTTTTCGCCTTCGCCTATAGTGCCTCCGGCCAATTGATGCGCCCGGTTCGCGATCACCTCGTTCACATTCATATTACTCTGGGTTCCCGATCCTGTTTGCCATATAACCAACGGAAACTGATCATCATGTTTACCTTGAAGGATCTCGTCACATACACTGGCGATGAGGTCTCTTTTTTCTACTGAAAGCACCCCAAGATCACAATTTGTATAAGCAGCTGCTTTTTTCAGATAAGCAAATCCATATACTATTTCCAGTGGCATGGAAGCAGGAGCTCCTATCTTGAAGTTGTTTCTGGATCGCTCGGTCTGAGCTCCCCATAGCTTGTCGGCGGGTACTCTTACCTCACCCATGGTATCCTTTTCTATTCTGTAGTTCATGGCGATATTTTAACTAACCCAAAAGTACGAAATACCCTTTTTTCCCTCAAAGGATTGGCTGTTTATTTACTGTGAATAAATTGGGTGGTTTTGCTATAAAATCTAAAAAAATCATTTTATCTTTGCAGAAACAAAACACAGGCACCATGTTTGAATTTGATCAATATCTCGGATTTTTAGCGTTTCTAACCATCTTGACCATCGGATTTTGGTTAATGATATTTTTAATCTCCTTTATTCCTTATTGGATAGGAGGTGCGTTATATGAGAACTGGAAATTGAAACGTGAGGCCAGAAGAAAAGAAATAGAAGAAGACCTGTAAACTCCTCCTCAAAATAAAAAAAGGAAGCCAAACGGCTTCCTTTTTTTATTTTATTCTTTCCGCTATCCTTCAAATCCTTCATCTTCAAAACCACCTTCACGTCCGTTACGCTGTCTTTGTTTCTTCTGGTTGAAACGATACGTGAATGAAAGGTTGAAGGAACGCTCTCTCCATTGAAATTCAGATTCCGAGGTAAATGTTTCGGTTTCGGTAAATGAACGTCGCTTCCTGGAATTAAATAGATCTCTTACGTTGAATCCAATGGTCGCATTATCGTTAAACAGATCTTTGCTAAACGCAAGGTTGAAGGACAATATTCCTTCCGATTCCGTTTGTGCATTATTCCTTGGTCCTCGGTAAAAGGCATTGGTCTGCCAATCAATCTTAGCGGGCAAGGATACTTTAACACTTCCCCTGGCGAACCAACTCGTATTATCCGCTCCGTAATCGATCCCATTGAACTCACCTTCCGTAGAAAACCGAAAGAAATTAAAGCTTCCGTTAAATCGTAACCATTTGGCAGGATTGTATAGTATCCCGGCCTCAAAACCTATACGTTGATTGGTCGATAAATTAATTGGCAGGGTTCGAATTATTGGTATTCCGTTGGGGGTCAGCTGCCCGGTATCTTCCTGGATACGCTCGAAGGAATCCGTTTCATACTGATAATAGAGGGAACTTGTTAGTGTAATTTTATCCCATCGTTTGAGGTATCCTAGATCGAATGCACTGGCATACGCCGGATCCAGTCCGGGATTCCCCTGGAATATGTTCGCTTCACTTGATCGTGAAGGGAAAGGATTTAAAAACCAAAACCGGGGTCGGTTAATACGTCTGTTGTAACCCAGGGTGATATTCTCACGTTCACCCAACTCATAGATAAGGTTTACTGTTGGGAATAAGCCTACATAATCCTTGTCGAAAGTTAACTCAAATTCGTCTGAAGTTGATCCAATATCCTCTGCAGATACATCACCTTTTAAGGCTGTAGTTTCCATCCGCAATCCCAGAAGAAAAGAGAATTTTCCAAATTTGTTTCCGTATTGTGTGTAAAGTGCATTTACATTCTGCTCGAAGGTGAAAATATTCGAAAGACTGTCGTTTTTTATAAAAGCTCCGGAGGTAGCTACTTCATCCAAGACCGAAAAATCTGTTATGGTCTCCTGGAAATTTCCGCGATATCCTGCTTCAAATTGAGCATTCTCACCAATGGGCAGTACATAATCTATCTGAGCCAGATATTCTGTTTGATCCTCCACGGTTGTGACAATCTCGGAGGGTAGATTTGTGACGTTAGGGAAATTAAGGCGCTCCAGGATATCGGCGCTCTCGGTTTCATCGCTGATCTCATATTGGAAATCGGCCGTTAGCTCATGCCCCTGGTTATTAAATTTGTTTCTGTAATTAAGAGCTAACTGGTAATTGTTGTCCTCTTCTCCTTCCAGTTCCACACGCGAAGTGGTTACCGCCAATTGGTTATCCCTGTTAAATTCGTTGGTAATATTAGTAGTGACATCGTCGTCATTTCCTATTCGTATAAATCCTGAAGCCGTTATGGAAGATCTTTCGTTTAGGAAGTATTCCATGCCAAGGTTCGAATTAAAATTCCGACCTACTCGGTCGTAATCGCGATCTTCCTGCACTAAAGGATTTTCCCTGTTCTGTGAGAAATAACGGTTCTCGAAGAAGGCATTTCCCGGAGATTCACGATAACGATATCCTGTCGTATTGAAGATATTGAACTTTTTGGTTCTAAGATTGACGTTGCCATTGATCCCGGCACTCCATGGGAAACCCGCATTGGTTATAATGGATCCGTTTAATCCGAGGGTTTTATCTTTACGGAGGACAATATTGAGAATACCCGCAGTTCCTTCGGCATCGTATCGTGCAGAAGGTGAAGTAATCACTTCCACGCGTTCAATTGCCTCGGCGGGTAACTGACGTAAGGCATCGGTGGATCCAAACCCGGCCAGGGCAGAGGGCCGCCCGTTAATAAGGATTCTTACATTATCGTTACCCCGTAACGCAATATTTCCCTCTACATCTACGGTCACTGAGGGAACATTATTCAGGGCATCGCTGACTGTCGCACCAGCTGTTGTAAGGTCCTTCCCTATATTATAGATCTTTTTATCCAGTCTTATCTGAACTTCGGTTGTCTCGGCTCTAACAACAACTTCTTCCAAACTTTCCGCATCTATTTCCAGATATACGGTTGGCAGCTTGGTATTCTTATCGATCACCTGGTTGGTGAGCGTGAAGGTTTTAAAGGAGATAAAATCGAACTGTACCGTATAGGTTCCTGCCGGGACTTTAATACTATAAAGACCATCTAAATCGGTAATTCCTCCGGCAGCTACATTTCCGTTCACATCGAGAAATGAAACAGACGCATATTCCAGGGGCTGATTACTGCCCTTTTCCAATACTTCGCCAGAGACCTTATAGTCCCTTTCAATCTCGGCATTGGAATTTGATGGTTGTCCCAGAGCGACTAACGTGCTTAAGAACAAAATTAATGTGATGGTTGGTTTCATTCGGAGAATTTTTCCCTTTTGACTGCGAAAATAGTCCTCCGTTTAACTTGGTATAGCCAATCTTGTGTTAAATGTTTTATAAGATGTTTATAACATTTTCGGGCGGTCTTCCAAGAGCTGCTTTACCATTCTTTAGCACGATAGGCCGCTCAATAAGCTTGGGATGATTTCTCATAGCTTTAAGGATATCATCATCACTCAGATCCTTGTTCTTAAAGTTTTCTTTCCAAATAGCTTCGTTCTTTCTTACCAGTTCAATAGGTTTCATACCTAACATATTCAGAATATTCTTGAGTTCTTTTACTGTTGGGGGATCATCCAGATACAATACGGTGTTCACCGATTCATTCCTTTCTTCAAGTAAATGAAGCGTTTCTCGCGACTTGCGACATCTGGGATTGTGATAGATAGTGGTCATTCTTCTTTTTTTGGTTCTTTACGTTTTTTGGTCCAAAAATCGATCTCAATATCGATAGTGTTGCTAATGAAATTTTCTATAGACGTATGTTTGAAATCGTTGCCTACGCCATAGTCGGTTCGGTCTATGGACAGTCGTGATGATATTCCTAGAGTGTTTTCTCCATCCATTCCCGTGATCACGAATGGAATTTCCAATTCTTTAGTTACCCCATGCAGCGTAAAATTGCCGATGGCTGTATATCCTATATCAGTTTCGACGATGCGATCGCTTCGAAATGTAATTTCAGGATAGGTTCCTACATCAAAGAAATCGGAACTTCTCAGATGTTCATCTCTACCATCTATTCCTGTATCGATACTTGCAGCCTTGATGGTTGCGCTTAAAACCGATTTGGTAAAGTCCTTGTCCACATAGTCGAGATCGATCGTATACTCGTTATACTTTCCGGTAATCCGGGTTATCCCGTTTGCAATGGGAACCGAAAAGAGCAGGGAGGAATGATTGGTTTCGGCCGTGAGCTTTTGGAGATCTTCCGAAGGTCCGGTAAATGCGTTGAGTACTAGAGCTATTCCTATCAGTAACGTAAAGCGCCAGAAATTTCGTGCTATATTCATGTTTTCTGAATTAGGGTGTTTAATTCTGCAGTATAATCGAATTGCAGGTCTTCGTGCAGGCCTTTGATCTTTGTTTTTATCAGTTGGACCTGCCTGTCGAACAAATTCATCAGCATACGGTTACCGTCTATCTTAGGTCGGAAAGCCTTCAGTTGATTACAATAAAAGAGTAACAACTCCACTTCGGTTTCCTTCACTGAAGAATATCTAATAAACTTTTTTGTCTCTCTAAGGATCTTTCTACTACTCTTTTTTATATAGTAAAAGCTAGAAGTGTTTATGTCGGAAAACATATCGCGAATGTGCTCCTTCACATGTTCAACATACCCGGATTCATCATCACTTTCAAAAAGGAGATAGGTGAGTAGTTCTTTGTTCTCCTTTTTAAATCGGGCAAGACGTAAACAAAGTTGCTCGAGTTCATCGCTCGACCTGTACTTAAGTTCTTTTCTTATTTGAGCGACGGTCGCTGCTTTCATATTATGAATAGGTCTTGTCCAGAATCGCTTGCGTTTCTTTTAACGATTTAAATACATCGAAGGTCTTTCCCTGAGTGCGCTGAGCACCCATTGCGTTGCCGAACTGCGCCGCCTGTATGTGATTGTTGGGAGCAAACATCATGCTGAACGCGATACCTCCGGCAAACGAATCGCCACACCCAGTGGTATCTACTACATGGTCCACGGGAATAGAAGGCACAAGTTGCTGTTTCAGCTCGCCATTTTCCATGGTATATACCATTACCCCTCTTGCATCCAGGGTCACAAAGAGTGACTTTAGCCCATGTCGCAGACAATGTGCAGCAAAATTGGGAAGCTGTTCAATTTCTATTTCATCGTTATTCCTTAATTCTTCGAGTGTATATTCATTCTGAAACCAACTACAGTTCGCCTCTTCCAGGTTCATTTTCAATACATCGATATAGGGCAACCAAAGATCCCGGTCCACCCAGAACTTGGTAATTCGCTCGCCGCGGGTAGTTAGTGCGGTGGTTGGCCCGTGGGCGTCGAAGACAATGGATGCATCACTGTTCTCCTTTATATACCGAAGTGTTTCCAGGGGCACTTCGAAATCGGTTACCGGGACACAAACAAAAACCTCACAGTCCAGAAGCGCTTCCACATCTTCCGGCATAATAGGTTTCATAAACGCTGTCTGAGTTTCTAAACGGTTATTCTGATCGGTGAATTTTAACTGAATGACATCACCCATATCGGCTTCTGAAGAAATAAAAGAAGTATCAATATTCGAATAGTTCCGAAATAGTTCTTCAATCCCGGGAGCATCACTTTTACGAATATGTGTTACCGGAAACACCGTACCTTTCGATCCTAATAAATTGGATAACGCAATAGCAGTGTGAGTTACGCAACCGTATTTCTGGATTTCTTCATTATTATGGGTAATAATATAGTCACGGGGTATGGGCCCCAGGACCGCGACTTTCATTTTTTTCATAGTTGGAAGTTACTAATAAATCTTATATCCTGATACCTAAATCGTCAAAGGAGCGGATTAAATTGGAAGCACCTGTAAAATGAATACCTCGAATACCTACCAATTTGGACCCTTCTACATTTTTTATACTGTCATCAATGAAAACAGCTTCCGCGGGATTGATTTGGTATCGCGACAGCATTAGCTCATAAATTTCTGGAAAGGGCTTTCTCATTCCTTCATTTCCGCTTACCAGGATGCCTTCGAACCATTGCAACCAATCGAACTTGGCGATCGCATTGGGAAAGGTTTCACCACTCCAGTTGGTCAATGCCAATACGCGATAGTCGGGATTGTTTACCACCGATTCCAGTATCTCAAGTGTATCGTCATGTGCAAAACCCAACATCTCGTCCCAGCGTCCATAATACATACGAATTAATTCTTCAAATTCCGGGAACATCGCAATGCGGTCCTCGGTGGCCCGGGCAAGAGGGTAGCCTGCGTCCTGATTTGCATTCCAGTCCCAGGCACATATCTCATTCAGGAACCAATCCATTTTTTCACGGTTTCCCCGGAATTCTTTCAGGAAAACATATTCAGGATTCCAGTCGATAAGGACACCGCCAAGGTCAAATATGATGGTTGATACAGGTCTTTCCATGTTAGTTACGTGTTAGTTGATCAATGATATTCTTGTGCTGAGGAAAAAGTCCGATCAGCTTTGAACCGGAAGGCATTTCAAAATCTTTGAAATCGAAGCCCGGAGCTACCGTGCATCCCATTAGGGAGAAACTATTCTCCTCTGACACTTCGGAAGCAAACCAATACCCACCCGGAACAGTGTGCTGCGGAACTTCTCCTGTAGTCAGGTCGTTTCCAATTTTTTTTAAAGTATATTTTCCATCTGGAGCGATTAGATGCAAGTTCATGGCTGCTCCTTTGTAATAGTGCCACATTTCATCCTGATGAATTTTATGAAAGGCTGAAAAATCGCCGGAAGTAATCAAAAAATAAATACCAGTGGCAATATTCCGATCCCCTGAATAAGGCTCTCCCAGAACCGATACTGGAATAGTTCCTTCACTGCGGTACGTTTCCCTGTAATATCCTCCTTCCGGATGAGGTTGTAACTGTAAATTCGCTATAATTTCTTCAATCGCATCCATGGTATATTAATTGGGGAACAGGCTTTTATCCAAACCGGGCACAATGCGCAGGGCATTCTTATAATACACTTTCTTCAATACGTCATCGGGCAGGTCCAGTCCATACATTGCCCAAAATGCGTGGTATTTTTTATGATACGGGAAGTACTCGTCATCACTTTCTAATACCCTGAAATACGTTGGAAATTCTTCCGGTTTCCAGCTGTCCTTTCCAAAGAGTATCCTGTCCTGGTATTTTATAAAAAAAGCTCGTGCAGTCCTGGGTTGTCGGCCCAATTCAGCTATGATAGCGCCAATACCCACGTACATATTCGGCATTTCATCCATTAACTGTCCCAATTTTCCGAGGTTATTTGCATACCATCCCATGTGTGCATTGACAAATAAGGTATTTGGATGTTTTTTAAACATATTATGCTGCTCCGCGATCAGTTGCTCCCAGGGTGCAGGATTTGTAGCGCTTCGTTTTCTTCGGGGGCGTAATTTCAATTCCAGCCAGCGTTCGTTATCACCGTCGAACTCATCCCAGAAAGATTTTGGGTCTGCCGTATGGATTAGTACGGGTATCCCTAACTCTCCGCATTTCGCCCAGATGGGGTCCAGCCGCGCATCGTCTACAGTCACTCGATTTCCATTAGGGTCTATGTATCGAAGCCCGAGGCTTTTATAGATCTTTAAACCTCTCGCACCACTTCTTACATCTTCTTCCAATTGTGCCACAGTCTTTTCTGTCCATCCCGGACTACCTACCCCTTCAAAGTTGATATTAGCGAAAACAACGAATCGGTTGGGAAAATTGTCCTTTATATTACTAACCGATCTCTTAAGGTCGTCACCGGATCGTCCGCTGAGGTTCACCATAATTCCCATATTGAGTGTATCCATAGCAGCAACCACGGGGCTGAGATCCTGACCGGACATACGGTATTGGTGACCGTGAATATCTATAAAGGGAAATTTTGCATTCAATACCGGACTACCATCAACTACCAGGGTGGAGATTGGATTATATTCTTCGAAACTAAGGTCCTGGGCGATGGAAACAGCAGATAGAACTAATCCTAACAGTATTGGAAGTCTGTTAAATTTCATAAGGTTGATTTTTGATTTCATTAAAAATAGGAGGTAGCCGCAATTCAGAAAAATAATTAGCAAGGGTTTAACGAATTATAGCTCTTTGGATTTTTCTCCTTGCCCCTTCATCATTAAATAAGCTTTCAGAAAAGCGTTGAGGTCTCCGTCAAGCACCGCATCTACATTCCCCGTTTCGTGCTGGGTGCGCACATCTTTTATCAGTTTGTAAGGATGCAATACATAATTCCGTATCTGCGATCCCCATTCAATCGCCATTTTACCTGCCTCTATCTCGTCTCGCTGGGCCTGCTGTTTTCGCAATTCGATCTCGTACAATTGCGATTTCAGCATTTGCATCGCTTTTTCACGGTTTTCCAGTTGCGAGCGTGTTTCCGAGTTATGGATCACAATACCACTGGGGTGGTGAGTCAGGATAGCCTTGGTTTCCACCTTGTTCACATTCTGTCCGCCTGCACCACTACTACGGGCAAAATCCCAGGATATTTCAGCAGGATTGATATCGATCTCTATGGAATCATCGGCCAGCGGATATACATACACACTGGCAAAACTGGTATGCCGTTTCGCATTGCTATCGAAAGGGGAGATGCGCACAAGGCGATGCACGCCATTTTCACTTTTCAGCCAGCCAAAAGCATAATCCCCATCTATCTCCAGAGTTACGGTTTTTACTCCCGCCACGTCCCCTTGCTGAAAGTTGAGCTCAGTGACTTTAAATCCGTTCTTTTCGGCCCACATGAGGTACATTCGCATCAGCATCTGCGCCCAGTCGCAACTCTCGGTCCCTCCGGCTCCGGCTGTTATTTGTAATACCGCCGAAAGATCATCACCTTCCGCGCTAAGCATATTTTTAAATTCCAGGGTCTCTACGGTATCGAAAGCCAACTGGAAGCGATTTTCCACATTGGCTGCTTCGCCTTCACCTTCTTTGAAAAATTCATAGATCACTTCTGCGTCATCGGTAAGCGCCACGGCCTTTTCATAATCCTCCACCCACTTCTTCTTATTCCGAAGTCGTTTCATAAAGGCTTCTGCTTCCTGTGGATTATTCCAGAAATCGGGATCGTAGGTTTTCTCCTCGTCGTTGGTAATTTCTATAAGTTTGCCGTCAACGTCAAAGATACCTCCTTAACGCATCCAGGCGATTTCTAAGATCGGTGAGTTGATCGGATGTAATCATTGTAAAGAATTTTCACAAAAATAGGATTTAACTATTCATGTGGAAATTAATTCTGAAGGATTTTTAGTAGTTTAGAGCGCTCCTCGATTTAAAGTTTTCAATATGAACAAACTAGCAATAATTCTAATTACTCTAATATGCACGACCACGGTCTCTGCACAATTTCTTTCTAAAAAGAAAGATCTGAAGAAATTTGATGGTTTTTTCGATTTTCATTATTCCGATGATTCCGGGGAGATCTACCTTGAAGTAGATAAGCTGGACACCGAATTCCTGTATGTGCATTCCCTTCGTACGGGACTGGGATCCAACGATATTGGCCTGGATCGTGGGCAATTAGGTGGAGGTGAGGTAGTGAAATTTGTTAAGAGCGGAAACAAAATATTGCTTATACAACCCAATATGGATTATCGCGCTACATCCAATAATGAACTTGAGCGCAGGTCCATAAACGAAGCCTTCGCAAAATCGGTCATTTTTGGCTTTCCGATTAAAGAAACAATAGAACAGACTTATATAATAGACCTTACCCCTTTTTTAATGCTTGATGCTCATGGCGTAGTTCAGCGATTGAAATCGATGAAAGAGGGAACCTATAAACTGGATAAATCGCGATCGGCATTATGGATGGAGCGAACCAAAGCCTTTCCTAAAAATGTCGAATTTGAAGCCCTGATTACTTATACAGGTGTGCCGACTGGAAGTAAGTTACGATCGGTGGCACCCAACTCAGAATCGGTGTCGACAATTCATCATCACAGCTTTGTTGAATTGCCTGATTCCGGATATACCCCACGGGAGTTTGATCCGAGGTGTGGTTCGTACCCCACGACGCATCTGGATTACAGTACTCCGATCTGGGAACCGATCAAGAAACGATATATTATGAGGCATCGTTTGGAGAAGAAAAATCCGAATGCTGCGATAAGTGAAGCCAAAGAACCGATTATTTACTATTTGGATCCCGGTACTCCAGAACCGGTTAAATCTGCTTTGCTCGAAGGAGCTGGTTGGTGGAACGAGGCTTTTGAAGCCATTGGATATAAAGATGCTTTCCAGGTGAAAATGTTACCCGGGGATGCCGATCCCATGGACTTGCGTTATAATGTGATACAATGGGTACATCGTTCTACACGAGGATGGAGTTACGGTTCGACCATCAGTGACCCCAGAACAGGAGAGATCATTAAAGGACATGTGAGCTTAGGGAGTTTAAGAATACGACAGGATTTTATGATCGCTCAGGCTTTAATGAATCGCCCCTTTGCCCAAAGTGACGCTAATGTGAAGCCTATGATGGACATGGCACTGGCCCGGATTAGGCAACTATCTGCGCACGAAGTAGGGCACACCATAGGTTTCGCCCATAACTTTGCAGCCAGTATGAATAACAGGGCAAGTGTGATGGACTATCCGCACCCCACTTTAAGCTTAAAAAATGGTGAGATTGATTTCAGTAATGCCTATGCCACAGGAATAGGAGAATGGGATAAAGTAACGGTAGCCTATTCCTATAGTGATGCCCCGCAGGGAACTGCTGAAGAGGAATACCTGAATGGATTGCTCGATGCGGCATTCAATACCGGACTGCGATATATCACCGATAGCGATGCCCGTGCACAGGGAGGCGCACATGCTAAAGCGCATTTGTGGGACAATGGGGTGGATGCCACTTCAGAATTGTTAAATGTACTTGAAATACGGAAGCAGGCTATTGCTAATTTCTCGGCAGATAATATCCGAACAGGAGAACCGCTTACCGTTCTGGAAGATGTGTTTGTACCCCTGTATTTCTTTCATAGGTATCAGACCGAAGCTACGGTGAAGCTGATAGGAGGGATGGAGTATGATTACTCGCTAAAAGGGCATGAGGGGGTGATGCCAAGATATTTGTCCGCAGAAAAGCAAAAGAATGCTCTGAAAGTGGTAAGTGCTACCTTAAAACCGAATCATCTAATGATTCCAGAGGATAAATTAAAATTGTTTCCTCCCCGAGCGTTTGGTTATAACAGATCCAGGGAATCGTTCAAAAGTGATATGGGGGTTAGCTTCGATGCGCTTGGAGCTGCGGCTACTGCAGCCGATATGACTTTAAAGCTTCTGCTTAATCCTCAGCGTGCTAATCGGTTGGTTCAACAAAAAGCATTAGATCCGTTCAATCTGGGATTTTCAGATGTTTTGGAGAGCTTGCCATTATACACCCCGGTTAAGGATGTTTCGGGAAAGTATGAGAAGGAATTAACCCGAACGATAAATTTCGTGACCTTAGACAGATTATTGTCGTTGTTAGCGGACAGCAAAGCCTTACCTCAAGTGAAGGCATTGATAAATGACAAACTCAATGATCTCTCATCTTTGGTAAATAAAAAAGATCCTTTGGACAGGGAATTACTGCTAATGATAAAACAGTTCCGCGAGGATCCTGATGAATACAAAACAATTTCCACACCGGATATTCCGGATGGAAGTCCGATAGGTATGGACTGCTCCGGACCCAACTACAATCATTAATAGTCTCACATTATGAAGAAATTACTTTTAGTGTTGTTTATTATAAGCCAGCCGATTAGCGCCCAGAATGATGAGGCTTATGTGGACCAATTGGTGAATGAATTCACCGCGAAACTTGAAGAGCGTGGTATTCCCAACTGGTACAGCAACAAACGATTTTGTACCGGGAGTATCGAAATGTTTCAAATGGAGAATGGAAAAATGTGTACTTCCAAAGGGACTTATTTTGAAGTTTATGTGCTCTGGGAGGAAGAAGGCACGACCATGATAAAGAAGATCGATAATTGCGGATTGTTTTATTCGATTCCGCTAAAGAATAATGAGCTAATGGAATTTGTAGACACGAATTATCCAGATATGCAGCTCAATCACGTAAAACCATATAAAGCGGATAATATTACCGGAAACCCGGTTTCCCGAACAACCGTCCAGCCCTGTAAAAGATCGTATGTCTTTAAAAAGAATGGTGGCGAAATGAAGCAGAATTATAGTCTATACGACCTCACCACTTCCGAAGAACATCCTAATACAAATTATGAGCACAATAACGATCGTAAGATCGTAGCGCTAGATGCTAAGCTCGATGATGTGATCGATGCTTTAGCAGCAAAATTTAAGAGACAAAAAAACTAATCCTGAATGATTACAGACCTGCGAAGCGATACCGTAACGCGCCCTACCCCGGGCATGTTGGAAGCCATAATAAATGCCCAAACGGGAGACGATGTCTACAAAGAAGATCCTACGGTAAATGAACTGGAAAGACGAATGGCACAGCTTTTTGGAATGGATGAAGCGTTGTTCTTCCCATCGGGAAGCATGGCCAATCAGGCTGCGATAAAACTCCATACTAATCCCGCTGAACAACTTATTTGTGATAAATGGGCTCATGTGTATAATTACGAAGGCGGGGGCGTTTCCTTTAATAGCGGAGTAAGTTGTAAACTTATCGATGGAGATCGCGGAATGATCAGCGCACAACAGGTAAAGGAGGCTATTAATCCACCTGATTTTTACCATAGTCCGTTAACCTCCCTGGTGTGTCTTGAGAATACAACGAATAAGGGTGGCGGTGCCTGTTATGATATGCAAACCATCAAAGACATACGGCAAGTGTGCAATGAACACGGCCTGGGCTTGCACCTGGATGGGGCCAGGTTGATGAATGCCATAGTGGCCAGGAAACAAGACCCGAGGGAATTTGGGAACTATGCTGACACTATTTCGATCTGTCTGAGCAAAGGATTGGGAACACCGCTAGGGACTGTGCTTGTTGGAAAAAAAGAACTGATGAAAAATGCAATACGAGTCAGGAAGGTTTTGGGAGGAGGAATGCGGCAGGTTGGTTTTATGGCTGCAGCGGGGATCTACGCTTTGGATCATCATGTGGATCGATTGGAAGATGACCACAGAAGAGCTTCAGAGATCGCTTCATTACTTTCAGAATTGAATTATGTGAGAAAGGTGGAACCTACGGAAACTAATATTGTGATCTTTTACCTTGATGAAACACTTTCCGAGGAAAAGTTTATGAACGACTTGAACGCAAAAGACATTCTTATAAGCAATATGGGGCAAGGCAAACTGCGACTGGTAACTCACCTGGATTACACGGAGGAAATGCACCGGAACTTTTTGGATACACTTCAGCACTATGCATAAAAAAACCCCTCGAAGAGGGGCTTGATTTTTTAGAAAAGAACTTTATTCCGCTTCTTTTACGTCTGCGCCAGGAGCATTTTTCTTTACAGACTCGATCCCGTTGTTCATTCCACTTTCAGCAGCATACATCTGGCTGCTTCCAACGATCTGACCGTTAGTAGACTTCAGGTTAAAATGGAATTTTCCATTCTTCGCAGTTTTCTTTTCGAAGCAATTATCATCGCCACAATTTTTCTTCACAGATTCAATGCCGTTCATAGCGCTTGCCTTTGAAGCATACATCTGGCTGGATAGGATTACCTGGCCGTTTCCAGCCTTTAATACGAAGTGATATTTGTCTCCGCTTTGCTTTAATTCAAACATATTTTTTTGTTTAGAGATTAGACTTGTTAACGAATTATAAAGGTCTGAAAAAAAATTCGATTAAAAAAGGGACGAACGCAGGTAGTTTTCCGATAAAATGCACTTTTTACCGAATTTAACATGCGGCTAATCGAAAAGCAATTTTTGCGTATAAATCTGGGGGTCAATTCATCATAAGTTTGCGTTGTAAAACATACAATAACCCTAATTAAACAACATCACAAATGAATAAATTTTTTCTTTTAGGTCTTTCACTTTTGGTTGCTTCCGTAACCTTTGCACAGGACCTTCCAACAAACCCAGAACCCGGTAAATGCTATGTTCGTTGTACAACACCAGACGTATATGTTAATGAAACCGTACAGGTAATGACTAAGCCTGCGTACAAGAAATTACGTACTGTGCCTGCACAATATGAAACTGTAACCGAAAGAGTTATGGTAAAAGCTCCTGGTAAGAAACTAAGAGTGATCCCTGAAAAATGGGGAACTGAAACACTTACTTATGTAAAGAAACAAGCTGGTTCTACCTTAAGTGTAAGCGCGGCTTCGTTCTCTAGTGATTCTGAAACACTTGAAATCAAGCCTGCTTATGCACAATGGGAACTTGGTGCTCCGGCTCCAGACTGTGCATCCTCTAATCCAAACGACTGTCGTTACTGGTGTTACAAAGGATATCCTGCAGAATATACTACAATATCCATAACAAGATTAGCAAACGATGCATCGGCGAACCGTGCTAGTGTTCCTGAAAAAATGGGATCTTATACTAAAAGAATAGTAACAGAACCTGCTAGAGTAGTAGAAGAAGATGTTCCAGCTGAATATGCCAACATCACCAAGACAGTTTTAGTGAAAGATGCTGAGGTTATCGAAGAAACTGTTCCTGCTGTCTACAAGACAGTTACCAAAGAAGTTCTTCAAACTAAAGGTGGACTTACTACCTGGAAAGAAGTAGAGTGTGAACTAGTAGAATACCAGGCACTTCCAATTAACTGGAACCTTGGTAGCGCGACTCTTACATCTCAGGCTAAAAACCTTATCGATACCAGATTAATGCCTGTTCTTGCACAGAATCCCGGTGTTAAATTAGAAATCGCATCTCACACAGATTCAAGAGGAACAAGTTCTTCTAACCAGGACCTTTCTGAAAGAAGAGCCCAGGCTGTTGTGAACTACCTTCAAACTAAAGGGGTAAACCCAAGTTTATTAGTAGCTAATGGTTATGGTGAAAACAGGTTGAAGAACCGTTGTTCTGACGGGGTTTCATGTACTGAGCGTGAGCACGCTGTAAACCGTAGAACTGAATTCAGATTGATCAATAATTAATTGATTAACATACCATCAACGTAATGAAAAGGATTCCCATTATTTGGGAATCCTTTTATTTTAATGCATATTTGGCATGAAAAATGTGTCTCAAATCATAAATTTTCAGTGATGAAATATATTCTGATTATTGCTTTCATGGGGCTATCTGCAATAACCTACGCCCAGGATAACGACAATGCGCTGGCATGGTATACGAATCTCGAAGAAGCTCAAAAAGTGTCCAAGAAGGAAAAAAAACCAATTCTCCTTTATTTTAACGGTAGCGATTGGTGTGCTCCATGCAAAATGCTGAAGAAGGATTTCTTCGATACTTCAGAATTCAGGGATAGAAGTGAAGAATTTGTCCTTGTGATGATCGATTACCCTCGTAGAATTGATATACTTTCAGAAGAACAATTTGCGTACAATAAACGATTAGTGGCTAAATATAACAAGGCGCGCACCTTTCCGAAGATATTAGTGCTGAACAACAAGGGAAAGCCACAGGACGAGATCTCCGGTTACAGTTCATTGCGCGATACCAGCAATCACTTCGCCTTTTTAGATCGAAATAAATAAATCTATTTGAAGAGCCCGTCCATTCCCTTCATATTGGGCATTCCTTCTTTTGCGACTGCAGCGACTTCTGTTTCGTGGACGTTGCCTGCTTTTGTTATCGCTTTATTTAAAGTTAGAATAAGATAATCCTCCAGCTGTTCTTTGTCGTCCAGCAAGCGGTCGTCAATGATAACCGATTTGATCTCCCGGTTGGCCGTTATAGTCACTTCAAGCAGACCATCATTACTTTTTTCATCTATCAGAACGGTATCCAGTCTTTTCTTTGTGGCCTCTACCTTTTGCTGGGTCTCTTTTAGCTTACCCATCATTCCCATTAAATCTCCAAACATTGTGTTGTATTTTGTATTGATTGCAAATTTAGTATTTTGTGCGACTATAATTCAATCTAATTATGATGAAATATTTAATCGTAGTTTGTATGGCTTCACTTATTTTTGCCACTTCGTGTGACAAAGAGAAAAATACGGAAAACAATATGGAATTACAGCCTCCGAAGGCGGATAAAATTGCCAAGAATCTTGAGATGCATGATGATGTGCGTGTGGATGAATATTATTGGCTTAACCAGAAAGACGATCCGGAAGTGATCGACTATCTGGAGCGCGAGAATGACTATTACGCCAAAATGACTGCCGATACGGATGAATTTAAAGAGGCGCTTTTCGAGGAATTGAAGGGGAGGATAAAGGAGGACGACGAATCAGTACCCTACCTGTACAACGGCTACTATTATATCACACGCTATGAAAAGGGAAAGAATTATCCGGTCTATACTCGTAAAAAGGGTAACCTGGACGCCGAAGAGGAAGTTCTATTCAATGTGAATGAAATGGCGGAGGGCTATGCTTTCTATAACTTGAGGGGTATAAATATAAGTCCGGACAACAAATGGGCGGCTTTTGGTGTAGATACGCTGAGTAGGAGAAAATATAATATTCATATAAAAAACCTTGAAACAGGTGAAGTATTGGATGAAGTAATTCCATTGACAACAGGAACTT
This sequence comes from Flavobacteriaceae bacterium, assembly GCA_013043685.1. Taxonomy (GTDB): domain Bacteria; phylum Bacteroidota; class Bacteroidia; order Flavobacteriales; family Flavobacteriaceae; genus Pukyongia. The sequence goes on along the minus strand of JABDNT010000044.1, from coordinate 35,998 downwards.
CAACCTGGGCAAACGACAATAAAACACTCTTTTATACGCATAAGGACGAGCAAACCCTTCGATCCAGTAAGATCTACCGACATGTGAGAGGAACGGACATCGAGAATGATGTACTCATCTTTTCCGAAGATGATGAAACCTTCGGGACTTATGTCTATAAAACAAAATCGAAAAAATACCTTGTAATTGGAAGCTACAGTACGTTAACGTCCGAATTTCAAATTTTGAAAGCCGATGATCCGGAAGGGCAATTTAAGGTCTTTCAGCCGAGAGTTCGCGGTCTAGAATATAATATCAGTCATTTTGGAGACCATTTTTATATCCTTACCAATAAGGACGGAGCCAGTAATTTCAAACTGATGAAAACCTCAGAAAACACCACGGAACAAGAGAATTGGGAAGAGGTGATCGCCCATCGCGATGACGTCTTACTGGAAGATGTGGAAACTTTCAGGGATTTCCTTGTTATCAGCGAACGGAGTAATGGCCTAAATAAGATTAAAATAAGCAGGTGGGACGAAAGTACAGATCCTTATTACCTCCCATTCGATAATGAGACCTATACGGCATATACCATGCAAAACATGGAATTTGATTCGGAAGTCCTGCGATACGGTTATAACTCCCTTACCACGCCTGCGTCAGTGATCGATTTTAATATGAACACACGCGATAAGGAGATCAAGAAAGAAGTGGAAGTATTGGGAGGTAAATTCGATAAGAACAACTATGAATCCAAACGAGTATGGGCTACTGGCGAAGATGGGACCAAAATTCCAATTTCAATGGTGTATCGTAAGGGTATGGAGCAAAATGGTGATAATCCGCTATTGCTATATGGTTATGGATCTTACGGGTCGACCATAGATCCATACTTCTCATCGCAGCGATTAACACTTCTCGACAGGGGCTTTATTTTCGCTATTGCTCACGTAAGAGGCAGTGAATACCTTGGCAGACAATGGTATGAGGATGGAAAACTGTTGAAAAAGATGAACACTTTTACCGATTTTGTGGATGCTACGAAGTATCTGATTTCAGAGAAATATACTTCTACGGAGCATATGTATGCCTCGGGAGGTTCGGCCGGAGGCCTTCTAATGGGTGCGATCCTTAATATTTCACCCGAATTCTATAATGGAGTAGTAGCAGCTGTTCCATTCGTGGATGTGGTCACTACCATGCTGGATGACAGCATCCCGCTCACAACCGGTGAATATGATGAATGGGGGAATCCGAATAAAAAAGAATATTATGAGTATATGAAGTCCTATTCACCTTACGACAATGTGAAAAAGGTGGATTACCCTAATATCTTTGTAACCACTGGGTATCACGATTCACAGGTTCAATACTGGGAACCTGCTAAATGGGTGGCTAAATTGAGGGAATACAATACGAGTGATAACGTGATCTTGTTTCATACGAACATGGAGGCGGGGCATGGTGGTGCTTCCGGGCGTTTTGAGGCTCTGAAGGAACTAGCGATGGACTACGCGTTTCTGCTTAGTCTGGAAGGAATTAAAGAGTAATTAAAATTTTTGACGTACCTTTGGCGCGTTCAGGAAATGTATGGTTTTACCATATGTTCAACTAACAAAACCTCTCTTTATGAAAGAAGCGATTAAGGCCCATGAAAATGTGTTGGAATTAATTGGTAAGACACCATTAATAAAGCTCAATAACATTACAATAGGCATGAAAGGCGACTACTTTGCTAAAGTAGAAGCATTTAATCCTGGTCATTCTGCAAAAGACCGAATTGCCCTGTACATTATCGAAAAAGCTGAAAGAGAAGGAATTCTCAATCCTGGTGACACCATAATTGAAACCACTAGTGGAAATACAGGTTTTAGTATCGCTATGGTAAGTATTCTGAAAGGCTACAAATGCATTCTGGCCGTTAGTTCGAAGTCCTCTAAGGACAAGATCGATATGCTTAAGAGTATGGGAGCTCAAGTTTACGTATGCCCGGCGAATGTTGCGGCCGATGATCCTCGCTCTTACTACGAGGTAGCTAAGCGATTACATACTGAAATTGCAGGTTCTGTCTATATAAATCAGTATTTCAACACTTTGAATATTGATGCACATTATCATACTACCGGCCCTGAGATCTGGGAGCAAACCGGTGGTCAGATAACTCATTTAGTGGCTTGTAGCGGTACAGGAGGAACTATCTCGGGTATTTCACGCTATCTGAAAGAGCAGAATTCCGAAGTGCAGGTAATAGGTATTGATGCTTATGGTTCCGTGCTTCAGAAGTTTCACGAAACACGTGAATTCGATAAAAACGAGATTTATCCATACAGAATTGAAGGCCTTGGTAAGAATTTAGTGCCGGATGCAACCGATTTCGACAGTATTGATCGTTTCATCAAAGTGACCGATGAGGATAGTGCTATCATGGCTCGTGAAATAGCTAAGACTGAAGGGTTATTTGTAGGATACACCAGCGGTGCTGCTATGCAGGGACTGAAACAATTGGAGGAAGAAGGTTTTTTTGATGCTGAAAGTAAAATTGTCGTGGTGTTTCCGGATCATGGATCCCGCTATATGAGCAAGATATACAGTGACGAATGGATGCAAAAACAAGGCTTCGGGGAGGCTCAAAATACTGAAGCGGTGAATATCCAGTACGTTAAATAGAATACTGACCTAAACATATAAAGCCACCTGCTTCTGGCAGGTGGCTTTTTTAATGGGCATTACTTAGGAAAAAAGAATATTGTTATCCTGATAAAATTACCTAATTTTGTGCCTTGATTGAAACACTTGACGATTAATGAGAGATTTATTTGACAAAATATACAAAGACAAAGGACCCTTAGGTAAATGGGCGGAACAGGCTGAAGGATACTTTGTATTCCCCAAACTCGAAGGCCCTATTAGCAATAGAATGGGTTTCAATGGTAAAGAAGTTATTACCTGGAGTGTGAACGACTATTTAGGTCTTGCAAATCACCCGGAGGTAAGAAAAGTAGATGCAGAAGCTGCCGCACAATACGGATCAGCCTATCCAATGGGAGCGCGTATGATGAGTGGTCATACCGACCTTCATGAACAACTTCAGAAAGAACTGGCTGCCTTTGTGAGCAAAGAAGCTGCATATTTGCTGAACTTCGGATATCAGGGAATGGTGTCAACCATAGACGCCCTTGTGTCAAAAGACGATGTGATCGTGTACGATGTGGATGCGCACGCCTGTATTATCGATGGTGTTCGACTTCATTTAGGGCAGCGATTTACGTACAAGCACAACGATATGGAAAGTATCGAAAAGAACCTGAAACGTGCCGAAAAAGTTGCTGAGAAGACTGGAGGCGGGATTTTATTGATTTCTGAAGGTGTCTTCGGAATGCGTGGAGAACAGGGAAAACTTAAAGAGATTGTCGCTCTAAAGAAAAAATTCAACTTCAGATTATTTGTAGATGATGCCCATGGATTTGGAACTCTGGGAAAAACCGGAGCAGGAGCAGGAGAAGAGCAGGGTGTACAGGAAGATATCGATGTGTATTTTGCAACTTTTGCCAAATCGATGGCGAGTACCGGAGCTTTTATAGCAGGAGACGAAGAGATCATCAATTATCTCAAATACAACCTGCGTTCTCAGATGTTCGCCAAATCACTTCAGATGCAATTGGTGGCAGGAGCTTTAAAGCGCCTGGACATGATGCGTTCCAGCACGGAGTTCAAAGACAAGCTGTGGGAGAACGTAAATGCCCTCCAGGGAGGACTTCGCGAAAGAGGATTCGACCTGGGTACAACACAGAGTTGCGTTACTCCTGTGTACCTTAAGGGAAGTATTCCTGAGGCTATGGCCCTGGTAAAAGACTTGCGTGAGAATCACGGTGTGTTCTGTTCAATAGTTGTATATCCGGTAATTCCGAAGGGATTGATACTTCTAAGAATGATCCCAACAGCTTCGCATACTATGGAAGACATAAACGAAACACTTGAGGCGTTCTCTGCAATTCGTGAGCGACTAGAGAATGGAACTTATAAAAGGCTATCTGCTGCTGTTGCAGCTGCGATGGGCGAATAAGCTTCAGAAAATTTAAAAAATAAACCACCTCAAAAGGGTGGTTTTTTTATGGCCTCACCTTAAATCCAAAGGCAGCTTCGTCATTGAGGTAGATCAGGAGTTCACGATCATAATGTCCGTTGAGGTCGATCTTAAATGAGTAACGGTTATTTTGGATCAAAAGCGACTCTACGTCGTGAAAATTTCCATCCATATAATATCTTATTTTCCCTATGGGCCTCTTACTCTCGATTTCAAATTGTTCAATTGATTTCATCCTCAGTACACCTATTCCGGGATTTATCAGAGCGTATTGAGAGAGAGCTTTTTCAAAAACAACCGGATTCATTAAGAAACTGCGCTTGTTTACGTGTTCTTCCAGCAAGGAATCACTGAAATTATCTGGATAATGGTTTTTAATGAAAAATTCCGGCGGGGTAAGAAAATAAAGGTAAGTAACCTCTCTTTTAAAGTGATTTCCATTCATTGATCCAGCGCCCCAGGTTGCATCGATTAGATAATCCTTTCCTTCAATAGTTACCATATTCCAGGCATGGTTCGATACGTATTCCGCCCCTATGTCCGAAACATAAGATTTCCCAAAACCGCGAATAACCCTTGACTCGATACCGAGTTGCTCACAGAGTTCGTTGAACAGTAAGGAATAGCCATGACAGACAGCTTTCTTACTTTTCAATGTAATATTCGCAAAGACATCCTGATATCGCTGCATTTTGCGGATCCGCTCTTCTTCGGAGTAATAGGTGATGCTCATCGTGCTTCGGGCATCGTAGCTATAAGCAACATTGCTCGTGATCCAGGTATAGATAGCACGCACCTTTTCTATGTTGGAGCTAAAATCCTGGTTAATCATACCTGCTAGTTCATGAACGGAGTTTAGACGGGTTTCAGGATATGATCTTACCTTGGTATCCACCGCCGTGAAATCCTGGGAGAACGAAAATGAGGTGGAAAGGAAAATGAAGATGAAGAAAAACGGATACAGAAAATTTCGATTCATACCATTTCTGAAATCAAAAATCATGCCCTCTACAAGTCGATCCTATAGGTACTACGTTCTTTATGCTGCCGGGGATCATAGTCTTTCCAGAGGAGTTGAACAGCCGTGTTTTCGATCAACTCGGGATTGGTTTCTACCGTATCAATACCTTTCGAGTTGAAAAGATACTGCATTTCTTCAAAGATTATTGCGGTTACGCCTTTACCCTGGTATTCGGGATCAATTCCAATAAGGTAGAAAGCAGCCAGGTCGTTCTTTTTCTGCGCCTGAAGGATATGCCACCAACCCATTGGCAATAGTTTTCCATTGGCTTTTTTCAAGGCTTTACTGAAGGAAGGCATCACTACAGAGAAAGCAATCAACTTGCCTTCCTTGTCCTTGATACAGGTGATATAATCGGGGTGGATGAAACTGAAATATTTCTCTTTGTAATAATCGATCTGATATTGCTGAATAGGCACAAAGGTTTGTAGTGTGTTGTACGTTTTATTCAGCAGGTCGAACATACTGTCCACATAGGGCAGAATCTCTTTCTTGTTCTTGAAGCGAATCACAGAGAGGCCATATCGTTTTTTAACGATCCCCGAGAACTTTGCCACTTTATCTTTTATTTCGGGTGGGATCCTCAATCTGAATTCTACCCAGGTTGCCTGCTTTTTGAATCCTAGTTTTTCGAAATGTTCGGCATAATAGGGGTGATGATACCAGGTGATCATAGTATTCATTTCGTCATATCCCCTGGTAAGAATTCCTGCTTTTTCCATATTCGAGAAGCCTACAGGGCCTTCGGCATAATCCAGGTTTAGGGATCTTCCTTTTTCGAAGACCTTCTCCAGCAACGCCTTGGTTACTGCAATGTCGTCTGTCACGTCAAACCATCCGAATCGAATTTTTTTCTTTCCCTGATCGTTGATCTCCAGGTGATTCACGATCACAGCGATCCTGCCCGCCAATTGGCCATCTTTATAAGCAAGATAGTAAGTGGCTTCAGCATTTTTAGCTACCGGGTTCTTTGTAAGGTCCAGCGTTTCCATCTCGTCTTTAATAAGCGGAGGAACCCAGTATTTATTTTTCTTATAGAGCTTAAAAGGAAAGGTTACAAATTTCTTGAGCTCTTTTTTGTTGGTTACTTCGGTAATTTCAATCATAGGCTCTTAAAATTGAAGTCCCCCTCCATCTCCGTCATCTTCAATAAAATCATCTTTGCGCTTTCTGTTTTTTCTTTTGTTCTTCTTCTTACTAGTTCCTTTTTCAGCTCTTTTCTTCTTACGTCCCGACTTACCCTTTTCCTCAATGTATTCATCTTCACCGTGCATATCGAAACGGTAAGCAACACCAATCCTTCCATAGAAAACAGAAGGCGTGTCCTTAAAATTCAATGTCACCGATGCATCCACGTGTAGATTTGCGTTTATCAAAGCAGCGGCACCGCCTCGCAGCAGCTGATCGGCATAAAAATCGCTCTTAAAACCCTGGTTCTCAAGGAAAATCGAGAAATAGTCGTTGGTAGCATGGGTAAGGGTTATAATATATCCATAGGAAGGGAAATCCGTAGTTATACGGTCTGCAATAATATTGGTTACAAATACAAAACCTCCCACCAAGTTGTTTTGTGTTGACACGACCACTTTCGGACTAATAGTAGTTTCGGGTTCCGGTGTGAATGGATTATCGGAAAAATCGAAATTAGCCCCTGCATACACAGAAACCGCTGGGATCAGGTCGGCCCATTGAAATTTAAAGTTCTTTTTCCAGCTGTAGAGATTCGGGCCTTTCTCTTCCATCTTCCTGTATGGATCGTAAATAAGGTACTTGGCTCCTAATGTATTACTTCGGAAGTTACTCTGGGTAAACTCAAAAGGAACCGCACCCCTGGTATCGGTAATGTTGTTACTTTGAAAGATTCCTATTAAACTAACCTCCAATTCTTCCCTGAAAAACCCGTAACGAACGCTATAATCGATCGCCCATACGTTAGTCTCGGTTGACAACAAACGATGGTCTTCCTTTCCGTAGCTAAATCCTGTTTCGAATTGCAACACGTTCTTACCCACCGAAAATGCGCCCTGGGAAACACCGGGCCGGTTGGTATTTATCATGTCTGTATATTGAGCGGAAATAGTACCGAAATTAACGAGGAATAGCGCTGCGAGGAACAGGATTTTTATTCGGGTCATGGATATGGGTTTAGTTCAAAGATATATTATTTTATCATTTATTTAATAGATGATTTTCGTCTTTTTGTGCGTCAATACGTACTTTTGGTCTGTATCTCTAATTTTATGATCACATTTTTAAAAACGGTTTTAGTTATACTCTTGGTATACTTGGGTTTAAAGTTTCTTCTGAAACTTCTCAAACCTTATATCATGAGGTTTATCCTAAAAAAGGCCGGTAAACAATTCGAGCAGTCCTTCGGAGCTAATCCTTTCCAACAAAATCCACCGGAACAGAAGGAGGGAAGTATCACTATTGATAAAATGCCTTCAAAAAACACAAAGGCCACATCTACTGTTGGTGAGTACGTGGATTACGAAGAAATTGATTAATTTTCTATCTTCTTAACATACACCCGTTATATGCAACGAATTAAGGATTTTCTTCCGCATCTTATCGTATTGGTATTATTTCTTATCGCTTCACTAGCGTATTTTAACCCGGTATTACAGGGAAAGAAGATCTTTCAGAGTGATATTGTTCAGTATACCGGTATGGCCAAACAACAGAACGACTACCGTAAGGCATCTGGCGAAGAAACCTATTGGACAAATTCTGCATTCGGAGGAATGCCCACCTATCAATTAGGTGCGAAATATCCTCATAATTATATAAAGAAGCTGGACCTTACGCTACGTTTTCTGCCTCGGCCAGCCGATTATTTGTTCCTATATTTCATTTCTATCTACATACTTTTCCTGGTTCTGAAAGTAGATTTCAGGCTGGCGTTCCTTGGAGCATTAGCCTTTGGATTTTCCACTTATCTCATCATTATACTGGGTGTAGGGCATAATGCCAAAGCCCATGCCATCGCATATATGCCGCTGGTTTTAAGTGGTGTAATTCTCACATTCCGGGGAAAGTATCTCTGGGGATTTATTCTAACAACCATAGCGCTGGCTTTGGAATTTGTGGCAAATCATTTTCAAATGACCTATTATCTGCTGTTACTGGTACTGTGTATTGGTGTTGCATACCTGGTAGATGCGTATCGTAAAAAGATGCTGCCACACTTCTTCAAGTCTGTGGCTATAATGCTTCTGGGGGTCCTTATCGCAGTAGGTTTGAATGCCACCAATATTATGGCCACCAAGGAATATGCAGATACATCCACTCGTGGGAAGAGTGAACTTACCATATTACCGGATGGGAGTCCGAAACAAGATGGTGACGGTTTGAGTTATGAATACATCACAGAATATAGCTACGGGCCACTTGAGACATTCAATTTGTTTATACCACGCTTTATGGGTGGGGGAACCAGTGAACCTTTACCTCAGGATGGTGAAACGCTGGATGCGCTTATTAGATTGGGAGCATCACCGCAGGAAGCGAACGAGATTCTGGGTCAACTGCCTGTTTACTGGGGAGATCAGCCTATTGTGGCAGCTCCAGCGTACATCGGTGCTATAACTATATTCCTTGCGGTACTTGCACTGTTCCTGGTAAAAGGACGCATAAAATGGTGGATAACTGCCGCATTTTTATTGAGCTTATTTCTTTCATGGGGAAGGAATTTCAGCTTTCTCACCGAATTATTTATCGACTATATACCACTGTATGATAAATTTCGCGCGGTCTCTTCCATTCAGGTCATTATCGAATTAGTTGTTCCAATTTTAGCAGTGGTTGGTTTGCATCAGTATTTCAATGACTTTGTGAAAGAAGAAGCACGAAAGAAAGCCCTCTTATGGGCCGTTGGGATCACAGGAGGAATAGCTTTAGTGTTCTTATTGTTTAAGTCGGCTATCCCCGGACTTGATTTTGCCAGTCCTTATGATCAGGAATTACGGGATCAACTGGGAACACCTTTGGTGGAAGCAATCAGGGATGACAGGGCTTCGCTATTTGTGACAGACACTATGAGAACTTTAATTTTTGTGTTGCTCGCTGCCGTCGCTTTATGGATGTTCCTGAAAGAAAAACTAAAGCAAAATACTGTAATAGCGATTCTTGCGGTCTTAGTAATTATAGATTTGGTTGGCGTGAATTGGCGATATGTGAACAACGATGATTTTGTGAATGCAAGGATCATGAACCAACCTTTCCAGAAGAACCCGGCCGATATTCAGATTCTTGAAGATGAGGGACATTTCAGGGTGTACGATATTACTACCAATCCTTTCAGTAGTGGGCGTGCGAGTTATTTCCACAATGCCCTTGGTGGATATCATGCGGCTAAGCCAGGCAGGATGCAGGATCTGGACGATTACTTTTTAGCAGATGGAGATATAGGAATTCTCAATATGATGAATGTTCGTTATATCATCGGGCAGTCACCAAACGGAGGTCCTGTTGCCCAAAGAAATCCTTTTACCAATGGCAATGCCTGGTTTGTAGAGAATGTGCTCATAGCCGAAAATGCGAATGAAGAATTGTTACTTCTCGACAGTCTGGATACAAAGAAAACTGTAGTGATCCACAATGAATTCAAGGAAGGATTACCTCTCGATAATATCGTCAGGGATTCAACGGCGACAATCGATCTCACGGAAGTGAGACCAGACTATATGGTTTATGAAAGTTCATCGAAATCTCCTCAACTGGCGGTGTTTTCAGAAGTGTATTATCCAAAAGGGTGGAATGCATACCTTAACGGAGAAGCAGTGGAATATATACGCGCTAATTATGTACTAAGGGCAATGGCCCTGCCTGCGGGAAACCACAAGATAGAGTTCAGGTTTGAACCCAAAGTGATTCAAACGGGGAGTACCATTAGTCTTTCCAGCTTCATTTTACTCATATTGATCCTGGCTGGCGGACTTTGGTATTATCGCAAACAGGAAAAAAACGATTCTGAAGAAACAGTTTAGGTGAAACGAGTCCTTATCATAACATATTACTGGCCACCCGCTGGTGGTCCCGGCGTACAACGCTGGCTTAATTTTGTGAAGTATTTAAAGGACTTCGACATTGAACCTGTGGTCTACACTCCTGAAAACCCGAATTATCCGATCGTCGATCCGGACTTATTGAAAGTAGTTCCGGAAGGCGTGGAAGTTTTAAAACAACCTATACGCGAACCGTATCGCCTTGCAAAGGTATTCTCAAAGAAGAAGACCCAGCAAATAAGTATGGGTATTATTTCTGAAAAGAATCCGTCTTCACTGGAAAAAATGATGTTGTATGTAAGAGGGAACTATTTTATTCCCGACGCAAGGGTGGGTTGGGTGAAACCTTCGGTTGCTTTTCTGAAAGATCATCTAACCGACAATACATTTGATGCGATTATAACCACCGGGCCTCCACATAGTCTGCACCTCATTGGGTTACGACTGAAGAAAATTCTGAGTGTGAAATGGATCGCCGATTTCCGGGACCCCTGGACAACGATCCACTATCATAAATCCCTGCGATTATCCAGATCTTCGGAAGCGAAGCATAAAAAACTGGAAGCCGAAGTCTTGCGAAATGCGGATCGTATTATTGTCACCAGCAACAGCACAGGAGGTGAGTTTTCTGAAATTACAGATTCACCAATAACGGTGATTACCAATGGATACGAAGTCACTGAAGCCATAATTCCTAAACCTGATAAGGAGTTTACGTTGGCCCATATCGGTTCTTTACTCAGTGAACGAAACCCGGAGATTCTCTGGCAGGTATTGAATGAGTTGTGTAATGAAAATGAAAAATTTCAAAATTTGTTGTCCATTAATCTTGCAGGAGTGGTGGGCGATGATGTGATGCAAAGCCTGAAAGAATACGATCTTGAAGATAAAGTGAAATTAATCGGTTACGTTTCGCATTCGGAAGCAAAACAACTTCAGCATAATGCACAGGTCCTGCTATTACTTGAAATGGATAAACCGGAGACCCGTGCCATTATACCCGGTAAGTTATTTGAATATCTTATTGCTAAAAGACCCGTAATTGCATTGGGGCCTGAGGGAAGTGATATACAGGAAATTTTAGAAGAGACAAATGCGGGATGTTTCTTCACCACATCAGACAAGCAGGCCGTTAAAGAACAGTTACTACAGTATTTTAACGCCTATGAGCTAGGAGATCTTCAGGTTCAATCCAAAGGGATTGATCGTTATAGCCGTTACGAGCTTACCAGGTCGTTGAGCAAAGTGATCAACGGTCTGTAAATGCGAAACTCCCGCCCTCCGCCAGATGCGGATTGCGAGAGTTTCAAACTAACCAACCAAAAAAACTGTTAGAAGCCGCGACGGCCTTGTCGTGAGTTACTGCGCTTTGTACCGGAACTTCTTTTCGAGGAAGACTTCGATCTTGATACGTTAGCGCTTCGATTTGAAGACGACCTGGACCTTGATGCCGTTGCGTTTCTATTTACTTTAGAACTGTTCGAACTTTTATATGAACGACTGCTCGACTTGGTTCTGTTATTCCTGTTTGAAACAACACTCTTGTTTCGTGATGGTGTGCTTCGGTTCACCGAAGAATTACGTTTGGTGTTACCCCTGTTCGAACTTACTGCAGGACGAGATCTGGTTACTTTTCGGTTCGAGTTCACAGAGGGACGAGTATTTGTGTTTCCTCTGTTAACAGTAGCCTTACGATTGTTACCTCGTTTGTTCGTATTTAAAGAACTCTTCCGGTTAGTAGTCGGTGCACCACGATTGATAGCCTTGTTCGATACAGGTCGACCACGATTGTTAGCGATATTATCACTTCGCTTCGAGACTGCGTTCTTCCTGTTCAGGGAGCTCGATCTATCAACTTTGTTGTTTCTATTTCTATTATTCTTTCTGTCTACCAGGCCATCACGTCTGCCACTATTCGCAGAAACCATACTGTTTCTTCTATTCGGGTTGTAGTCGCGGTTAACCGCCGTTCTACCATCTCTGTAATGAACACGGCTTCCTGGCCTGTAAAAGTTTCTTCTACCATTGTTATACGCTACTCGACGCCCTCTGTAGTGCTGTCTGTGATAGTTGTAGGGATAGCGGTGTGGCCTGTAAAACTGTCTATAAGGATAGTCGTAAACAATGCAACTTGTATAGAAGGGTCTCACGTACCACACATGCCATGGGCGGTAAATATATCTTGGTGTCCACAGGTTAATAAACCCGGTACAGTATGAAAAGTTTCCATAATAATTATAGAAAACACGCAGTCCTCCTACACGAACTATCCGTCTGTTATTGTAACGGATCTCTGTATTACCAGCCTGGATGATACGTCCGTAATTATCATAATAGATCGGGATATCCTCAATCTGAATTACCGCTCCATAATCATCATACTGAACAAAAGGATCGTAATTGTAACCCGAATTGAAATTGAGATTCACGTTGTTGGTGTTAATGTTCACATTAACATTTCCTCTGGCGTCTCTGCCGAGATACACAAAGTCGAATTGTCCATCAGGAAATACCGAAAATTCAACAGCTCCTTCTATGAAGATATAGGCGTTTCCGTCATACTCATAATAGGAAGCCGAGCTTGCTTCACTGGAAGCAGCCTGAGCTGGTATGCTCATCAAAAGGATTCCAAATACTAGGGTTACTAACTTTTTCATAATTCTGGGTTTTAAATTGTACTTGCTTCACTTTTGGTTGCGTCAGCAATACATTTTATTTAAATACACAGACCGTGCCAAAAATGTAAAGTACTGATTATTAGTGGGGATGGTAACTGGTGAGTAGTGAGAGGTGAATAGTGATTGGTGAAAAGGGGAATGTCATTTCGAGTGAAACGAAAAATCTCTTAAAAACAAAATCCGCCGGACCTTTAGAGAATCCGACGGATTTAAAAACTAACCAACCAAAAAACTATATTATTATTTCTTTCTTCTTCGTTCACGATCGTCTTCCCAGTCATCATCGTCCCAATCATCTTCATCCCGATCGCTATTATATCTATACCAATCATCGTGCCAAAACTTTTTATTGTATCTGTTTACATGTCCGATGGTATTACGAATCTTACCTCTGCGATTGTACAGGATCTGGAGATTCCCTACGGTAGAGAGTGATCCCCTGTAGTAGGTCATTGCAACACATCCTATGGACTTCACACGGCCATCTCGTCTGTAACGGATCAATGTCGGACCAATACTCTTAATGCGTCCATATCTTCCATATCGAACTCTGTAATGTTCAACGGGCCTGGTGTTGATATAAGTTACCGCCCCAGGAGCGGAATTGTAATAAACAGTGTTGAAGTTCCTTCTTCCTCTATTGGAATTATACGGGCGATACATTTGACGGAAATTAAAGGATCCGTCCACTGCCACCGAATACAGTACACCATTTTCTACAAAACGAATTTCATGCGTATTGTAATAGCGATCGTAATTACCCGGATTGTGATTTACATTTCTGTTGCGTTGTGAAAAAGTCTGTGTGGTCATTCCCATAAGGAATAGTACCACGAGTAAAATACTTTTTTTCATAATCAATGTATTTTGGGTTATGAGGCATTATGAGCGATGCCTGCTTACGCTATTCTGTTAGTAAAAACCAATAGCCGTGCCAGAATTGTAAGACGTTGATTGTAAGTATATTATGAATGTAATATGAATGACTTCGATTGTCCGCTCGAGTGATTCAACCCAGTTGAATCGTATTGAGAATACTTTAAAAAAGTCCTTCGCGATACAATTTTGCTTCGCAAAATCACTCGAAGTGACAACTGCTAGTTCACAATAAACCGATCGGTTTTGATCATGGTATTTTCAGATAGTGCCTGGTAGAAATATAATCCCGAGGGATAATTCATAGCATTGATAGTCACGTAATCATTAGCAAGATTCTCTTCGGAAATCAATTTACCCGTGATGTTATAAATTCGAAGGGAATTTATGTTCAACTCAGAAGGAAGCTGAAGAATGGAAATATCCTGAACCGGGTTGGGATGCAGGACAACTTGATTCTTTAAATGCTGAGGAACACTTAACATAGTGTTATCACAAGCAGTTGCGTTATTGAAGAAATAAGTCGTGCCATTTTTGGTAAAGCATACAAGGTATCGGCTTCCGATATCAATTATATCGCCAACAGGGTCGAAACCAAGGTTCGATCCGATTCCTTCAATCCATTTACAATCTATTCCAAATTCACTTACATAATCAAAGGAGACTACCACCCTGTTAACACCTGCAATGAATTCTGTGGTTCTGTCCGTGACCGTCATTTCATCCCAACCATTGTAAAATTCGATCGATGCGCAAAATGAGTTATACATGACCTGAGGGATTATGAACGTATCTCCTACGTCTAATGTGAAATCATAGATAATGTATTCCTGCGATGTGTCCATATCATAACGATACACAATTCCTCCGTCTTCCCGAACAAGGCAACTACCCTCAACACCATCAATATAAACCGATTTGTAACTCATATTATTGATAATCGTTTCTCCAGCTACATAATTCTCAGCGGAAATAATTTGGATTGGCCCGCCTCCAAACGGATCGGAGTAGAAGTCGGTATTCCACACATGATCCTCCAGCAGCATGGGTAAATATGGTTGTGCAAAACTAATATTCAGAATAAAAAAAGATATGAAAAGGAATGATCGTTTCATGATGGTCTATTCTATACCTAAAAGCCTGATCTGAGGAGGAGACCAGGACCTTAAGTGTTGTTCCATACTAAAGATATTAAAAATTTTGTATCCTTAACTCGTTAGATCTTACTCTTAAGATATTGAGCTGTAAACGATTCGGAAATTTCGAGAACATCCTCAGGAGTTCCCATGGCCACAACCTTACCGCCCTTTTCTCCACCCCCCGGTCCAAGATCTATAATATGATCGGCACACTTAATAAGGTCAATGTTGTGTTCCACTACGATCACCGTATGCCCGCGATCTAGCAAGGCATAAAATGAAGCCAGTAATTTGTTGATGTCGTGGAAATGAAGCCCGGTTGTTGGTTCATCAAAAATAAAGAGCGCTTTCTCTTTAGAGCTCCCTTTTACAAGGAAAGAAGCCAGTTTGATCCGTTGCGCTTCACCACCCGAAAGGGTAGAGGAGCTCTGCCCAAGCTGAACATAACCCAGTCCAACATCCTGAAGCGGTTGTAGTTTGTTAGTGATCTTTGTGACTCCATGTTCGTTAAAGAACTCGATGGCCTCGTCCACGGTAAGTGTAAGGATGTCGTTAATATTTTTGCCTTCGAATTGTACCTCGAGGATCTCCTTTTTAAACCGCTTACCACCGCAAGTGTCACATTCCAGGTGCACATCGGCCATAAATTGCATTTCAATCGTGACTTCACCCTCTCCTTTACAGGATTCACAACGACCTCCGTCTACGTTAAAACTGAAATGCTTGGCTTTGTATCCCCGTATATCCGACAGCTTCTGAGCTGCATAGAGATTTCGGATATCGTCGTATGCTTTTATATAGGTGACCGGGTTCGATCGGCTGGAGCGCCCTATCGGATTCTGATCGATGAACTCTATATTCTTGATGCTGCTGAAATCCCCTTCGAGGCCTGTAAACTGACCTGGTTTTTCACCATACCCACCTATTTGGCGAAGCATGGCAGGGTAGAGGATCTTCTTCACCAGGGTACTTTTACCACTTCCGGAAACACCTGTTACGGCTGTAAAAGCCCCTATAGGAAATTCAACATCGATATTCTGAAGATTATTATGACGGGCACCTACCAGTTTGATGCTGTTTATCCATTTCCGGCGTTTTTTCGGCACTTCGATCTCATACGTCCCGTTGAGGTATTTAGCAGTTAACGAATTTGCCATCAGTATCTCTTCATAACGGCCTTCGGCTACCACTTCGCCACCGTGAATTCCGGCTTCCGGCCCTATATCAATGATCGCATCGGCTGCTTTCATAATGTCTTCATCGTGTTCTACCACGATCACAGTGTTTCCAAGATCGCGAAGCGACTGAAGAACGCTAATAAGTCGTTCTGTATCCTTAGGATGCAATCCTATGCTGGGTTCGTCTAAAATGTACATGGAGCCCACTAAACTACTGCCAAGCGATGTCGCTAAGTTAATTCGTTGGGACTCTCCTCCGGAAAGTGTATTCGATTTGCGGTTCAGGGTAAGATAACTTAAGCCAACATCAATAAGAAAGGAAAGTCGGTTGCGAATCTCCAGCAACAATCGTTTTGCAATTTTCTGATCATAGGAATTCAAACTTAACTCCTCGAAGAATTTAGAAATCTTATGAAGCGGAAGTTCTACCAATTCCTGTATCGCAACCCCATTTACTTTCACATTAAAAGCTTCGGGCCGTAATCGTTTGCCATTACAACTGCTGCATTTTGTTTTCCCCCTGTATCGCGACAGCATCACGCGGTTTTGGATTTTGTAGCTTTTGGATTCCAGGAAACTGAAAAAATCGTGTAACCCTTCAAAGTAATCGTTACCGTCCCAAACCAATTGTTTTTGTGATTCACTTAATTGAAACCATGGTTTGTGAATGGGGAAATCAAATTTATACGCATTATTTACCAACTGATCACGGTACCATCCCATGCTTTCTCCTCGCCAGGGGAAAATTGCATTTTCGTAAATAGACAGAGCCGTATTTGGGATTACCAGGTCTTCGTCTATTCCAATAACATCACCATAACCTTCGCATTTAGGGCAGGCGCCGTATGGGTTATTGAAACTGAACAGGTGCACATTGGGTTCCATAAACGTTAAGCCGTCGGCTTCAAATCGATTATTAAACTCCCTGGTACCACCATTATCAAGATCCTCAATAATTAATTCTCCTTTGCCCTCGAAAAAAGCAACTTCGGCCGCATCTGCGAGCCTATTGTAAAAATCCTCATCCTCCTGGGTGATGACGCGATCCACTACCAGGAATATAGTTTTAGGAATAGAACCTTTTAACTCATCGATGCGCACTACGGTGTCATCGAACTTTATCCTGGCATATCCCTGTTGTGCCAGGGCTTGCAGCTTATTTTCCATAGTTCTCCCTTCTTCGAGGTGAATAGGAGAGAGCAGCAACAGTTTTTTACCCGGATCGAAGGATTTAATGTAATCGATCACATCGGTAACCGAATCCTTCTTAACTTCTTCACCAGAAACCGGGGAATAGGTTTTCCCGATACGCGTATACAATAATTTCAGATAATCGTAGATCTCCGTGGAGGTGCCCACTGTGGACCTGGGATTGGTTGCATTGACTTTCTGCTCAATGGCTATAGCGGGAGAAATCCCTTTTATTGCATCTACTTTCGGTTTATTCAGTCTTCCCAGGAATTGCCTGGCGTAGGAAGAAAGGCTTTCCACATACCGTCGCTGTCCTTCAGCATAAAGGGTGTCGAAGGCAAGACTTGATTTACCACTACCCGATAATCCCGTTATAACAACAAGCTTATTCCTTGGTATAGCTACCGAAATATTCTTAAGATTGTGCAGTTTTGCACCCTGAATCAGGATATTTTCTTTCGTGCTAAGGGTTTTGGTGCTCAATTTGGGTTTGCTTTTACTGAATTTTGCAAAGATACTATTCAGCATTCAATTTTCATGTAATCCGTTATCTTTTTGCGCACGAACCTGTCTAGAAGCGAGATTTTAACATTTCCGATGAAAATTTAGCTTTTACAAGGGCTAAAGGAAGTTAAAAATCGTCCAAACGACAGGAATGTTAGGAAATTCCTCACTTTTTTTTGCATTTCATAATTCTTTGTTGTTATATTTACGACGTACTAGAAATTAATAAATCTCATTGCCTATAGCATATTACTACTTTCAATAAATAAACATAACGGCTAGACAACCAAAAAATAATAGTTGTTTATTTTAAAGAAGTATTGATATGAAGCAAAGAACGACCACCGATGCGCATTTAGTGAGCGCATACATGAAAGGCAATGAATCTGCACTTTGCGATCTTATAACGCGCCACAAACAAAGAATTTTCAGTTTTATCTATTCAAAGGTATACGACCGCGATGTTGCGGAGGATATTTTTCAGGACACCTTTATAAAAGTAATTAACACTCTTAAAAGAGGTGCTTACAACGAAGAAGGTAAATTTCTACCCTGGGTGATGAGGATCGCACACAATCTGGTAATAGATCATTTCAGAAAGAACAATCGCATGCCTAAGTTTGAAAACAATAATGATTTCAACATCTTTTCGGTATTAAGTGACGGGAACCCCAACGTTGAGAAGCAAATGATTAAGGGACAGGTAGAAAGTGATGTAAGAAGGCTTATAGAAGAACTTCCTGAAGATCAGAAACAGGTGCTTATCATGCGTATTTACAAGGATATGAGTTTTAAAGAAATTAGTGAGCAAACCGGGGTGAGTATTAATACAGCTCTTGGGAGAATGCGTTATGCGCTAATTAATTTGAGAAAGGTTATCAGTAAACACAATATTATCTTAACCAATTAATACAATAATCCGAAAATACGTTCGTTATTAGGAAAGAATAACCTCAAAATAACGTTCTATGCAAAAAATGTACTCTGAAACTTCACGCCCGGAACGCGTGAATAAAAATAACGTTCCGAAGGATGAAACTATTAAATTTCTCCTTGACTATTCGAAGGCTTTAAGTGTTATAGATTATAATAAAATGAAGTTTGAAGCACTTCTAAACTAAACTTTGGAAAAACCCTGAAATCAACGTTTCAGGGTTTTTTTTGTCCTCGTATTATTCTTTTTATACTCCCGGATAACTGTTTTTCTCCCTATCGTATTCGTGATGACATCTTTTTCCAGATCCCAGCCACGTGCGGGACTATATTCACGCCCGTACCAAATAATCTGCAAATGGAGTTTATTCCATAAGTCCATAGGAAACAGTCTCTTTGCGTCTTTTTCAGTTTGCACAACGTTCTTTCCATTCGACAAGCCCCAGCGGTACATCAACCTGTGGATGTGAGTATCTACCGGAAATGCAGGAATATTGAATGCCTGACTCATTACTACACTAGCCGTTTTATGGCCCACAGACGGAAGCTCTTCAAGGGCTTCGAAGTTGGCCGGAACCTTTCCATCGTGTTTTTCGATTAGAAGCTTTGAGAGTCCGTGAATTCCTTTCGACTTCATCGGGGAGAGTCCAACGGGTTTAATGATATCCCGGATTTCCTCTACCGTTAGTTTTACCATATCGTAGGGGTTATCTGCTATTTCGAATAATAAAGGTGTAATTTTATTCACGCGAACGTCGGTGCTTTGCGCAGATAAAAGAACCGCGATAAGCAAGGTATAAGGATCTTTATGATCCAGAGGAATGGGAATTTCCGGATAGATCGTATTTAACGTTTCAATAACAAAACTTACCTTTTCCTGCTTGTTCATTTTCTCTATTTTTACGCAAAAATACACTATGAAAACTTTAAAAGCAGGAGACAAGGTTCCAAATTTCACCGTTAACGATCAGGATGGCAATTCGGTGTCCTTGTCAGACTACCAGGGAAAGAAACTTATTGTCTTCTTTTATCCGGCAGCGAATACACCGGGATGTACGGCTGAAGCATGTAATCTCAGGGATAATTACTCCGAATTACAGACACAAGGCTATGAATTGTTAGGTGTTAGTGCCGATACCGAAAAGAAACAATCCAATTTTAGAAATAAGTTTGAGTTTCCGTTCCCATTGCTGGCAGATACCGAAAAAGAAGTTATCAATTCGTTCGGTGTCTGGGGGCCAAAGAAATTCATGGGCCGGGAGTATGATGGGATTCACCGTAAGACCTTTCTCATAGACGAGAACGGGGTAGTGGAACGCGTGATCGACAAGGTGAAGACCAAAGATCATGCTGCTCAGATACTGGAAGCATAAAAAAAGCGACCGGAGGGTCGCTTTTTATTAATCTTCTTTTTTAGCCATGGCCTTGGGTTTATAACCAAAAAGCTTCTGTTCTTTGATGATCTCTGCGATTCCTTTAGGAAGCATTTTATCCCAACCTTCTTCGCCATTGGCGATCATCCCCAGTATGGTACGTGAGAAGACATTGAGGATATTGGGGTTGTAATTTGTGATATCTACCACCTTACCGTTGTATTTGAAGAACTTGTATAGTTCCTTCATACGTGGATGCACCTTTAAATTCTCACTTGTAGTTATAGTTCCATCCTCATTCTGCATAGGATACAGATATACACGCAGGTCCTTAAAGAATAGCTTTCCGAAGGCTTCGAGGATTCCACCACTTAAATGGCGGTAGTATTTTTCATCGAAGATCTCGACCAGGTTATTAACACCCATGGCAAGTCCCATGCGGTTCTTAGAGTATTGTGAGAAATATTCAACCAGTTTGTAATATTCCTTGAAGTTAGATATGAGTACGGTTTGTCCCAGGGAGCAAAGCAATTCTGCCCGGTCCATAAAATCCTGTTCGTCAATTTCACCTTCCGCACGTAGATTCGAAAGGGTAATTTCGAAGATAACCTGAGTCTGGTCGGGATTAACACGCGGTTCCTGGTTAAACATTTCAATGGATCGTTCGAACATATCCATATTCACGTTCGTCACAGGCCGGAAACTACCTCGCAGCGCAAGGATGTTCTTTTTATAAAGTACTTTGGCCGGAAGTATATTATTGCCTTCAGGAGAGAACATCACGGCATCGGTCATTCCGTTCTTAACCAGTTGAAGGCTCATTAACCTATTGTCAACATCTTCAAAAAGAGGCCCAGAGAAATTGATTGTGTCAATTTCCAACTGATCCTGATGAAGGTGGTCGTAAAGATATCTGAGAAGTTTCTTAGGCTCATTGTACTTATAGAAGGCTCCATAAATAAGATTAGTTCCCAAAATCCCTAAAGTTTCCTGCTGTAGCCTGGCATCATTCTCCTTGAAGCGCAAATGGAGAAGGATATCATTATAATCCTGATATGGCTCGACCTGGTAGCGTATTCCTACCCATCCGTGTCCTTTGTATCGCTTGGCAAAATCGATGGTGGCCACCGTATTTGCATAGGTAAAGAACATCTTATCCGGATGTTTTATCCTGCTGATCCTGTCTTCGATAAGATCGATCTCATGCGTGAGCATCTTTTTAAGACGCGCTTCCGTTACATAACGGCCATCTTTTTCATGGCCATAAATAGCATCACTGAAATCTTTATCGTAAGCAGACATGGTCTTGGCTATGGTCCCTGAAGCACCGCCTGCACGAAAAAAATTCCGAACAGTTTCCTGTCCAGCCCCAATCTCGGCGAAAGTACCGTAGATATGTTCATTGAGGTTGATGCGGAGTGCCTTCTGTTTGACGGAAGGGATATTATCGAATTCTTTATCTCCTTTCAAGATGATTTCCATAGCCTAGAAACGGATTGTTTATCCTGAAACAAAGGTATTAAAATAGTAATCCACTTAAAAGAATATATCGTTAATTCAACTAAAAAGCCATTTCCTTTATCGAAAATGGCCTTTTTAAGGGAGGAAGAATTAGTCTATTGCTACATTCCTTTTAGTTCTGTGATTAGCTCCTGTATCACGCTTTTGGCGTCTCCGAAGAGCATAGAAGTTTTTTGATTATAGAATAATTCATTCTCTATACCTGCATATCCGGGTTTCATACTTCGCTTGTTCACAATGATCTGTTTGGCGTTCTCCACATCCAGGATTGGCATACCATAAATTGGGCTCGCCGGATCGTTGTGAGCTGCCGGATTCACTACATCATTCGCACCAACCACCAGTACAACATCTGTAGTAGCGAATTCTGGGTTCACATCTTCCATTTCGGCAAGTTTATCATATTCTACGTTCGTTTCAGCAAGTAATACATTCATGTGTCCCGGCATACGCCCTGCAACAGGGTGAATGGCATATTTTATCTCGATTCCTCTCGACTCTAATATCTGCTCCAGTTCGTGTATGGCATGTTGCGCCTGGGCCACCGCCAGACCATATCCAGGTACAATGATGATACGTTCGGAATAATTCATAAGAATCGCTACATCACTTACCGTGGTCTTTTTAATAACACCACTGGTAGCATGATGGGCATGTTCTGCACTGGCGCCTCCATCTCCAAAAGCACCGAAGATCACATTACCTAATGAGCGGTTCATCGCTTCACACATGGCAAAAGTTAAAATAAGACCTGCAGATCCTACCAGGATACCTCCTATTAGCATCACCATATTCCCGTATAGAACCCCTGTAATGGCAGCTGCTATACCGGTAAGTGAATTTAAAAGAGATATCACCACAGGCATGTCGGCTCCACCAATTGGAATAACCAGCAGGACCCCATATAATAATGCAACTAGCATTAATAAATACGCATAGATGGAATTATCCGATGCATAAAGCACTATAAAAACTGCAAAAGTTAGTAATCCTAATAAAACTACATTATTGATCAGGTTGTATTTTGGCAACCGAATATCCTTCCACATTCTCCCGTTTAATTTTGCCCAGGCAATCATACTGCCCGAAAATGTAGTACCACCAATAAAAATTGCGGCGACTATCGTCGCCATTTGAGAGGTGTTACCTATATTATTACCAAACTCAACGAGTCCGATGAGTACGGCACTGGCACCACCAAACCCATTGAACAGTGATACAAGTTCGGGCATTTTAGTCATCTCCACTTTTATGGCAATCACCCAACCGATGATCGTACCCAGTAGAATGGCAATTCCTATTAGTGTATAGACAAAGGGGGACACGGTTAGCTCGTGAAGGACAAGAGTACCTAAAATAGCCACGATCATGCCTGTAGCAGCGATAGTGTTTCCTCTTTTAGCAGTTTCGGGATGGCCTAATAATTTCAATCCGTAAATGAATGAAACAGCGGCAAACAGATAGACAATACTTAAAGCTAAACTCATTATTTTTTCTTCTTAAACATTTCTAACATTCGATTAGTCACTGCGAATCCACCAACAACATTGATAATCCCCAGCACAACAGCAAGGAAGCCCAGACTAAGGGCAAGATAATTTTCAGGATCTGCATGAAGCATTACCAAAATAGCACCTACGATCACAACACCACTTAAAGCATTTGCACCGGACATTAGGGGCGTATGTAAAACCGCGGGAATGTGTTTAATCACCTCAACCCCAATAAATATTATTAGAATGATGATGTAGATCAATTCCAGGTTTGTTCTTATAAAATCAAGTATTTCGGTCATGTCGTTATAGTTTTACCGTTTTTACGTATGGTTCCATTTTGAATAATAAGCGTGGAGTCTGTAATCTCCTCATCAAGTTCCCATTTGAATTTGCCATCCTCGGTGAGATGCATGATGAAATTGTACAAATTCTTACCGAATAATTCACTGGCATTGGTGGAAACACTTTCCGGTGAAATAGTAGTTCCAATGATCCGAACACCATTCTGCACAACGATCTCATCCATTCTACTAAGTTCGCAGTTCCCGCCCTGAGCAGCGGCCAGATCAATGATCACAGCACCGTTTTTCATTTGATTTACTTGTTCCTTCGTAATAAGGACCGGTGACATTCTACCAGGTACCATTGCCGTGGTGATAACAAGGTCGGCCTTGAACAGCGACTTGTTTACCGCCTCTTTCTGCTTTTGCATATATTCTTCGGAAGCTACTTTGGCGTAAACGCTAGCTTCCTCTTCACCATCGTTTTCAACCTCGATGAATTTAGCACCTAACGATTCGGTTTGTTCTTTCGTTTCCGGTCTGATATCAGTTGCCTCTACAATGGCCCCAAGTCGTTTGGCGGTTGCGATCGCCTGCAAGCCTGCCACTCCAACTCCATAAACCAGTACACGAGCAGGCGTAATGGTACCAGCCGCTGTCATCATCAGTGGAAATATTTTGGTCATTTCATAGGCCCCGCGAATCACAGATTTATAGCCGGCCAGGTTACTTTGGGAACTTAAGACATCCATGTCCTGGGCTCTGGAGATCCTTGGCATGGCGTCTAAAGAAAAAGCCGATGCTCCGGTAGCAGCAATGGCTTTCATAAGGTCGGGGTTCGATTTGTGAAATAACTGACTAATAAGAACATGCGACTTATCAATGAGTTTCACATCTTCCTCATCGAAAGGGTTGATCTTGAGAAGGACATCCGACTCTTTAAAGACCACACCACGCTTCTCTATGTGAGCGCCTATCTCTTCGTAGTCCGAATCTTTAAAGGAAGAAGTAGTCCCGGCATCTTCTTCAACAATGATTTTAAAATCTTTTCCGATAAGTTGTTTCGCAATTTGCGGGGAAATAGCTACACGAGTTTCTCCCTGCTGCGTTTCTTTAAGAATACCAATGGTCATATTTCAATAAAATTTGATATCGTGTGCTAATTTAGAATTAAATTTGCCAACAGATTTTGATAAATATCAGTTTTTCAAAAATTTCGATTTTATTGAAAAACTTAACCTTATCTTAAAGTCGGGAATCATACAATAAATCAGTTATAATTCATGAGAGTCACTTTTCTCGGTACCGGAACATCACAGGGAATTCCCGTAATTGGGAGCGATCACCCGGTGTGTAAAAGCTCAGATCCCAGAGATAATCGCTTAAGGGTATCTGTGATGGTGGAGTGGGGCAACCTGAGGTATGTGATCGACTGCGGACCTGATTTCAGACAACAAATGCTACGTGAAAATGTGCACGCAATCGACGGTGTGCTGCTAACCCATGAACACAGCGACCACACTGCGGGAATTGACGATATAAGGCCTTTTTACTTCAGACAGGGAAATGTGCCGTTTTATGCTCATGAACGTGTTTTTGAAGCACTTCACGAGCGTTTTGCATATATATTTGCTACAGAGAATAAATACCCGGGAGCCCCTGCTATCAAGGAGATTGAAATTAGTAAGAATAGTTCCTTTTCTCTCGGAAATATCCCGGTAACGCCAGTAGAAGTGATGCATTCGGGCTTGCCTGTGCTGGGATTCAGAATAGGCGATTTTACTTACTTAACCGATGTGAAGACCATTTCAGAAGAAGAAATTGAAAAGATTAAAGGTACTAAGGTGCTCGTGTTAAATGCGCTGAGATACGAGCCACACATAGCCCATTTAAATATAGCGGAGGCCCTGGCGTTAGTAGATAAGATAAAACCAAAGACCGCGTATTTTACGCATATAAGTCATTTAATGGGTTTTCATGCTGAAGTTGAGCCAAAACTGCCTGAAAATGTGTTCCTGGCCTATGACGGATTAAAAATTGAAATCTGATGTGAAATACCCAGGCCATTATGAAATATTAACAGAAGATGAATTAAACCCGCGCATTTTATCTTCACCTAAAATATAAAAGTTAGTACTGATGAAAAAAAGAATATTCATGTACCTCTTCTTCTTTGCTGTATTGTTTATACTATTTCAATATATGAACGAGAAGACCATCTTCGAATCGCAGGAGAATAAGATCAATTCGTTAACGAAACAAGTAGCCGAATCCGACTCAATAAATAACGTTCTAACCGATAAGGTCGCGGAACTTGATTATTTCACGTTGCTCGGGAATGAAAACGCCATGACCTATATCGAAAATCTGGGAATGGACGCCGAAGCTGCACAAGGCCTTGTGACTGAAGCCATATACGAATCAAATTTCGGTGATGTACAGAATCCGTTAGTACCCATAGAAAGCCAGGATGGTAAAATGCGCATTAACAAAGTGAAGTTTTTGAATCATCGATGGATCCTGGCAGATTTCACAGATGGAACATACTGGGGAGAAGTATTGATAGAATACTTTTTCGACGATAACAATCAGTTACTATTAACGCCTATTGGAGGCACCCTCTATCCCAACTAATCATTATTTGTCAGCCACTCCTTGAATTCATAAAAGTTTTGTGGTGCTACACCATGTCCTACCGGAAACTCAGAATATTCACAAGGGATATTCAGGGTATCAAAAAATGGTTTCGACTTGCGCGCCCATTCAACAGGAATTACCTGGTCGACACTGCCGTGCGAGGAGTATATCTTCAATTTACTGAAGTCATAGTTTTTATAGCCCTCTTTCAGTATTCCTTCATTCACATACCCGCTAAGGCCAATAACGTTGGTTACTTTTTCCGGATAACTCAACGCAACGGCAAAACTGAGTATGGTCCCCTGGCTGAATCCTAATAAGGTTATCCGCTCTTGGTTTACTTTATATTTTTCTACGATTTCATCGATGCATTTTGAAACCAATTCCCGAGATGCAATGGCCTGCTCATCATCACTGAACTTATCTTCATTAGCGTCGAAATAAATCGAATACCAGGCATTACCAAAGGGATCCATGCGCAGTGGTGCGCGCAGGGAGATAATAGTGTACTCTGACGGTAATTCAGAGGAAAAGGAGAATAGGTCATTCTCGTCGCTACCAAATCCATGCAGCATGATTATGGCCGGTGGTTTTCCTTCCGAAAGATTTGAAGGCCGAAAGTTGTGAGCTAGTGAAAGAGATTGTTTTTCCATAGAGCAAAAAAGAAAGCCGCAAGTTACAAAACCGCGGCTTCTCTTTAAAAAGTAAATTATTATTATCCGATTCCTTTAAACCAATCTTGAAATTGTTCTCCTAAGACAGGAATAAGCTTCTTCTCGCCTTGTATGGCTCCTATAAAACCAAGCAACCATAAAACAAAGAGAGCAAGTGAGAAGATCCAACCCACAAATACAATATCCATTAAAGCCAGTACGATATTGATCACCCATACAACAAACCATAAGATCATAAGACCTAAGGTTTGCCTGAGGTGAAAGGCCCCTAATTCTGTCTTGTTATTATTATGCATAATCAGAGCGATTACCCATCCAACAAGCCATAAGTACGATACGATTGCAATGGTTTTACCATCGCCAGAAGTTGTTTCAGACATAGCTAAAATTTTTAAGGTTAGAGTTTTATACCTTAAAGATAGAACATCTTAGTTTAAAAATGTAAACCAACTGTCGAATTTGTCGCTTAGGAAGGGAATCCCCACTTTTTTATTTGCAATCGCCATTACAAGGGAAAACAACCAGAAGAACATGCTCCCAAAGAAAAATATACGGCCCGGGAAGAGTAAATATTCCTGGTAGGACATAGCAACCGAGATAAAGAACATCAGGGTGAGGCCGAACATATTCTTGATATGCCAGGTGGCAAAATCATGAGGTTCGTCTTTGTTCATTGAAATGGCTATCAATAATCCCACAATAGTGATGTAGGCAATAATGGCTTTAGATTTACCCGGAGGTGTCATGTTATTTATTTAGGACAAGTTTTTTGTTTGAATAGATCCCATAGGCCTTGCCTTTTAATTCAGAACCCAGGAATGCAGCATTATGCGATGTGGAAAGGATATTTTCTTTACTAAACTCGTACACTGTGTCAGAATCGAATAGGGTGAGAGACGCTAAGGCATTTTCTTCTATTGCGGCTGTTTCAATTCCAAATCTGCCGGTTAATGAGACAAGTGCATTGATCGAAGCTTCCATGCCTATTTGTGCATTCAAGGCTCCGAAACAACTTTCCAGTCCAATACTGCCGAACATTGCGTGATCGAATTCGGTTTTTTTGTGTTCTATGTCGATGGGATCATGATCGCTGGTCACTCCGTCAATAGTTCCGTCTTTGAGCCCCTTAATTAAAGCTTTCCTGTCAATTTCATTGCGAAGCGGAGGCAGCAATTTGTAACTGGTGTCGAAGCCTTCCAGGGCGTCGTCGGTCAATACGAGATTGGATACTGCAACACTGCAACTCACATCCAGTCCTTTTTTCTTGGCATCCCTAATTAAGCTTACCGCTTCTTTTGTCGAGATGGTTGGGATATGCAATTTTCCTCCTGTGTATTGCAGAAGGTAAAGATCCCGGGTAATTTGCAGTTCTTCAGCCAGTGCCGGAATTCCTTTTAATCCCAAGCGTGTACTGTTCACTTCTTCATTCATAACCCCATTCCTTGCCACAGACTGATCTAACGGCATGGATTGTACCAGTCCGTTGAAATTCTGACAATACTGTAAGGCAATTTTTAAGAGATTTGCATTTTTCACTGGCTGCTTATAATCTCCGAAAGCAACTGCCCCTTCATTATGCATATCGTAAAGTTCAGCGAGATCCTTTCCACCACTTTTTACGGTAAGGGAACCAACAGGGTAGAGGTTAACCGGACTTCCTTCGGCCTTGGCCTTTAAAAATTGTACGCCAGCCTTGGTGTCGGTTACAGGATTGGTATTCGGATTTACCGCAACATGGCAGAAACCACTGAAAGCGGCCGTGCGTAATCCATTTGAAACTGTTTCCCGTTCTTCATAACCCGGCTCACCAAAAGAAACAGAAGAATCGAACCAGCCTTTGGATATATGGAGGTTTTTTAAGGAAACAACTTTGGCAGTGTCATTCTTAATTGAGGCCGCAATTTTACGTATGATACCGTTTTCAATAAGGACATCTCGTTTCTTTAGGTGATGCTTGCTGCCGGTGTCGACAATCGTGGCGGATTTCAGTAAGAGTTGACTCATAATTTATTGCTTATAAAATTTCAGCACCAGCAGTTCCAGTATTAGAAATACTACCGCAAAAATAACAAACCATTTCCAAAAGCTGCGTATAGCATTTTCTTCGGCAATCGTATCGAACATAGATGCAACAGTGTTATAACTTCTGGCATTTTCCCAATTTTCAGCCTCAAGGTACTGCAGCCGGCTTTCAATTCTACTATAATTATAGCTAATAGCTTCTATGAATTCACCGTCATTTTCTACCGAGAAATTACCAGATTTCCCGGGCTTGTCTGTAGTGGTAATGATCACCTGGTTTGCCTTGCTCTGTTGCAAGGGGATAAAGGTTGATACACTATCCTTTAATTGAAGAATCTCGTCCTGAGTTAAGTTCACAGGTATGGCAAATGTGTTTTGTCTTCCCAATTCATAATACAATTCGGACAGTGGTAGGCTGCGTATTGCCATATTATAAAAGGTCGGGACAATTAATGGAGAACTTTGGAAATTTGAGTTTTCAACATTTAAAGGCGCTGTACTCAGATAGACATTTCCGGACTGTAATATGAAGGGTTTACTGTCTTCGAAACGCAAGGCAGCAGTGGCATTGGTATTCGTTAAGAAATATTCATTCACCTTGGGATACTGGAAATTAACTACCTGCTTTTCGAAGACCGATTCGAACAAGGGGTGTGCAAATACGATCTGAGAGATCTTTTTCTCCTGGGACACTTTTTCAGAAAAATTACCAACGCCATTTGCTCCAATCAGATTGTTATAACTACTTAAATTTGCACTACCCGAAGGAATGATCATCAGGCTCCCACCGCCTGAAAGAAACGAGCTGAGGGCATTCGCAAGCGATGGAGGAATGGTTCGTAATTCGTTCAGGATCAGAAAATTCTGGTTCGGGATATCGTTGTAATTCAAATTATCGGCCCGTTGCCTCTTATATTCGAATTCCGGTTGGTTGAAGAGACGAGTAAGGAAATCGGAATTAGCCTCATTAATGGAAAGTACCTTTATCTTCTTTGGTACGTTAATAGTGAAATACAGGCTATTGTCGTACACAAGATTAGGATCGTTTAGCTCTAGTTTACCGTTGAATCCGGCCGGATTTTCAATATCGTAACTAATTGTACTTCCGGAACTTTCCGAAAGATCCGCTGCGATCTTGGCGATCAATATTCCATTATTATACAGAGACACCGGAACAGTCTGTGCAATATCTCCCTGGCCGGATACGATCACGTTCAATTTAGTTGTATGCGCATTTTTAGAGGCTACATAAGCCGTATCGATACTCACGTTATTCACTGAGACCGGTTCGGGTTGAACGATTTCCAGGGTGATATTTTCCGGGATCACCGGTAAAGATGGTGCCCTGAGCTGCATATCGGAAATATATAACAACCTTTTTACAGCATTCTGGGAATTGGAGAACAACTGTTGTGCTTTCAATATGACTTCCTCGGGGGTAAGCTGTTGCTGAACATAAGGGACAGAAAGTATCTCCTCTTTGAAATCCTGGATAGACACATCCTTTCTAGTCTCAGTATTTGTGAACCAGCTTAACGTGGTTTCTCCTGAGGTTTGCTCGTAGAGTTGCTGAAGTACCCGCTGAAGTAAAGGACCGTTAGCACCTTTGGCTTGCATGCTAAACGAATTATCTATATACAGCACGGTTTCTTTTTCGGCATTTAAGGCAGTTCTTGAAGCCGTGAAAGGCTGGGCAAATGCAAGGACTATACATGCAATGGCCAGTAGCCTGAGTAAAAGTGTGAGCCATTTTTTAAGTTGAGAACTTTTCCGAGTTTGGATAGTTACTTTTTTCAGAAATGCCACATTCGTGAAATCGATTTTCTGAAACCGTCTTAATTGAAATAAGTGAATTAAAATGGGGATGAGCAGTAAGAAGAGTGCGTAAAGGACTTCGGGGTGTTTAAACTGCATTCCGGCAAATATTTGTCAAAGATATGAAATGCTTTGAATATTTGACCATAACCCCTGTGTTAAGATGGTGCTAATTTCCCTTAATACTAAAATGAAAAGTGGTTCCTACTCCCAATTCTGAAGAAACATCTATAGTGCCACCTAATTTTTCGACTAATTTTTTGACGGTGGACAAACCAATACCATTACCCTTTCTGCCCCGGCGGTCTAAGTTCCCAACGGTGGTAAATAAATCGAAGATATCATCTACTTTGTCATCCGGGATTCCCATTCCGTTATCCGAAACAGAAAAATGGTACATTCCTTCAGTTCTCTCGCAAGCAATTTTAATAATAATAGTATCCTTGTCGTTGTATTTGAGACTATTGCCGATCAAATTCAGGAAGATCTGCCCCAATGCCGCCCTATTGCAATTTAATTCAAAATCGATCTCCGGAAAGTTGATTTCGCATTGGTGATCGATGTTCAGTAATTCCACTATCTCTTCCAGTAAATGATCAAGATCAAAGTCTTCATAACTATTTTCGGCTATCCTGTCACTTTCATAATGTGCCAGCATTCCCGTGATATAATCGCTGAGGGAGAATGACGAATCCTTAAGGTAATTAAGGTATTTGGTGGCCTCTTCATTCATTTCACCGGCGTATTTGGCTTTTAATAAATCCGCGGTAACGATCATATTAGCCAGCGGCATTTTCATATCATGTGAAACACGCCCTGCAAATTGCCGAAGGTCTTCATTTTTTTCCTTAAGCTCATCTTGAATCTCATGAAGCTCTTTGTTTCGTTTATTCAACTCGATTAACTTAACCACCTGTTTTGCGAGCACCTGTAAGGCTTCGATCTGTCTATCGGAAATAGTATTCGGTTTATTATCGATAACACATAAGGTCCCTAAAGCATGGCCTTCATCATCTAGAAGACATACGCCCGCATAGAATTGAATGGGTTTATTTGAATCGTTTGCGTAGGGATGGTCACTAAATTCGGGATGATTCTTAATATCTTCCAGGACTAACATATGATTCTTTTGCCCAACTGCATGGCTGCAAAAGGACAGATCCCGGCTACTGGAGGTAATATTCAAGCCGTGTGCCGACTTAAACCAGACTTCGTCCTTATCCACCAGGGAAATGAGAGATACCGGCATATTTGTTATGTGTGCAGCTAACTCAGTTAATTGATCATAAGCTTCTTCTTTACCGGAATGAAGAATATCATAACTTCGGAGTGCTTTTAACCGTTCTTTTTCGTTAGCGGGTATGGTAGGTGTAATCAATAGTATTCTTTCCTGATTATGTGAAACTTCGTAACAGATTCACGGTTTTGGTAAAGATACTTGATTTTAAGAATAATATTTAAGTGAAATACCAAAATATTGTGCTGAAAGAGATAAAAAAGAAAGCCGCTAAATAGCGGCTTTCAAGCAAATTTATATGAGTTGATCTAGTAGCAATACTCGAACATCATTGCCCAGCTAGTGCCTCCAATGGGTTCCCCGGCACCCCAGGCTGTCTCATCGTCACCAGTATCAGAATTTACTACCACGGCATGCGCGGCTATATAAACACAATCTCCTTCAGATATGGTGGGGCCAACGATTTCTACATTTATTGTACCTACAGGATGTGTATCAGCATAAGGGAATTGACCAATCATCGGGTTTCCATTTCCTGTGGTTGGTAACAGATTAAGCGCTCCTATATACAGATGTGTTTCTGTGATCTCCCATTCGGTATCCGATGAATAAGATACCACCACAACTCCATCTTTAATGTCTACGTTAACAATACCTGCATAAATATTTTGTCCGGCCATTAACTCTGTTTGAAAAGACTGGTTGGTTAGATCGGTAGTAGTCGCACCACCAATTACTATGATATTATTTGCAGTTTCAGATGATGTATAGTCTTCGTTATCAGGACTACAGGAGGATAGAATTAATGCACTTAACAGTACGAGAGTAATTTTGAATTTCATGTCGGTTGTTTTTGGGGTTCCTATCAAATGTAGGAAAAAACCTACGTAAATAACAAATTTAATTAGTCAAAAAGTCTAAAAAATCGATGAAATGCACAAAATGTCTATTATTTTCTTAAATATATGTTAAAATTTTTCGAAAATTCCAAGTCCAAACAGCGCAAAATCGTATTTCACCGGGTCTCTTGGATCCAGTTTACGAAGCTGAGCGTCAAGTTCGGCTAATGCCTTTCCATCGTTTTGCTTACGCTTTAGCAATTTCAACTTTCTGGCAACCGTTCCCGAATGTACATCGAGGGGACAGGATAGCTGCGAAGGGGAGAGGGACTTCCAAATACCAAAATCGACTCCTGAACCATTATTCCTTACCATCCAGCGTAAGAACATATTGATGCGTTTGGCCGCTGAATTCTTCATTGGGTCACTTATATGTTTTTCGGTACGCGTCTCATGCGGCAGTTGGAAGAAAACATTTTTAAACTCATGAATGGCCGGTTGTAAACTATCGGTTCGGGCAAAGCGATTAAATACAGCTTCCAGGCCACCATGTTTGTTGTATATGTTCTGCAGGGATCGCATAAAATAGCATACATCCGTTTCATTGAAGGTGCGATGCACGAAGCCCGAAAATCTTTCCGATGTAGTATCATCATAGTCAAGAATGAATTCGTATGGGCTGTGATCCATCAATTCCATGAGCCGGGTCGCACTATTAATGATACTTTTTCGATTCCCCCAGGCAATAGTAGCCGTTAGAAAAGCAGCAATTTCAATATCTTCTTTTTTGGTGAACAGGTGAGGTATTTGGATAGGATCTGTCTCTATAAAAGAAACATCATCATAGAACGCGGCTTTTTCGTCCAGGAATTCTTTCAGTTCCGCTCGAATCATTTAACTGATAATTTTACCGTCCTGCATCACAAATTTACGGTCGGCCATCGCAGCAAGTTCTTCGTTGTGCGTAACGATCACAAAAGTCTGCCCAAACTCATCCCGGAGTTTAAAAAACAAATTATGAAGGTTTTCAGCGCTTTCTGTGTCCAGGTTTCCACTGGGTTCATCGGCAAGTATGATCTGTGGATTATTTATTAACGCACGGGCAACAGCCACACGTTGCTGTTCGCCCCCGGATAATTCATTGGGTTTGTGATGCTCTCTATCCTTGAGACCCAAAAATTCCAACAATTCTTTGGCTCGCTTTACTGCTTCGTGTTTTGGGGTTCTTTTAATAAAGGCCGGAATACACACGTTTTCCAGGGCTGTGAATTCGGGTAGTAGCTGATGAAACTGAAAGATAAATCCCAGGGTTGAATTTCTGAACTTCGCCAGCTCTTTTCGCTTTAGTGATAAGACCTCGGTATCGTTGATAAGCAGTTCGCCTTCGTTGGCTTTATCCAACGTTCCGAGTATCTGTAATAAGGTGGTTTTTCCAGCACCAGATGCCCCAACGATACTAACAATCTCTCCTTTATCAATAGTGATATCCACACCTTTTAAAACATGTAGCTCATCATAATATTTATGGATGTTTTTAGCTTCGATCATAAGATTTCAGTCCGAAATTGAGGTGAATGTACAGCTTTCTCATGTTAGATACAATTCGAATTTATTCCTAAGAACTTTTCTTGAAGAGTCCCTTTACATTATTGTAATCGATGAAATAGGTAATACGAAGTGAGACTGTATTTTGCTGGGGCTGTGAGAACAAATTGTCCAGGCTTTCCCTGTAGTTCAGAGTGGCAAGTTCATCGAGGTTAAAGATCTGGTTCCGATAAAGCAGGGTTGCCTCGCTACCGGGAGCGAAGCGCCACCTGAAACTCAGGTCAAGGTTCCAGATATTAAAATTACGGTTGGGGTCATTTTCCGTGGTATCGTAATCTATTTGGGTGCGGGTGCCATCATCATTCAGAATAAAGAATATATCATCACTGTAATCGGCAGAGCTCCAAAAATTCCTGAAGCGGAGATCGATCGCTTTATACGGGTCGAAATTATAACTGGCCGTAATTACATTTTCAATATTGGTAATATCTCGTTGCCCCATAAAAACATCGGTTCCGTTGTCGTCTATGTAACCAAACTGGTCTTCCCGCAAAGAAATATCCGTAGATAGCACAACAAGGAACTTATCGGAAAAACGGTATCGCGGCTCGATATCAAAAAACCAGGCAACCTGCGGGTCGTCAAACCAGGTTCTTTGACCTATGCCCAGATCGTATGCGAATTTCTTCCTGAAATCGGACGAACACCAGATACGCCCTCCGAGATTAGAACTGAAGGTTACGAATCTACCGTCTACCCGCGGCTCGAAATAATCATCTTCATCCCCGTTAAATCCCAAAAACCCACCAAAGGCAAATCGCTCAGTTGTCAGGAAAAACCAGTTCACATCTATACTGTTCCTGGTTTGCACGGATGGCCTGTAGAGGCGGCGGTGCCTTGCTGTAAATGAGAAACGATATTCGTTGAAAGACTTTGTAGGTTCGAATATCTGGTAAGAGGCTCCTACGGTAAAATTGTTAAAATTGTTTCTGAAATTTAGTCCGAGATCATTTATATCCAATTCGGTATCGGCAAAATCATGCCCAAAACGATACCTGAATTTTCCTTTAATTCTGAAGAAATCGAATTCGGTCCTTATCCCTGTAGTTCTCTCCGCTATCTCGTTTACATTGCTCATGATCCCTCTTCCCGATGCCCTGAAATTATTTCCCTTATCCGCAATATCGAATACAAGTCCGGTCACGTTGGAATCCCTAAAACTGCCTTCCCGCGTTACATTACTGTTTATAATAGAAACCGATGAATTATCGTTGAATTGCTGATCTACTACAAAGATGTTGTAATTCGCAAGAGGCTCTACCAGGAGTTTTCTGCCCACACCACTTATCGTATCAACCACATTTGCATAGGTTCGTTCGGTAATAGCATTTAACACACCCACGCCTAGTTTCTTTCGAGTTCTTCCGGAAACCTTAAGGGCATTCAGAAGGTTTACTTTTGAAGGATATTCCGTGTATTCCTCATTTTCGCCCAGTTCTTCAAGAGGCCCCGATGGTTCATTACCGATGCGTCTTGAAAAGAAAATTTCTCCCTTATTAAAGAGCTCCACACCTTCTGTAAAGAATTGCCGGTTCTCACTAAAGGTCTGTTCGAAAGGTCCAAGATTCAGCCGGACCTCATCGAAGGCTACCTGGCCAAAATCAGGGATCAGGGTGGCATCGAGGGTGAAGCTGTCGCTCAATCCGTATTTCACGTCCATACCGGCACTGAAATCAGACTCGGTTTCCCCATCAAAATCGGTTACCTGGCTTTGTGCGAATGGGAAGAAAGTAAGCCTTACAGGGGGATTAATATTGCTTACCCCTGTCACATTTCCACTGTACTGAGATTCACTGCCTGTGGTGATATCGATTAAATTCCATGTATGTGTTTCATTGATACGGTTGATGCGCCTGTAAAAATTGACTCCCCAATCCTGTATATCCCTCTCGGGAAAGCGCAGGGC
>JABDNT010000040.1 GCA_013043685.1 Flavobacteriaceae bacterium | reverse complement strand
ACCATACATCAGGAGCAGGGTTGCCACCAGAATCGGTGAAAGAAAAAGTCTCCCCTACTACAACATCACCACAAGCTACCGTGAAGGCATCCACACACTCATCGTTGTTAGGTGGATCAGGACGACAAATCGAAATAGAGAAAGCATCTACAGTTCCGGTGTCACCACCAAATCTGTCACAAATTCTCAATAACCAATCTCCCTGGATATCCTCACCGTCAAAGGCAGCAGCAAAAGTACCACCATCAGGCTCGAAAGTACCTGTGTAAGGAGGAGCACCACCCGAAAGAGGTCCGGCTCCGTCCATAAACACAGTGTTTATAAAGTTATCACCACCACCACCATTCTGGTCAGATAGGATCAACTCGGTACCGGCTGGAGATACCAACCAAATGTCAAGGTCACCGTCAAAGGTGTGGGTAATGGTTAATGTTACATTGTCAATATTAGAATCAACGCCTATAGTTCCAGCATCACCTACAGTAACAGGATAGTCGTTAGGAGCATTGGCACAATCACCAGTGCTGGTCGCGCCAGGATCAATGTCCGCAGGAAGACCACCCGCAACGTACGTAGCGTTCGTACATGGTGGGCCACCACTATCACAGCTATAGGTTCTAAAGGTATAGTCGAAATTTGGGAAAGGAGTAAAACCTGCATTCGCAAAAACGTTTCCACCCGGATACGGGTCTGCTGTGTTTCCTGAAACACATGGCAAGGAAACATCTCCATCAATAACGATATAATACGTATTTCCAGGAGTAACATTTACTACCGGATCCCAAAATACGTCGGTGAATAAGTTAACTCCATCTGTTTGAGATGTACCACTCGCCAGCATCGTTCCACCGGCATTTGGAAGAGCATCCCATAATGATAGAGTCACATCCAAACCAGTTGACAAAGCCTGAAATTCTACGCCTGCACCCGCAGATATAGGCTCAACCGCAATATAGGATTGCGCAAGATCAGTCTGTGAAATATTAGCCATACAAGTATTTGTTATATCCTGGTTAACTTCAAGCATCGGTGCCGGACAAACTCCTCCACCACCACCTGGTGTTCCTTCAATAGCAATTAGACCAGCTTCACAGCAATCTGCATTTATGGTTCCCAGCGTGGTTGCCGTTCCGGTAGCAGTATCAACAGAAGCAAAGAAGTTCACTCCACCTCCAATATACGCGCCCATGTACAGTGTTCCCGTATCAGGATCAAAATCGGCATCCTGTGCAAAAGATATATCAATTCCTAAAGGACCAACCACGGTTCCCAAACCAGTACCCAGATCAATGGAATAAAGGTTATCATCGCCAATGTCAGCCATAAAGGCATTTCCTGCATTATCAATAGCTAACCAGATACCCAATGTGTTACCGGAAATTCCAATAACCGTACAAGTCCCGGTAGTGAGGTCAACTGAATAAATAGTTGTGTCTGTTCCATCCGTACTTGATGCGTACATAGTACTGTCTGCCTCGTTCCAGGCAAGACCAGAAGGCGTTCCTGTAAGATTTGTTAAAGGTCCAACAGGTGTTTGAACTCCGGTTCCTGTATCAACTACATCCAGATTTCCCGTATCGAAATTAAGTGCATAAAGCGTTCCGGTATCATCAAAATCTCCCGCAAAATGACCATCGGTGATCACGGTTATTGGAGCTATGGTATAGGGTCCACCCACTGGAAAAGAACCAAACTCGTCACCACAGGATGATCTTACGTTATTAACAAATACATCTCCGGGAGCCGACCGGGTGGCATTTGAACCATAATAATCGTTAAGCAGAGTTCTTTCTGCCGCAGTTAAATTAATGGTGTTATCCGCAGTAGGAATGGATCCCACATTGGATATTCTGTCTAAAATCGCTTGCACCTCGGCACTAGGTTGCGAACGTTCATTTTGCTGCGACACATAGATACCTGTGGTTTCGTTAAGTGACGTAGCACTGTTCTGACCGAATCCAACAAAGCATGCAAGGATTGCAGCCAGTAGAATAATTCTTTTCATAATGTATTAATTAGATTAGTTATTAATTAAACTTAAATTTATCTAATAAATACATCATTAGCAAATAATTAGAACAAGAAGATTAATTCATCGATTAAGTTGAATTTATATCGTTTAAAAACAAAAAAAGCCGCTTATTTTAAGTAATAAGCGGCTTTAATTAACTTATAAAATTCAATCAGTCTTCACCCTGAAAAGTATCCATTACCAGGTCACTTACTCCCATATTGGAGAATCCTCCGTCATTATACAAATTCTGAAGAGTTACTCTTTTGGTTAGATCACTGAACATGGCTATCGTATAATTGGCACAATCCAATGCTGTGGCATTACCTAATGGAGACATTTTTTCAGCGTAGGATATAAAACCGTCGAAACCTTTTACTCCCTGCCCGGCAGTGGTGGGTGTCGGAGATTGGGATATGGTGTTTACCCTTACTTTTTTATCCCTTCCGAAGAAATAACCAAAACTACGGGCAATAGATTCAAGATAGGCTTTATTATCGGCCATATCATTGTAATCCGGAAATACACGCTGCGCCGCCATATAGGTTAAAGCCACTATACTTCCCCATTCATTCATAGCATCCTTCTTATACAAAACCTGCATGGTCTTGTGAAAGGACAATGCCGAAACATCCCATCCTTTATGGGTCCAGTCGTAGTTTGATTCGGTATAATGCTTTCCTTTTCTAACATTAACCGACATTCCTATCGAATGTAGCACAAAGTCAAGCTTACCACCCAAGATCTCAGTGGCTTTTTCTACCAGGTTTTCCAGGTCTTCCAGGCTTGTAGCATCTGCAGGTATGATCTCTGAATTTGTTTTCTCCGCCAACTCCTTGATCTGTCCCATTCGCATCGCAATAGGTGCATTGGTCAATACAAATGTTCCGCCTTCCTCAAAAACGCGTTCGGCTGTTTTCCAGGCAATTGAATTCTCATCCAGGGCCCCGAAAATGATACCTTTTTTCCCTTTTAGTAAATTATAAGACATCTATTTTTTTATTGAAGATTAGTTGATTTTTCAGGCGGTAAAGATACGTTTTAATTCAACAATTCCTTCGCATTCGCAATGGCTGCCTCTGTTATATTCTTTCCCCCGATCATTTTTGCAATCTCAACGATACGCTCGTCATTATCCAACTCTTTTAATCGGGTGACGGTTACATCGTCAATATCTTCTTTATAGACCATAACATGCCTGTCCCCTTTTGCTGCAATTTGTGGAAGATGCGTTATGCTCATCAATTGCATAGATTTGCTCATTTCACCCATAATGACGGCCATTTTATTAGCGATCTCCCCCGATACTCCTGAATCTATTTCATCAAAGATAATAGTGGGCAGCTGTTTATATTTTGCGAGAACTGCCTTTACCGCCAACATGATCCTGCTTAATTCGCCACCGGATGCAACTTTTTTAAGAGGGCCGAAGTTTAGTCCTTTATTTGCCGTAAACAGCAATTCAAGGGTGTCCATTCCATGCGTTCGGAACGTATCCTGCATAGCAATTTCAAACTGAAATCTGGCATTAGGCAACCCCAATTCCTTTAGTATTCGTTCCAGTTTTTCCTTTAATAATGGAATCGCCAGTATCCTGTTTTCATGCAAAATTTCGGCAGAACTCGTTGCTTTTTCGGTCCCTTCAATTAATTGTTGCTTCAGGGAATCTATCCGCTCATCCATATCAATAGTCGCATTGATCTTTCCTTCGAGCTGCAATTGAATCTCCAGGAGCTCCGAAATATCTGCGGCGGTATGCTTTTGCTGAAGCTTGTATACTAATTGTAACTTATCGTTGATCTCATGAAGTTTCTGTGGATCGGCATCTAACTTCATTGCACTGTCATGCAAACTTTCCAAAAGATCTTCCAGTTCAATGATACTGCTGTTGATTCGCTCCCAATGCTCTTCAAATTCCGCAGAAAACTCCTGTATTCGCGACAACGCCATCCGAGCTTGTTTCGCAGTGTTAATCGTGCCGGAATTTTCCTCACCAAAAAAGCCTATGGCATTCGCGAGCGATTCCTGTATCACTTCTATATTATTCAGGGTTTCGTATTGTTGTTCCAACTCCTGTAGATCAATACCATCAAGGGCAGCTTCCTTTAATTCATTGAATAAAAAGGTGTTATAATCCAATTCACGATTCGCAGTTTCCTTTTGCTCCTCTAATTGCTTTAATTGCTCAGTTATTTTAATAACATTATTTCGCTGATCTCTATATCGTTCCAGGACCGAATCATTCCCCGCGAGGGCATCTATTACTTCAAGCTGAAACGATTCGGAAGAAAGTACCAGTGTCTCATGCTGGCTATGAACATCAACCAATCGAACCCCAAGCGCTTGTAATTGCGACAAGGTTACCGGTGTATCATTCACAAAAGCACGTGACTTTCCGCTTGGAAGTATCTCTCTGCGGACAATAGTGTTGGGATCGTAATCGAGATCATTTTCAGTGAAGATTGCTTCAAAATCATATCCGGCGATGGCAAAATCTGCTTCTATCACGCACTTCTTCGAAGGGTCTTTAACACTGCTTAGATCTGCTCGCTTACCTAACAAAAGAGAAAGAGCCCCCAGCAAAATCGATTTTCCCGCTCCGGTCTCCCCGGTAATAATGGTAAGTCCCGAACTGAAATCCACCCGGATATCGTCTATTAAGGCGTAATTTTTTATGGCGAGGTTTGTAATCACGAGCAATTATTGCATGGAATATTCCGCGAATTCATTTCTTTAAAAGTACAAGGAATTCTGCTTTCCGCAAACCAAAGTATGCCTAAAACTTGATTTCGCTCCAGTTGCTTCTTTTGGTTGGCGCCATCCGATTCAGATTTTCTATAAGCCTGGTAATTTCTACACTTGGTCCTCCACTAAACACATCCTGGATTTCATCACTTTTG
This sequence comes from Flavobacteriaceae bacterium, assembly GCA_013043685.1. Taxonomy (GTDB): domain Bacteria; phylum Bacteroidota; class Bacteroidia; order Flavobacteriales; family Flavobacteriaceae; genus Pukyongia. The sequence continues at coordinate 38,028 of JABDNT010000040.1, read as the reverse complement.
GCATCGAAAAAAGTTCGCAAAAGGAAAGAATTGGGTCGTCTGTCGTTAATGTTCTTAAGTAGTGTGATCGCTGTGATAATATTCTGCTTCGCGCGCTTTGGCTCATCACTCATAAGGTCAAGTCCTTCACGATGGTATTTATACATCGCATCGTGAAACTCCTTATATACATTCGAAATTATAGCATCGTTATAACGAAAACGTGATTGGGTCCCGTCAGTTCCCCTCCATCCTGCATAATTACTTGCAGCAGCCGTATTGACGATCTGCTTTGCAATATCGAAGTATTCCTGCCCGCCATTGTCTTCGAAAGTATCAGCGTCTAGTCCTATAACTGTATAGACATGATATGCCAGCACCGACATTAAATTGGAATCGAAATTATTGATATTGAATACCAGCGGCTGAAATTCTATATAGTCGAAGTTACATTGCCGATCGTTATAATTATATATCGGACTGTCATAAGTGGAACCGTATATTGGACGCGATGCCTGTACCTGCAGAGTAGCACTAAAAGAATCTGATTCAAAGCCTGACACAATTAGTGTAAAATTGCAATCGATACGCTCCTGGTTCTTATAGATCTTATCGGTCCATTTAGTGTTATTGATATACTCGGTCAATTGGGATTCTAACGTACGAAACACCTGAAGATTAGGTTGTCCGGTTTGTTCCGCATCTATGGTAACAGTAGCATTAAGTTCCTGTGATTGAACGGTAACCACCGAAAAAATAAGAGCTATAGCGAGTAATATTCTATACATGGATTTCGTCTATAATAAATTCTAAAATATCGCGGGCGACTTCTGTTTTTGGTTTAACTGTGAAAGGAGATATTTTATTGTCCTTGTTGATAAGTGTTACCTTATTGGTATCTCCTTTAAACCCCGCCCCTTTATCTCTCAGCGAATTTAACACAATTAAATCTAAATTCTTTTTTTTGAGTTTCGTTTTTGCGTTTTCGAGTTCATTTTCGGTTTCCAGTGCAAATCCAACGAGATATTGATCCTTTTTTTTCTCTCCCAGGGTGGCTAGAATATCCTTTGTTTTTTCCAGTTTTATATGTAGTTCGTCGTCCTTCTTTTTTATTTTTTCTGAAGAAACCTCAGCAGGACGGTAATCTGCTACCGCGGCACTTAAAATAGCGATGTCGGCAGCGCCGTAATGTTCATGGGTAGCATGGTACATTTCTTCGGCAGAAGTAACCGATATAACCTTAATAAAGGAATGATCGGTACTCACACTTACCGGACCTGAGATAAGTGTAACCATAGCGCCTAATCCCGCAGCTGCTTCAGCGAGTGCATAACCCATCTTACCTGAAGAATGATTGCCGATAAAGCGAACCGGATCTATAGCTTCGAATGTAGGACCGGCGGTGATCAGGACATTCTTATTTCTAAGCGGAAGTCCTTTCAGTAGATCTTTTTCCACGAAAGAAACGATGTCTTCAGGCTCTGCCATTCTGCCCTGACCTATAAGTCCGCTGGCCAGCTCACCGCTAGTAGCGGCTATTTGAATATTTCCGAAGGAGGTTAGCTTATCGAAAGTCTCTTTGGTCGACGGATGTTTATACATGTCAAGGTCCATGGCCGGCGCATAATATACAGGGCATTTAGCAGACATGTAAGTTGCCATTAGCAGGTTATCGCAGACGCCATTGGCCATCTTGGATAAGGTATTGACCGTAGCCGGAGCTATTATAAATAAATCTGCCCAAAGGGCTAACTCTACATGGTTATTCCATTGGGCATTTTCGTCTTCTTCATTAGTAAAAGAAGAAAAGACTTCATTTTTTGAAAGAGTGGAAAGTGTAAGAGGAGTTACAAATTCCTTAGAGGACGGCGTCATTACCACTTTAACACTGGCTCCTTGTTTAATGAGCAAACGAACCAGGAAAGCTGACTTATAAGCGGCGATACCGGCAGTCACGCCGAGTAAGATGTTTTTACCGCTTAAAACCGACATAGTTTCTAGTCTTCTAGTTCTTCGTCCTGGGTGTTTCGGTAGTAGATCTTGTCTTCCAACCACTCCTGGATAGCCAACGCATGAGGCTTCGGTAACTTTTCATAGAACTTGGATACCTCGATCTGCTCTTTATTCTCGAAGATTTCTTCAAGACTGTCGTTATAAGTAGCAAATTCATCCAATTTCTCTAAAAGCTCCTTCTTTATGTCACCATTTATCTGCGCAGCTCGCTTGGAGATGATAGAAATGGCTTCATAAATATTATCTGTCGGTTGGTCGATCAAATTTTTATCAATAGTCTTAGTATTGATAGGTGCATCTGAATTTTTAATATCTGTCATAATACTTTATTTGCTTGTAGGTTCTTCGGTTAACATTCGTTCTTCGATATCAGCCATAATCTTTTTAGCTTCTTCGGTTAACTCACTGTCTTCGTAATATTTATTAAAACTGTTGTAATGTCCCTTTGCTATCTCCAATCGCTCTTTAACAAGTGATGGCAGGCTATTGATGGCCAATTTATAGGCAGCTTCAAATCTTCCGTAGAATGCTTCCTTTCGAAGAGAGGTACCAGGGTGATCAGTAATAAAATTGTCAAAGGCTTCTATAGCTGCTTTGTAATCTTCTATATTCAGGTATTGCTTGGCCACCTCATAATCCTTCGTTTCCAGCTTCTCTCTTAATTCCGAAACTAAACTATTGGCTTCGGTCCGAAAAGGAGAGTTGGGATATTTATCTATATAACTCTGAAGTCTTTCCAGGCCTTTATATGTATCTTTCTGATCTAACGAATAACGAGGAGATAGCTCGTAATAACTTCTTGCCGATTTGTACGCTGCCACTTCCAGGCTATCACTCTTGGGATAAGATGTTTCAAATCGCTCAAATTGATATCCGGCCAGGTAAAAGTCTTCCAGGTTATAGAACGTATTGGCATACATGTACATCAATTTTTCCGCCTGGGGCTTTCCCCTGTACACAGGAACGATCTGCTCCATTAATTTAAGCGCCTTTTTGTATTTCCCCTTTTCATATAATGAATCTGCCATCGCAAATTTTCGCGAGGCATCATCATCTTTCAGTACCTTCTGATATTCACTGCAAGAAGTGAAAGAAAGCACTGTTATCAGCACTAAAAGACTCGTTCTGATCATTTTATAAAACATCGTGCAAAAATAGTGAAATAAAGCCGATTACAAAAACTTATTATCTGGCTAAAATATTGCCCTTAGCGAGATATTTCACAGGATTTTCGATACAATTAACATATCGATCCAAATCCCGCTATGAATTTTGCGCTACAAAGTCATTTATCCTGGCCTTTAAGGAACTACTTGCACTCACAAGTGGCAGCCTCACAAATTCGTCGCAAATACCCAAAGCCTTGAATACGGCTTTTATACCTGCCGGATTGCCTTCGGCAAAGATATAATCGATGGCAGGCATCATCTGGTAATGGATCTTGTGGGCTTCGGAAGCATTTCCTGCCAACCCCAGTTGCACCATTTTTGAAAGTTCCCGGGGAAATCCCTCTCCTATAACCGATATAACGCCCGACCCTCCGGCAAGTATCATGGGCAAGGTAACCATATCATCCCCGGAAATCACCATGAAATCATCAGGTGTACTATCGATCATACGCATCGCCTGAACAATATCTCCTGCAGCCTCTTTTATGGCTACGATATTATTGAAATCCCGCGCTAACCATGAAATAGTTTCCGGTAAAACATTGCTCCCGGTCCTGCTTGGAACATTATACACTATAATTGGTTTTGGCGACTTTGCAGCAATAGCAGCAAAATGCTGGTAGATCCCTTCTTGTGTGGGTTTGTTGTACATCGGTGATACGGACAATATCGCCGTAAAATCCTCTAAATTCCTCGATTCGACTTCATCGATCACAGCCTGGGTATTGTTACCACCTATTCCAAGCACCATAGGCAATCTTCTGGCATTCGCTGAAGTCACCGTCTCAATTACCAGTTGTTTTTCAGAATTCGAGAGCGTAGCACTTTCGGCAGTAGTTCCCAATAAAACCAGATAATCGATACCATTCTCAATTTGATAATTCACAACACGGGTTAAACCATCAACATCCAATGAATTGTCTTCCTTGAATGGTGTTATGAGTGCAACCCCTGTTCCTGTTAATTCTTTCATGCCATTTTTCCTAAAACCGTTAGGTACTTTTTAAGTTCTTCTTTAAAATTATTTACACGTTTGGGATCCATAGCGATGATGAGGTCGAATAATCTTTCATCCCCACCCGGAAAACCAACCTTAAATGCTGCATTGCTTCGAGATATCATCAAATCCATAAATTCGTGCTTGCCCTGGTAATAGCCAACCAATACATCGAACGACTTATCGAGGAATTCCACAGCATTCTGATTATGGATCTCCCCTTTCCAGCTGAAATCCTTATTATTTACCTGGTTCTGTCTCAGCGATGGTGTTTTCTTTTTTACCTCCTGAAATGAAAATACTTTTACATCCTTTGGCTGCAGTTCGTAGTCCAGGGCAAAACTGTCAAACACTTCCAGCTCTGGAATTAAAGCTTCATCCACCAAAAACCCGAGAGTAACCATTTCCGTATTTATCCTGGAAATATCACGTTTACCGATGTTTTGATCGATGCGTTTTTTTAAAGTCCGACGCTTTAATTTTTCAAACATAAAAGCAATCTCTACTAGTACAAAAGTACGGCTTAAACATGTATTTTCATGCGTTGCCTAAGAAATCATCGCTAGAAAATCCTCTTCCGATATAATGGGAATACCAAGTTCCTCTGCCTTGGTTCTCTTACTGGGCCCCATTTTCTCACCAGCTACTACGTAACTTGTTTTACCAGAAATACTTCCCGATACTTTACCGCCGTTGTCCTCAATCAATTTTTTAAGTTCGGTTCGGGATACCTGCTCGAAAACACCGGAAACCACAAAGGAATTTCCTTGCAATTTGTCCGTCTGATTCGCTAATTTTTCAGCTGAGATCTCCAACTGAACACCATAATCCTTTAACCGCCGAATGATGGTTTTATTATCTTCCGAAGCAAAAAAGGTGATCACACTTTCCGCGATCCGCTCCCCTATTTCATCTACATTAACAAGCATTTCCGCCGAAGCCTCCATGAGTGCATCAATGGATTTATAATGTTTGGCCAGCTTCTTCGCAACAGTCTCTCCTACATAGCGTATACCCAATGCAAATAACACCCTTTCGAATGGAATCTGCTTGGAAGCTCCAATTCCTTTTACAAGATTCTCTGCGCTTTTTTCAGCCATCCGTTCCAGAGGAATTACCTGTTCCATTGTAAGATCGTAGAGATCGGCATAATTTTTTATCAGACCATTCGTCACAAGGAGCGCGACCGTTTCTCCTCCAAGACCCTCGATATCCATAGCCTTACGGGAAATATAATGTTGAATTCTACCTATTATCTGCGGAGGACAACCATCCGTATTCGGACAATAATGCTGGGCCTCACCTTCTTTTCGCTCTAAAGGTGTTTCGCACTCCGGACAATGCTCAATATATTGTGTTGGAGGAGTTGAAGGAGCCCGTTTACTTGTATCGACCGCAGTGATCTTCGGAATGATCTCCCCTCCTTTCTCCACAAATACGGTATCTCCTTCCCTGATATCCAACTTGGCGATCTGATCGGCATTATGTAATGAAGCCCGCTTTACTATGGTTCCGGCCAGCTGAACAGGCTCCAGGTTGGCTACCGGAGTTATAGCACCCGTGCGGCCTACCTGATAGGTGATCTTGTTAAGAACGGTCACTGCAGATTCGGCTTTGAACTTATAGGCCATCGCCCAGCGGGGCGACTTGGCAGTATAACCAAGTTCTTCCTGCTGCTGCAGTTGATTCACTTTAATTACAACCCCATCGGTTTCATAAGGCATCTCATGGCGATGGACGTCCCAATATTCTATGAATTCCAAAACCTCATCTAAATTTTTACACAATTTTGCAACTTCAGGAACTTTAAAGCCCCATTCTCTTGCTTTCTGTAAACTTTCATACTGAGTGGCCACGGGGAGACGATTTGCTTTCATACTATACCACAAAAACTCCAGGGGTCGCCGCGCCACTTCACTGCTATCCTGAAGCTTCAGGCTACCGGAGGCGGTGTTCCTCGGATTCCTGTAAGGTTCTTCACCAATATCAATACGTTCCAGGTTCATCTTCTTAAAACCTTCGAAAGGCAGGACGATCTCACCACGCATTTCGAACTTTTCGGGATAATCTCCTTTCAACTGAAGCGGCACCGACTTTATCGTCTTAACATTAGTGGTTACTTCGTCACCCTGGAATCCGTCGCCACGGGTCACGGCCCGGATTAACTTGCCGTTTTCATAGGTGAGATTCATGGAAGCCCCGTCATATTTAAGTTCGCAAGTGTATTGAATTTCCCCGTCCACCAGCTTTCTGATACGCTTCACCCAGTCCAACAGGTCGTCTTTAGAATAAGAGTTGTCCAGAGAATACATCCTGAATTCGTGGGTCACGGTATTGAAATTTTTGGTGACCTCTCCTCCGACCCGAACGGTGGGTGAGTTTGGATCGTAAAACTCGGGATGTGCGGCTTCCAGTTCCTGAAGCTGTTTTAATTTAAGATCGAATTCATAATCTGAAATTACCGGGTTGTCTAAAACGTAATACTTGTAATTATGCTCGCGGAGTTCTTCTCGAAGTTCTTTGATCTGCTGTTCGGGATTCATGAAAACAAAGATAAAAATTGAATTGTCATACGTGATATAATTGCGCTTCTAAAATAAAAAAGCCACCCTGAAAGGATGGCTTGTTATTTATAGGTTTCAATGATTATTTCTTAATGAATCGTTTTGTAACTGCTAATTTACCAGTAACAAATCGCACGAAATACATGCCCGTGGTGAAATCTGAAACATCCAGTTGCAGGAAGTCACTAACATTATAAAATGTTTTAACTAATTCACCTGAGGTAGAGTATACTGTCACCTGGTCAAAATTACCTTCCAGTATTTCAATGCTCAATGTTGAATTTACAGGATTAGGATACAATTTAATATTATCAGAAGTCGCAAGAGCCTGCGCCTGAATAGCTTCAGGAGTTCTTGTAATGGTCTCACCCGGTATTGCCGGAAGCGCTTCTGTTCCATCGCCAGTAATAATTACCTGATCGAACCAGATCTGATCATTATTAGCACTTGCATCACAACGGATACGGAATCTATTATTTGCATTGAAATTATAGGTTCCCGAATCCAAGACGATTGTATCGGTGAAGAAACTATCATTACTGAAATCGGATCCACTGGCATAGTCACCTATTACCTGATAAGACGATCCGTTATAGAATTCAACAAAGAAATTCTCACCGTTCTCCATACTCTTGGCATAGGTGTGGAACTCAATACTCACCTGTGTATTTCCCGACAGGTCAAGGGTAGGTGATACCGCATTGGAGGAATTAGAATTATCTCTAAGCCTTATGGAATAAGTTCCTTCGAATGAATTGGCAGTTGCTTGTCTCGCACAATCGTTTCCACCATCGATCCAGCCGTCAAAGCCTGTTTCAAAGTAATATGCAGCGATTTCGCCATTTCCTCCTCCGCCTTCCAGCGTGGTGAATGAAGTAGTTGCCTCACCGGATACATTACCGGCGGCATCCTGAGCGCTCACAGCTGCATTATACAACGTTAAAGGAGATAAGCCGGTCACATTAAATGAAGTGGTTGCCGATGTACCTACCGGATTACCATCTATAGAAATGTTATATTGTGTTACACCGACATTATCTGTAGAGGCATTCCAGGTTAAAGTGGCACCGGATGATGTAATATTACTCGCTGTTAGATTTGTAGGTATAGTTGGTGCTTCTGTATCCGGAGGAGCTACCTGTACTGTAAATTTTCCTACCACTCCTCTTCTTGATCCGTTCATATATTCATTGATGAACCAGAAGGATGAATTATCAGACGGATCCACATCGATCTTGCTGTAATCACCATAACGTGTTCCTGGAATCTTCGCATTTCCATTTGCAATAAGTCCTTCTGCTGCGGTCATTACCCCTAACGGATCTGAACTTGACCTACCAGTGAAATAAGAACTTATATAGACAGTTCCCGGCGTATTTGGACCGGACATTGAGGTATACCCCATCCCAATATTTCCGTTTCCGTCCATAGCTAAACTAGCATTCCATGCATGTCTTCCGTCAGGAGCTGTATAAGTACCTTCCTGATATAAACTCCATGGTTGATTGTCTCCGCTCTGTCGGAATTCATACCAGCGGACTGCTGCTAATTCTCCTGAAGTCGCATCTGCATCCACCACAAAGTTGAACACAGCAGAATTATGGTTGGTGAATTTACGGAACTGTGCCTGGTTCATAATTGTAGCCTGCAAGGCGTCCACATTTATTGGTCTCCCGTTACCTGGTTGTCTCAAATTTGAAAAACTACCATTGTCGAATACACTAATAAATGGGGTGGCCGAAATCTCCTGGGCCGCAGAAACTGTAGAACTGCCGGGGCTATTCCAGTTAACATCGATAGTCCAGAGTTTGATATGATCATTGGACACACCGTTCCAGGCATCGTCTTGCAGATACACTATAGTAGCACCTCCTGCTGCAGGCAGGTTTCCATCGGTTACATTTAACGCCTGAGGACTATAAAATCCCGAGGTCGAAATTCCTGGCAAATTAAATCCAATGATCTGGGCATTAGGATCTCCAAGAAGCATGGCATCGCGTTCTAGCGCCCATACGCGGTTTGAAGAACTGGTATTATCAGTCATGTAATAACCATCACTCCAAACAGATAATTTCTGATAATCATTAATTGAAGAAATATTATATACATACCATCCCGAAGTAACCGGATTTGGCCCATCGGAAACAGCAATCTGTGCGCCGTTTCCTAAGAAGGTAAGAACCCAACGGTCCGCTGCATTATCATAAGATACCGTAAGATCGCAACAACCTCCCGAAGGAAAAATAGCGGGATTCGGCGCCGTTTGTGGAACCAATGTATTGCCCGACTTATCAAAAATTGTGAAACCCGTATTGTAAACCACAAATACGTGGTTTGGACCAATAGCAAGCGAAGGATCTGTTGGCTGAGAGCCTGAAGCATAGGCATCAAATACCAGACTGGCAGGAGCCATACGGACACTCTGTTCCATTTCGTGGCGGTTTCGTACGTAGTAATCATCTTCTGTTTGCGGATCCTGTCCGGCAACGATCTGGTTTGCTAAAGATCTCTTGTCTTTCGCTTCTTTCACCGAATTGTCAGATGGGATCCAGTCGCTAGTCCTGGATGCCAGTGATGTCACATATTCCATAGATGTGACTTCTCCAACAAAGTTGGCTTTTTGTTCAACGTTCACCTGGGCAGTTATGCCAGCCGACATTGAAAAGATCAATAAAAAAATAATTAGAAATTTTGTTTTCATGTTTACGTCAGATTTGTTAAAAAAATATTAAAAGTTCCTCAATATAAAGAATTATTATGACTGCCTAAAAATGACAGAAAAGCTTCAAAAGAAGCTTTTCCGGGCCATAAAAAACGAATGATTAATCGTCTATAAATAATTTGCGAACTACTGCTGCGAATATGCCACCTGCGACAGGCGCTACAATAAAGAGCCATAACTGTTGCACCGCCAAACCGAATGCAAGGGATATACCCAATAACCCGATTCCGTCAGGCCCGGTCTGAGAAACCCCTGCAACTGCAGCTGCACCACATCCAAAGAGTACTAATGCGAAGGTGCCAAGCCCTTCGGCTAAATACTTTTTTGTTGAACTCATAATTGAAATTTAATGGTTAATGAATCAATGTAGCCAATTAAATTTCAGACTAAAGAAGATTGTTAAAAAAAGGGGTGAGATAGTTAATAAATTGATTCTTAGGCTCTTTCTTCATTCAACCAATGCGGGATATCCGGTGCTTTGAAGTGCGCCATTTTTTCGAGTAGCCTGCGTGCGTCGGAATCGACCAGCAACATCTCATAGTTGTTCATGGATACAAATCCTTTTCGAACCATGGTTTCGAAGAGCTGAAGCAGGTCGTCGTAAAATCCGTTCACATTTAGAAGGCCAATAGGCTTGGAATGCAGCCCTAGCTGTAACCAGGTAAGTATTTCAAATAATTCTTCCAGTGTTCCCAGGCCACCGGGAAGTGCAATAAATCCATCACTGACCTCCTGCATTTTCAGTTTCCGATCGTGCATATTCCTGGTTGTGATCAATTCATTCAGCCCGAGATGTACCACCTCTTTCTTCTTTAGAAATTCAGGGATGATCCCAATTACCTTACCATGATTATCCAGGACTGTTTTTGCAATAGTACCCATTATCCCGATCTTAGCCGCACCATAGACCAGGGTTATATTTTCCTGGGCGAAGATCTCACCCAATTCAACAGCAGAACTTGTAACCGAAGTATCATTACCATCGCTGCTACCACAGAAAACACATATTTTTTCAAGTTTATTCATTTAAACTACGAGTGCATTTAATAAACCGATCCTTGCCTCTGAAATCCTGACCCAATTCGATGTTCTTGAAATCAAAATTCTTCAGCAGAGCAACCAACTCTTCACCAAGATACTCATTAATCTCGAAGAACAAGCTGCCCCCTTCTTTTAAATGGGTTTTGGCGAGACTGGAAATTTTACGATAAAACTTAAGTGGATCATCATCAGGCACAAACAAGGCGGCGGATGGTTCAAACTGCAATACATTGTCACTCATCGTTTTTTTCTCCAAATTTCGAACATACGGAGGGTTTGAAACTATGATATCGTATTGCGACGGAAGCTTATCAATAGCAAGAATATCTTTAGTGATAAAATCAATGGAAACCTTATTGTGTTGTGCATTATAAGCAGCCACTTTCAGCGCTTCAACTGAAACATCCAAAGCTGAGACAACACTCTCTTTAAGATTTTTAGCCAGTGTAATGGCGATACATCCGCTGCCGGTTCCAATATCAAGTATGTCGGCCTGCTCTTTATTTTGCCGTATGATCCATTCCACCAATTCTTCGGTCTCGGGACGCGGAATAAGGGTTTCGGGTGATACTTTAAAAGGTAGTCCGTAGAATTCTGTCACACCTATTATATATTGAATAGGTTCCTCGTTCTTCAATCGTTCTAATGCATCATTGAATTTAAGGAGATCCTCCGGTCTAATTTCTTCGGAAGCATTCAGGGCTAGCCCAATTCTGGAATAACCTAACAAGGATTCCCCGAGCATCACAAAAAAAGAATCGATCTCTTCAGGAGGAAAAATACCTGACAACTCCGATTTGAATCGTTCTTTAAGTTTGGCAATATTCACGGTTAAAGAGTTTTCATCATATGGGTCTGACAGGCATAATGGCCTGTATCCCCTATTGGGCCGTCAATATATTCAAAACCGCTACGTTCATAGAGTTTCTGGGCAGCGATCATATAAGGCATCGTCTCCAGGTACACCTTTTCAAAACCGAATTCGGTCGCTTTTTGTAAGCACAGTTCCATCATCCGGGTTCCAAGCCCTCTACCTCTGGCTTCAGTTAAAAAGTACATTTTCTGCAATTCACAAATAGGTCCGTTATAATTATCGAGCTGGGCAATTCCTGCACCTCCTATGATCCTTTCTCCATGATCGATCACAAAATAAGCTGCTTTTTCTTTCAAATAGTAACCGTACATATCGTCTAAAGCAGCATCGGCATAGGCACTTCCTATTTTAGGTACTCCGAAGTCTTCCAGTATAGAGCGAATTAGATATTGCAACTGTGCGTTATCTCTTTTCTCAATGGGACGAATAACCGGCAATTTCATGTGGTAATTTACTTGTACTTTTGCGTGGTGAAGTTACATGAAAAATTTATGTCGCGTTGCATCGAACTGGCCAAAAAAGGTTTGGGAACCACCTATCCAAATCCACTGGTAGGAAGTGTAATCGTTTATAATGGGCGTATAATAGGAGAGGGCTGGCACTACAAATCGGGAGAACCTCATGCTGAGGTACACGCGATTCAAAATGTAATCCATTCTAACCTGCTGTCTGAAGCTACACTATATGTAAACCTGGAACCATGTAGCCATTTCGGAAAGACGCCCCCTTGCGTGGATCGTATCATATCCGAAGGGATTAAAAAAGTGATCATTGGAAGTACCGATCCCAACCCAAAAGTGAGTGGCCGCGGTATAGCGAAATTGCTCGATGCTGGTTGCGACGTTACTACAGGAATTCTAAAGGAGGAGTGTGATGCACTCAACAAACGATTTTTCACTTTTCAAAAGAAGAAAAGGCCTTATGTTATTTTGAAATGGGCCCAATCCGAAGATGGTCTCCTCGCCCCGGCCCTGCGTGATGAAAAAAAAGAACCAGTCTGGATCACAAATGATATTTCCAAACAATTCACACACAGGATGAGGGCTGAAGAAGCCGCCATTCTTGTTGGAACCAATACAGTTGTTGATGACAACCCAAGCCTTACTGCCAGGAACTGGGAAGGAACTTCCCCTCACAGAATTATAATAGACAGGAGTAGCAGGATACCGTTAAACTCAAACGTACTGGACGACAGTGTTCCTACCCTTGTAATTTCAGAAGAAAAAGTAAAAGCGGGGCTAAACCTCACGTATGAGGCCATCGACTTTAACAACCCCGTAGCCAAACAAATTTGTGACCTATTATATAGGTATGAATTACAAAGCCTTATTGTCGAGGGTGGATCCCGAACACTGCAAACCTTTATTGAAGAAAATCTCTGGGATGAGGCATTTGTTTTTCAGGGACCTTTGAAGTTCAACCAGGGTGTGAAGGCTCCTGAATTACCGGGAACGCTCATCACTGAAACAAGGTTTAAGCAAGATAGAATGCAACATTTTAAAAACCCGCTCTCTTGATCTTCCTACTGCTTAGTGTTCTGTCTTCTACGGTAATCTTCGTGACCTTCAAATTGTTCGATCGTTTCAAAGTGAATACCCTGCACGCTATAGTGGTAAACTACATAGTAGCAAGTCTTTGTGGAATAATTGCTTTCGAAGGTGTTGTAGATCCAATTGATATAGTTAATAAGGATTGGTTCGTCTATACTGCTGTCCTCGGTTTGCTATTCATAATAATATTTAATCTCATGGCGATCACCACTCAAAGAAGCGGTCTTTCGGTTGTTTCGGTCGCTACAAAGATGAGCCTGGTGATCCCTATTCTTTTTGGTCTGCTATATTATAAGGAGAGCCTTGGGATCTATAAATTCATTGGAATTATATTGGCCCTGGTGGCCGTTTATCTCGCCTCGATAAAAACGAGGTCCGGCCTAAGGATCAACAGGAGCAATCTTATTTATCCGTTCCTCGTATTCCTTGGAAGTGGAATTATAGACACTAGCCTGAAGTATTTGGAAGACACTCATGTAGCGAAGAACGAAGTCTCCATCTTTTCTTCAATGATCTTCGCGACAGCCGCGGTGACAGGTTTATTTATCCTGATTTGGCAGATGATCAAAGGCAGTTTCAGGTTTGAGGTTAAGAATGTGATTGGTGGGATCGCACTGGGCATCCCAAATTATTTTTCGGTATACTTCCTGGTGAAGGCCTTGCGCAGCGATATATTGGAAAGTTCAGGAATCTTTACCGTGAATAATGTAGCAGTGGTTATGACATCAACCCTGGTAGGTATTTTGCTATTTCATGAAAAACTATTGGTTAAGAACTGGATAGGTATCGCATTGGCTGTTATCAGTATATTTCTTGTCACTCTAAATAGTTGGTAATGGCGTCGGAAAAAGATACGTATAAAACCATCGCCACGGCAGGCGAAGAAACCATGTTCAAGGAAAAAGGCAGTAAATTCTTTGGGTATGCTTTCCCGGTCACTTCGGAAGAAGAAATTAGAGGTCAGCTGGATACACTTAAGAAAGAACATTACAGTGCGAGACACTGGTGCTACGCCTGGCAGTTAGGAAAGGGGTATGAACGTTACAGGGTTAATGACGACGGTGAACCATCTAATAGTGCCGGAGCACCTATATACGGTCAGATCCAGGCTTTCGGCCTCACCAATGTACTTGTAGTTGTGGTAAGATACTTTGGCGGAACTAAATTGGGTGTGGGCGGTTTGATTCAAGCATATAAGACCAGTGCGAAGATGGCACTGGAGGCTTCCAGGTTGATCACACGTACAATCGATGAAAATTTTATCGTCCAATGCGCCTATGCCGACTTAAATTCTGTAATGCGAGTCGTTAAAAATGAGCAGCTGAAAATAGTCGGTCAGAAAATGGAAATGGATTGTAAAATTGAAATTTCGGTTCGAAAAAAAGACTCGGATCGCATCTTTGACACCTTCCGGAACCTTCAAAATATTCAGATAAGAAGGAGATAGTTATTCCTGGAGCTTTTTGATGAGATAATCGGGTGCACGTTTCAACTTATTTGTGTGCATGTCAACGAAAACCAAAGTTGTGGAAGCAGTCACTAAAAGATCACCGTCGGCATTATGAATTTCATAATCGAACTCAATTTTCACTGTAGGAAGTTTCCTTAAGGTTGTCGTTATAAAAATTTCGTCATCGTAACGTGCCGGAAGTTTGTAATCTATAACCAGTTTAATAACAGGGAGTTTCACGTTGTTTTCCTCCATCCAGCGATAAGAAAAGCCCAGTTCGCGAAGCCACTCGGTTCTTCCTTGTTCTAGATATTGTGCATAATTTCCGTAGTAAACCACACCCATCTGATCGGTCTCTCCGTAGCGTACTCTTAATTTCGTAATATTTTTTTTCACAAATAAAGTGTATAAAAAGGGGATATTTTTTGTAAGTTTATCTACGTAAAGGTATGCGAAAAAAAAAGTGAAAATTCAATACCCTTTCGATTTTTTTTTTCATTTTTTTGTTCACATATTTGCAGTGTTAAGATTATGTTAGGAATCACTCTTTTTTCAACATTTTTTTTCGCACTAGATTAACTAACTATACTTCTGCATTCACTATGAGCAAAACTGCCGAATCGGTTTGGAACAATTGTTTGTCCTTTATTGAAGATAACATTTCTTCACAAGCGTACAAAACTTGGTTCGAACCTATCAAGGCTGTGAAGCTTACAGACAACGCCCTTAGTATCCAGGTTCCCAGTAAGTTCTTTTACGAATGGCTTGAAGAACATTACGTAAAATTATTGAAGGTTGCCCTAACCAAGGAATTGGGAAGCACTGCCAAATTGGTGTATGTTATAAAAATGGAAAACACCTATGGCAACAAACAACCTTTCACCGAAAAGATCCCTAGTACCAATAGAAGTCAGGTGCAATCTCAGGAAGTAGATGTGCCGTTAAAGAACAAGAGCCCTGAATTAAAGAATCCGTTTGTGATTCCGGGAATTCGAAATGTAAAGATCGAATCGCAGCTTAATCCGGGGTATAATTTTGATAATTTCCTGGAAGGTGAATCAAATCGTTTGGCGCGCTCGGCAGGAATGGCAGTTGCGAACAAACCCGGAGGCACCTCTTTTAATCCGCTACTTATATTTGGTGGGGTTGGATTAGGAAAAACTCATTTGGCTCATGCTATCGGTGTTGAGATCAAAGATAAATATCCGGAAAAGACGGTATTATATATTTCCGCTGAAAAGTTCACACAACAATATATAGAATCGGTCAAGAAGAATAGCCGAAACGATTTTATTCATTTCTACCAGATCATTGATGTACTCATCGTTGATGACATCCAGTTACTTTCTGGTAAAGCCGGAACTCAGGATGTATTCTTCCATATATTCAACCATCTGCATCAAAACGGAAAGCAGGTTATTCTTACCAGCGATAAAGCACCGGTGGATATGATCGATATAGAGCAGCGACTATTGTCCCGTTTCAAATGGGGATTATCCGCCGAATTGAATCACCCCGATTACGATACCCGTGTTGCGATTATAAAGAACAAACTGTATCGGGACGGTGTGGAAATGCCGGAAGACATTGTAGAATTTCTGGCAAATAATATAAAAACCAATATACGTGAACTGGAAGGTGCTATTATCTCACTGATCGCTCACTCGTCCTTCAATAAAAGAGAGATTACCATCGACCTGGCCAAGAAGATCGTAGATAATTATGTGAAACACACTAAGCGTGAGGTATCTATCGATTACATCCAGAAAGTAGTGAGTGAGTATTTCCAGATGGACGTGGATACATTACAATCGAAAACGCGTAAACGACATATTGTTCAGGCGAGACAGTTGGCCATGTTCTTTGCCAAGAAATTTACGAAAGCCTCTTTGGCCTCCATCGGTTCTCAAATTGGACAGCGCGATCACGCTACGGTGTTACATGCATGTAAAACGGTTGACAACCTGTCCAGCACCGATAAGCAGTTCCGAAAATATGTTGAAGACCTTAATAAGAAATTAACCTTATAATAATCTTCATCCCGCCCTTGCGGGATTTTTTATTCAGAATGAAAACAAAGGTATTAATGGTATGTTTAGGCAATATTTGCCGATCACCTCTTGCAGAGGGAATATTGCGATCGAAAGTGAATATCACTAAGATCACCGTAGATTCTGCTGGCACCGGTGGGTGGCATGTTGGCGAGCAGCCAGATCCCAGGAGCATCAAGGTTGCCAAAAAGTACGGTCTCGATATTACGTATCAGCGTGGAAGAAAGTTCTCCACCTACGATTTCGAAACCTACGATCATATTTTCGTTATGGATAATTCAAATTACCAGGACGTTATCAAACTCGCAAAGAACAACGACGAGATAGCCAAGGTAAGATTGATCCTTGATGAAATTTTTCCAGATGAAAATGTGGATGTGCCCGATCCGTATTACGGCGGTGCATTCGGTTTCGAGAATGTGTTCAAGATGCTTGATGAAGCATGTGAAAAAATCGCTGCACGGCTTTAACTTTTTTATTATATGGTATTTAGTTACTTTAGTAGTGCATCTAAAAAAAGTAACTATGAAAACTATTATCCCTTATCTACTTAGCCTGCTAATTTTTAGTTCGGCTACCTCACAAATAATTGAAGTTGAACAATTTAACACAGGCGCTTCTTTCGATCAGCCTGTAGATCTGCAGAATGCCGGCGACGACAGGCTATTCGTCGTTGAAAAGGCTGGTATTATAAAAATCCTAAATTCCGATGGTAGTATTAACGGAAGTCCTTTTCTCGACATTAACAGTATAGTTATCAACCCTCAGGGAACGAACGATGAGCGCGGCTTGCTCGGACTCGCTTTTCATCCGGATTACGATACGAACGGTTTTTTCTATGTTAATTATATCAACAATAGTGGGAATACCCAGGTTTCGAGGTTTTCGGTAGATCCGGGAGATCCGGATATTGCGCTTCCGGGTTCTGAACTTCAAATCATATCCTATATTCAACCCTTTCAAAATCACAACGGCGGAAGTCTTGCTTTCGGACCAGACGGTTTTCTCTATATAGCATCCGGAGATGGAGGCAGCGGCGGCGATCCTGGCAACAGGGCACAGAATACTACCTTATTATTAGGTAAACTCCTGCGCATTGATGTCGACAATCCCGGAGGTGGTAATAATTATGGTATACCCACAGATAATCCATTTTTTGGACATCCAACCAACGCAGAAGAAATATGGGCTTACGGCCTGCGAAATCCGTGGAAATTCTCTTTCGACAGAACAGCGGATAATCTATGGATTGGAGATGTTGGACAGGGCGATGTTGAGGAAATAAACAAACAACCTGTAACTGCTGCCGGCCTTAACTATGGCTGGAGATGTTACGAAGGCTCCCAACCCTTCAACACAGCAGGATGCCCACCGGTAGGAGATCTTACTTTTCCCGAAGCCGAATACTCTTCCAGTTCAGGTAGCGGAAACTGCTCGGTTACCGGCGGATATGTGTACAGGGGTAGTATGTGGCCCGGATTACAGGGACTCTACTTCGCGGCCGATGTATGCAGTGGTAAGCTGTTCACAGTAGACGGAGACGGAAATCTTGTCGATCGTGGTGGATTTGGAGGAACCTGGGTGTCCTTCGGTGAAAATATCGATAAAGAACTTTTTGTTGTAGACATTTTCGGGGATGTCTATCGAATCATTGATGAGGATATTGCAGGGGCCAGTGACTTTGAATTTGAAACTTTTAAACTAACTCCTAACCCTGCTACCGACTTAGTTTCTCTCACCTTCGATAATGGAAGTTTTCAATCTGTCCGTGTGATGAATCTAACAGGATCGATTATTCTCTCAGAAGAAAATATTGAAACTCAGCAATACGATCTCGACGTGTCCCAGCTTAGAAGTGGTTTGTACCTAGTATCTGTAGAAACGGAATCGGGCGCTCAACTGATCAACAAACTGGTGGTTCGATAAATATGGTTTCTGAAAAAGGAAATCTATATCTTATTCCATGTACCCTTGGAGAGACTCCACCTCTTGAGGTCCTACCCTTCCTGGTAAAAAAAGCCGTGGAAGAGATCGACTATTATATAGTTGAACACGAAAAGAATGCCCGCCGATTTATAAAAAGTATAGTTCCCCGGAAATCACAACCCGACCTTCATTTCAAACTCATCAATAAGTATACGGACGAATCTGAGATCCCGGATATGCTCGCACCTTGTCACCAGGGCCTGGATGTAGGTGTAATAAGTGATGCCGGATGTCCCGGTATTGCCGATCCCGGCGCCGCAGTGGTTGAAGAAGCACATAAACAAGGTATAAGAGTGGTTCCTTTAGTAGGTCCATCCAGTATTTTACTGGCAATGATGGCCAGCGGGTTTAATGGTCAGAATTTTGCATTTAATGGATATTTACCCATTGATAAACGCGAACGCAGAAAGGAGATTAAAAGGCTGGAACGGTTATCGCAAGAATTCCACCAGTCGCAACTATTTATTGAAACTCCTTATCGCAACAATCAATTGCTGGAGAGTATAATTAGCACGGTGCAGGGACAGACTAAGATTTGTTTAGCATGCGACATCACCTTGCCTACCGAATTCATACTGACGCTTACCGCGGAGGAATGGAAAAATAAAAAGGTGGACCTAAATAAAAGACCCACCATATTCATCATCCAAAAATAACTTACTTATAAAACTTTGGCTCGCTTATCGGCTTCTACCCAGGAGGTATCATAGCCGGAAAATTTCTTTAAATAGTAGCGTATCGAGGTTCCAAACGCATCGCTAAAACCTATCTCTCCACCACTGCGAAGATATTTCTTTACATTACCGGCTCCTGCGAGATGGGCTGCTGCCAGAATACCGGATTCGGTGACCTTCACCCCATCGATATAACGACCTACATAACGGTCTATATCTCTGCGTAAAATCCATTTGTTTCTCGATGTATAGGCGGTAAATGCCTGTTCCTGAAGCTTGGCATCGTTGAGAAACCGTTTGGAGTTATAAATTCCAATCATATTTAAGGTACCTCTACCAAATTGGTATTTTCCCATATACCCATACTCGTTAATGGTTTTGTAATTATTTCGAGACTCTTTGAATCCAAGTGCCTCTTTAAAACCAACATATGTTTTACCAAGGAATAAATTGTGATTCAATTCCAATTCCTTGTTGTCGAAATTTGCTTCCGCCTCGGTAGGAACTGTGAAAAACAGCTCCAAACCATCGTTATTGAAGTATGTAATAGCCTTGTTCTCATTAAAAGAAAAGACAGACAATACGCCTATGGCCACGGATACTAATAAACTAATTCGCAATAACTTACGTCTCATGTTTTTACCATTTGATAAGTAAAATTTTACCTACCTAATTTCAGCCAGCAAATATACGACCGAAACGATGAAATAAATATGACGGATGTTAATGTTTGTTAAGGTTATTTTCTGTGGGAATCTTCAACAAATCAGCTTTTTTTACCAATTTCTATAAAAATAGCACTGAAAGGCATGCGAAATTGATAATTCGTTCAAAAACAATGAACTATTTTATGAACAATGTAAAGGTGTTAAAGTGAAATTTTAACAATTATTTTAGTCGAGTTTTAACTTCTAAAGGTGATTTAATGGTAAAAATTGCTAAAAATGAACGAAGTATATTAAATACTGAAGGAAAGTTATGTAAAATAAACATAACTACCTGTTTTACAATAGTATATACAATTATTATTGTTCATTTCCTTACCAGATAATTGCCATGACAGCCTACTAATACTACTATTTCGGTCATTTTATCGATTCACTCCCTGGCCATTGATCCAACGTACATATTCTGCCCGGTTTCTGTTGTGTTGCGCCAGCGTTTTAGCAAATTTATGATAGCCAGGATTGGAGATATCGGCCACCATAAAAATATAATCGTGATTTTCATGATCGAGAACTGCCTTGATGGATGACATATCCGGCATTGAGATCGGTCCGGGAGGTACTCCAGTATACTTATATGTATTATACGGAGAATCTAATTCAAGATCACGATACAGTACTCTTTTAATTACCTGGTCGAAATCATTTTCCGCCTTCTTCTTAGCGTAGATTACTGTAGGGTCGGCCTGAAGCAACATACCACGTTTTATCCTGTTTACATATAAACCTGCTACCCTTGGCCGCTCATCCACCTTGGCTGTTTCTTTCTGAACGATAGCTGCCAGGGAAACTACCTGCTCCGGACTTAAGCCAATAGACCTGGCTTTGGAAGTTCGGGATTCATTCCAAAAACTGTCATATTCACTCTTCATGCGTTTACAAAAATCGGTAGCGGAAGTATTCCAGTACAATTCGTAGGTGTTGGGTAAATATATAGCCAGGGCAGATTCGGGTGTTTGTCCTATTTCAGCAAGAAATTCCCGATCACTCATAGCATTGAGAAGCGCTACGCTGTCTGCTTCAATTTGTTTGGATACAGCTCCGGCCAGGTTTTCAAGACGTTCCTGATTATTGAATTTAACCTTTACAGGAGTATTATTAATACGAATAGTATTGATGATGTCGTTGTTATTCATCCCCTTATTTATAACATAATGTCCTGGTTTTATGTTCTCGGGATAACCCTTCCTGTTAGCAACAGCCTCGAACGAAACTGCATCTTTCAAAAGTGGACGCAACTCTTCCATGACATCAGCAAAATTTGCATCCGTACGAATGTATATATGAGCTTCATCATTTGTGAATGCGGTATTTGGAGACAATACAGCGCTATAAACAAACCAGGCGAAAATTGCCATCGCAATTACACCTAATACTAATACAGACCAGATTACTCGTTTAAGATTTTTTGTCATGAATTAATTGATAGAAAAGTTCGTTTTTAAATCCTTTCTCGGAAATGATCCATTCCCGCTTCGAACCAGACAGTTCAAAACCCAGTTTCTCAAATAGCTTAATACTAACGTGATTATCTTCCGAAATATTGGCGAACAATTGATGTACTTTCAAATGAGAAAAACTATAATCAGCAACCAACTTAAGTGCTTCGGAAGCATATCCCTTCCTTCGGTCAGTATCTTTGAATATTACGATCCCTACCCCTATTCTACTGTGCCTGGGTTCGAAGTCGAAAAGATCGATGAATCCTATGGGTTTCATTTTTTCTGAAGTACATATCACTAATCGCAGCTGTTTAACTTCGTAAATGTCGCGATGGGCATTTTCGAGGTATTGCTTCAGGACATATTTAGAATATGGTGTGCTGGTATTACTCACTTCCCAGACCGATTCGTCGTTTTCCAGTTGATAAAGGAAATCCAGATCGGTAAGTTCCAGTGCCCGAAGTATAATTTTATTTCCGCTTAGTGTATTCATTCCCATATCCCTTTAAAAACCTGGATAGCCGGGCCAATTAAGTATATATCGGTATAGCCGTTCTCTGTTTTTATAAATCGCACCTTTAATTCACCTCCCGGTGTTTTTAGCGTGATCTCTTCTGAAGTCGTGTTCATGGTTTCATGCATGGCGAGGGCAACCGCTGTAACACCCGTACCACAAGAAAGTGTCTCGTCTTCTACCCCCCTTTCATAAGTCCGAACCGCAAAAACAGATTCTGAAACTTTCTCAACAAAATTTACATTCGCTCCTTCTTCGCCATAGATCGATGTTCTAATTCGTTTGCCTTCATTGAACACATCAAAAACTGTCAAATCGTCAACCAGGGTGACATGATGTGGTGATCCGGTATTTAGGTAGATGCTGGCCCCATTTACCTGTAAAGAGTTCACATCATTCATCCTGAGAGAGATGGTCTCTGCATCAACCGAAGACTCATGCATACCGTCAATAGCTTCAAAAACTGCCTGATTTTCAATGATTCCCAGGAATTTCGCGAAATGGGTAATACATCGCCCCCCGTTACCGCACATAGAACTTAGATTTCCATCCGAATTGTAATAGACCATGTTGAAATCGGCAGTGTCATGATTCTCCAGTAGTATCAATCCATCGGCCCCAATGCCAAACTTTCTATCACACATATGCGCGATTAGTTTGGTATTATTTTTGGGGAATTTATCATTGCGATTATCGACAATGATAAAGTCGTTGCCCGTTCCCTGGTATTTATAGAATTCGATTGCCATTTAGGCAAAGGTATAAAAAGCGAATTCTATTGACAGGAGAATTGTGCTGTTAAATGGACGTTAAATCTGAAATAATTAAAAAATATTTTCGTCTTATAATTGTTAACCTAATATAAATATGCGCATATGAAACAGACAGTTCGATTATTTGCCGTGGCGCTCATTGCAGGTGCCATAACGTTATGGGGTTATAAACTTCTAGAAGATGACAACCCAGTTATTATAACCGCCAATCAGGAAAATCCAACTTTTATTCCGACAAACTACACATCTGAATTAAATGATACTGGTATCGATCTTACCAAGGCTGCCGAAAAAACCGTTAACGCAGTTGTACACGTTAAAAATACCACGATCAGCAGGAGGCCAACAAATATCATGGAATATTTCTATGGAGGTGGTGAACCGCGCGCGATGGTTGGAGCAGGAAGTGGTGTAATAATTACTCCTGATGGTTATATTGTGACCAATAATCATGTAATTGCCAATGCATCTCAACTCGAGGTTACTTTAAATAACAATAAGATATATGAAGCGGAATTGATCGGGACCGATGCGAAAACAGATATCGCACTAATCAAGATCGAACCGGACGAAGATCTGCCATTCGTACCGTTTGGGGATTCGAATGAAATTAGAATTGGCGAATGGGTACTGGCTGTTGGAAATCCATTCAATCTAACCTCAACTGTTACGGCAGGAATTGTTAGTGCAAAAGCCCGGGACCTGAACGAATTCGACAGAAACCCACAATCCTTTATCCAGACCGACGCAGCCGTGAATCGCGGCAACAGCGGTGGTGCCCTGGTGAATATAAGAGGCGAACTGGTGGGAATCAACACAGCTATTACGTCGGAAACAGGGTCCTATGTAGGTTACTCCTTTGCTGTGCCAGCCAATATTGCCCGTAAGGTCATTGAGGACATTATAGAGTATGGTGATGTTCAAAGAGGAATCTTAGGTATCCAGGGGCAAACGCTCAATTCGAAGATAGCACAGAAACTGGGCCTTAATGAATCGGAGGGTGTCATAGTAGGAGGAATTGAAGATGGAAGTGGAGCCGATAAAAGCGGAATAAGAGAAGGTGATATCATCAAGGGCTTAGACGGCTATAAAGTTGGAAAGTTTTCAGACCTTTCCGGATATCTTGGGTCTAAACGGCCTAATGATGTAGTAGATGTTACCGTAATAAGAAATGGAAAGAAAAAAGTGATACCTGTTACACTAATAAAACTGGAAACCTACGAAATAGAAGAGCTTGGTCTGGAATTGAAAAATGCCAGTCAGGAAGATCTTAAAAAGTACGGTGTTGATGGCGGCGTGATGATAAGTCGGGCGCTAACAAAGGATATGCAGCGTTATGATCTGGATGGTATTCTTATCACCAAAATAAACGATCAGCCGGTTAGAAGTATTGATGATGCAAAACGTATAATGAACCGCAGAAACACCAATGAAGATATCAAATTGACGTTCTACGACCGAGACGGTGATTTAAACACGTTCATCTTCAGGTAAACTGTTTTTTTCTGAAGAAAGATACTCCTTTGAAGTAAAAATTCGAAGGGGTATTTATTTTTACAATTATCTTTCACGAAAACGTTTGAATTCTATACTTTTGCAGCAAATTTCAAACCCTAAAAAAATGCGCATGAGTTTTGATGAAGTTTATGAAAAAGAACTTTCTTTTCAAACCGATCGCCGAAAGGCCACTGTAGAGTTTATAAAGATCGTGAGTGACCTATGGTACGATCGCTCCATTGAACTGGTATTGTTTCGAAACCAGTTAATTGACCGCAATGCAAGTGAGATTCTGAGCTTACATGAATATGCTGGTGAATTCGTTCAAAAGCCTATATCAATATTCGATTCGGTGGAGATCGCTCAGGCGATATTAAAACTGAATCTTCCTCCTGCCAAGCTTGACATCGGCAGATTGACTTACGAATATCACCTTGAAGACAATGACCATGAAGATGCCATGAGGTTTGTAAGTCATAAACTTAAGGACGCTAAGGAAACCAGCAATATTGTTCCCAAGGACGTAATCCTGTACGGTTTTGGCCGTATAGGCAGATTACTTGCTCGTGAATTAATGACGCGTACCGGACAAGGAAGTCAAATGCGACTGAGAGCCATTGTAACCCGTGGAAATGTGGATAAAACAGTTCTTGAAAAACGTGCTTCTCTGTTGCAGCACGATTCTGTACACGGCGATTTCCCGGGAATTGTTAGAACCGATCTTGAAAATAGTGCACTTATCATTAACGGAACTACGGTGCACATGATCAGTGCAAATGCGCCGGAAGACATCGATTACACCCAATATGGTATTGAGGATGCCTTAGTGATCGACAACACGGGAGCTTTCAGGGATAAAGAAGCCCTCGGCCGACATTTAAAGGCGAAAGGAGTTTCAAAAGTCCTTCTTACTGCTCCGGGTAAAGGAGTTCCCAATATAGTTCATGGTGTAAACCATGGTGAGTACCATCCTGACGAAGTGGATATATTTTCGGCAGCGTCATGTACGACCAATGCCATAACCCCCGTGCTAAAGGCCATAGAAGATTCTTTTGGGGTTGTTCAGGGGCATCTGGAAACTATTCACGCTTACACCAACGATCAGAACCTTGTAGACAATATGCACAAGAAATATCGTCGTGGCCGTGCAGCGGCCCTTAATATGGTTATCACCGAAACAGGAGCGGGAAGTGCTGTTTCTAAAGCATTACCGTCATTCGAAGGAAAGCTGACTTCGAACGCCATCCGTGTTCCTGTACCTAATGGATCCCTGGCTATTTTGAAGCTGGAACTTGAAAATAAAACTTCCAAGAATGCGCTAAATACCGTGATGAAGAAATATGCATTGGTTGGCGACCTGGTAGAACAGATTAAGTACTCACTAAACAACGAATTAGTATCCTCGGATATAGTGGGCTCTTCGGCACCGTCCATATTCGACAGTAACGCGACCATTGTTTCGAATGACGGAAAGAATGTGGTATTGTACGTATGGTATGATAATGAATATGGTTACAGTCACCAGGTGATCCGCCTGGCTAAGTATATATCGAAAGTTAGAAGATATGCCTATTATTAAACGTTAGAGCTCCCAGCCGTTGCGATATTCGCGCTTTACCCAATTGTTGGCGTGATCGTAATTAGTGACTTTCATGGCATCACCATCCCACTGAATCGTGCGCCTGCCAGGATAGTCATAAGGATCCCAATCTCCGGCTTTCTTGCCTTCTTTAAGTGTTTTATACTGAAATGCTTTGATGGCCAGATTCCCCATCAGCACGGCTTCGGTCAAAGGACCGCCATAACTGAATGGTGATGATGTAGCTCCGCCATTTATGCAAGCATTCACCCATTCGCCGGCGTGATCGGTTTCTACTCTTTTTATTGTGGGTTCAGGCGGCGTAAAATCCATCATTCGTTCAGAAGGTAGAAGCCTCGGATTCCTGGAATAGGTGTCGGTGATCATAATTCCTTCACTTCCATGGAATATACTACCTCCGCCCGATCCTCCGGGTTCTTCCCCAACTTTTAATTCTGAAGGCAGGTCAGGCATAATGCCACCGTCGTACCAATTCAGAGAAACATCACCATGTGTCTCGTTATCGAACTTTAATCTTACTACTGAAGAAGGTGGACAAGCTTCGGAATAATCTGCTTCCACAAAATCACCGGACCAGATCGTTGTACAGCTTGCTTCTGCTTCATACGGGAACTTAAGACCGAGCGTCTTAAATGGTGTTTCCATAATATGACATCCCATATCCCCCATGGCACCTGTTCCGAAGTCCCACCAGCCACGCCATTTGAACGGTAGGTAGCTGGAATTATAAGGCCGCATTGACGCTGGCCCCAACCAGAGATCCCAATTAAGAGTTTCAGGTACAGGTTCTCCTTTATCGATCTTTTTAAATCCCTGAGGCCAAACCGGTCGGTTCGTCCAACAATCAACCCGATGTACCTTACCGATCACACCGGCATTTATCCATTCCTGGGCCTGTCGGATCCCCTCACCGGAAGCACCCTGGTTCCCCATTTGGGTGGTAATGCTCATTTCCTTAGCGGTGGTAGCCATAAGCCTGGCTTCGAAAATGTTGTGTGTAAGTGGTTTTTCAACGTAAGCGTGTTTCTTCTCTTTCATGAAAGGTAAAGCAATAGCTGCATGCGTATGATCCGGGGTTGCAACCATAACTGCATCCATATCCTTTAAATGATTATCGTATACTTTCCTAAAATCCATATAACGCTTAACATCCGGATGATTTGTAAAGGTTGAAGCCGCTCTCTTCTGGTCCACATCGCAAAAAGCAACAAATTTCACCTTTCCGCTACTGTAAAGTTCATTAACCACTCCGCCTCCGCGACCACCAACACCAATTCCGGCTATGTAAAGCGTATCACTGGGGGGAATGTGGTTTCTCCCCAGCACAAAACTTGGTACAATGGTAAAGGCAGCACCGGCCGCAGCCGATTTTTTAATAAAAGATCTACGTTTCATGATAGGATAGTTTGATGATTGCCCATTAAAGATAAGAAAAGGATTTTTCTAATTCCATCGACATATTCTCAACTGGAAAATTCCTAACTTCCATTTTCGAAAAATGAAACTGATGAAAATAAAAACTGCAACTTCAGAAGATCTGGATATACTCACACTGCTCTTCGACAGATACCGGGTTTTTTACAAGCAAGAATCGAATCTTTCTGCTGCAAGGGAATTTTTGAAGGATCGGCTACGCAAGAAGGATTCTGTGATCTTTTTGGCGGTTGACGAGAATGGCGCCGGTTTGGGGTTTGCACAGTTGTATCCTTCTTTTTCATCGGTTGCCATGCAGAGAGTGTATATCTTAAATGATCTTTTTGTATCTAAAGAGGCCAGGGGAAAAGGGATTGGTGAGGAATTGCTGGAGCATTCGAAGAATTTTGCGAAAGCTAACGAGTCCCGTGGTCTCACCCTGGAGACGGCAGTGGACAATCCTGCGCAGAATTTGTACGAGCGATTAGGGTGGGTAAAAGATACCAAAGTATTTCATTACACCTGGGAGACAGATAAAAGTATTTGATGTATTTTTATGCTTTAAACAAGTTACTATGGACCACTTAACCAAGCTGGAAGAATTATTAGACCAGGCCAACTTGAATATAAAGGACGGATTATATGACGAGGCCACTAATAAACTGGAAAAAATTCTGGATATGGATCCAAATTTTGGGAAAGCGTATAATCACTTAGGGTATTTATACGAGGTAAAGTTTAAAGAATATGAGAAAGGAGAAACCTTATATAAGCTTTGCCTTGAAAAAAGTCCGATGTACCCGGCGGTTTATTATAATTATTCTATTCTTCTATCCACCTTAGGGAAATGGGATGACTTGAAAAACCTATTGGATAAAGCCATCAATGTTCCTGGAATTACGAAGTCTACCATATGGAACGAATATGCCATTATGTATGAACAGCAGGGGAAACTGGATGAGGCCATAGAACATTATCGCAAAGCAGCATTGAATACGCTCGATAAGGCCGTTCTGGAAAGAGCCAAGAGTTCGATCGAACGTTGTCAAATGAAAAAAGAACTAATGTAATGCGTATTGATATAATAACGGTATTACCAGAACTTTTAAAAAGCCCTTTCGAGGCGTCTATATTGAAACGAGCCATAGATAAAGGGCTCGTTTCTATATATACCCATAATTTGCGCGATTATGCCAGTAATAAATATAAGCAGGTAGACGATTACCAGTTTGGTGGGGGAGCGGGCATGGTGTTAATGATAGAACCCATTGATAAATGCATAAGTAAATTAAAATCGGAAAGAGGCTACGACGAGATTATTTACATGACCCCGGATGGAGATACATTCTCTCAAAGCATTGCTAATGAACTTTCTCTTAAGGGCAACATCATTATTCTCTGTGGACATTACAAAGGGGTAGATCAAAGAGTAAGGGATCACTTTATAACCAGGGAGATTTCGGTTGGAGATTTTGTACTTAGTGGTGGAGAGTTGGCGGCAGCGGTGGTCTGCGATGCTGTTATCCGACTACTACCTGGAGTATTGGGAGATGAGACAAGTGCCTTAACCGATTCCTTTCAGGACGACTTGCTTGCACCTCCCATATACACAAGGCCAGCCGATTACAAAGGATGGAAGGTTCCGGAAATTCTTACCAGTGGTCATACCGCAAAGATCGAAGCATGGCGGGAGGAACAGGCTTTAAAGAATACAGAAGACAAACGTCCCGATCTGTTGGAAGAGTAATTCTTTGTTAGGGATTGATGCTTGCTACCTCACCTCCACGGGCTGCAGTGGGCAGGTGTGTAGCACTGAAAGCCCGGCCCTAGTGGAAAACTCAGTTTTATTGAAGGGGATCACCTAAAATATTTACATTAAATAATTTGGTTAAAAAGATTGCTTCAATTTCAGAAAAACGTATATTTGCACCCGATTTACTTCAACCTCTGGCGAAAACCGTGAATGTTGTTTTAAACAAAACCATTAATTATTAATTACAATGGAAAGCTTAGTAAAATTTGTTCAGGACGAATTTGTAACTAAAAAAGAATTCCCGAAGTTCAATGCCGGAGATAGCATCACTGTGTATTATGAAATTAGAGAGGGAAATAAGACCAGGACCCAGTTCTTCAAGGGAGTGGTCATTCAGGTAAAAGGAACAGGAACGAGTCAAACTTTTACCATTCGAAAAATGTCAGGTACCATTGGTGTGGAAAGAATCTTCCCGCTGAATATGCCAGCGCTGCAAAAAATTGAAGTAAACAAAACGGGTAGTGTACGCAGAAAACGTATTTATTATTTTAGAGGACTTACCGGTAAGAAGGCAAGGATTCGTGAAAAAAGAAGCTAAGAAAAGCTTCGATCCCCATAAAATATAAGGCCTCCTAATCGGAGGCCTTTGTTATGAACAAATGTTAATAACCTTCGTTTATAATTTGTTGATACAAAGGAAGATATTTTTCTTGCTTTTTTAAAATACTATTATACATTTGAAATATCAATGTGATGCAAGTCGCTTGATAAACATAAAGTAACGTTCTTTATTTCTTTTGTTGAATTGTTTGAGACGCTGACGGCCGCAAGGCAGGTCAGGTTGAGATTCAGTGAAAGTAAGGGTATTGTTTTCAGAGACCGGATGAACTTGTTTCGGAAAGTCGTTGACGAAAACAGTCTCATGAAGCAGATCACAACTGCGAGGGTATAATAAACTCGCTTCGATCCACCTTCGGCGGATAGTTGGTAACGATGTGTTTCACAAGAAGCCATATCAAAGTAGCAATACGGTGATATGGCTTTTCTTGTTTATATAACTTCCCTTTGATTCTCTATCACTTCCCTTTCAAAAGCACGGCCAATTCACTATCTTTGGCTTCCTTAAAACTAGTTCAAAAATCGTTCAGACCCATGACTAAAACAGCCAAGATCATTTATACGATGACGGATGAAGCTCCGTTTCTTGCTACTCATTCTCTGCTCCCTATTGTAAAAGCATTTACTTCTCCTTCGGATATTCAAATTGAAACGAGGGACATTTCATTAGCGGGCAGGATACTGGCGAATTTTCCGGAATACCTTAGCGATAATCAACGCATAAATGATGCGCTTGGTGAATTAGGAGAACTTGCTAAAACGCCGGAAGCAAATATCATCAAACTCCCTAATATAAGTGCGTCCATCCCTCAACTAACATCGGCCATCGCCGAGTTGCAAAAGAAAGGATATGCCATACCGGACTATCCTGATGATCCTCAAACCGATGAGGAGAGAAAAATTAGAGCTGTATACGACAAAGTGAAAGGTAGTGCTGTAAATCCAGTGCTGCGTGAAGGAAACAGTGACAGGCGAGCTCCTAAAGCCGTTAAGAATTACGCAAAGAAAAATCCGCATAGCATGGGTGCATGGAGTCCAGATTCTAAAACCCATGTGTCTACTATGTCGCATGGTGATTTCAGGCACAATGAACAATCTGTGACCATTGAAAAAGCAGGAAATGTTTCTATTGTCCATACAGACAAAGTCGGCAATAAAACCATATTGAAAAAAGATATAGCCGTTCTTGACGGTGAGATCATAGATGCAACGGTGATGCAAAAAAAGGAATTACTTTCTTTTCTTGCCGAACAGGTGCAGGATGCAACTGAAAAGGATGTATTATTCTCCCTTCATATGAAAGCCACTATGATGAAGGTGAGTGATCCTATTATTTTTGGTCATGCTGTTCGTGTTTACTTTTCCGATTTATTTGATAAATATGAAAAGACCTTTGAAAAAATAGGAGTCGATGTGAAAAACGGATTTGGAGATCTGATCAGCGAAATTCAGAAGCTTTCGGAATCGGAAAGAAACGAGATACTGTCTGAAATAGATCGTATTTATGCGTCAAATCCAGACCTGGCGATGGTAAACAGCGATCGGGGCATAACCAACTTGCACGTGCCCAGCGATGTTATCATAGACGCTTCTATGCCGGCAATGATCCGAAATTCGGGACAGATGTGGGATAAGAACGGGGACACCAAAGACACTAAGGCTGTTATACCGGATAGTAGTTATGCCGCGGTGTACCAGGCTACCATCGATTTCTGTAAGAAGCATGGAGCTTTCGATCCGAGTACGATGGGAACAGTCCCTAACGTAGGCCTTATGGCGCAAAAAGCCGAGGAATATGGATCGCATGATAAAACATTCGAGGTTCCTTCAAACGGAAAGATCACTGTTTTAGATCAGGACCTTACTACTCTCATGGAACACGAAGTTTCTGAAGGGGATATCTGGCGCATGTGTCAGGTTAAGGACCTCCCAGTACAAGACTGGGTTAAACTGGCAATTAGTCGGGCGAGAGCTACCGGTGCTCCGGCTGTTTTTTGGCTTGACGAGGATCGTGCACATGATGCGGAACTTATTAAAAAAGTGAATCGATATTTAAAGAATCACGATACTTCAGGACTGGAAATCAAAATACTTTCTCCGGAAAAGGCTACTCATTATACCTTAGAGCGGGTTAGAAAAGGAGAAGATACGATCTCGGTTACCGGAAATGTATTAAGAGATTACTTAACAGACCTCTTCCCCATTCTCGAACTTGGAACCAGTGCCAAGATGCTGTCTATCGTACCACTTATGAACGGTGGCGGGCTCTTTGAAACCGGAGCGGGTGGATCTGCACCCAAACATGTTCAGCAGTTTGTGAAAGAAGGACACCTGCGATGGGATTCATTGGGTGAATATTTAGCCCTGGCTGTATCACTTGAACATTTAGGTACTACCTATGATAACGCCAAAGCGATATTACTTTCGGAAACCCTGGATGATGCTACGGAGAAATTGCTTGAAAACAGAAAAGGACCTTCCCGAAAAGTGAATGAACTCGATAATCGCGGCAGTCATTTCTACCTTGCAATGTATTGGGCCGAAGCTCTTGCGAATCAAGATAAGGTTATGGCACTAAAGGATCGTTTTACCCCTGTTGCAGAGCAGTTAAAGAACAATGAAGACAAAATTGTTCAGGAACTGAATGATGCGCAAGGCGATCCGGTAAATATTGATGGTTATTATTGGCCCGATACTAATCTTGTGAATGCTGAAATGAGAGCCAGTGAAACTTTAAACAGTATAATTTCGGGCATTGCATAATTTAACATATCAGTACGTTTTCTTTCCTGATGTTTTCCACATTAATAGTTATTTTTAGGAAAAATTCGATTTGAAAAAACTGAACTTTACGCTTCTGGTATTGTGTGCTACCTTAAGTTTTTCACAACAAAAATATACCTTAAGCGGCACGGTTTCTGAAGATGAGACCGGTGAAACACTCATTGGAGTAAATGTGATTATTCCCGAACTAAAATCGGGGACCATCACCAACGAATACGGCTTCTATTCCATCACATTGCCTGAAGGTACCTATGTAGTAACCTACAGCAGTCTGGGACTCACCACCCAATCTATCACAGTAAACCTTACCGAAAATGTACGTGAGAATATCCGGCTCGCGAGCGATACTGAACAACTGGATGAGGTAGTTATCGAGGCCGACGTGGAACGTGCGAGTATTAAGACGCCCCAAATGAGTGTGAACACCCTAACCGCCGGTACAATAAAAAACATACCTGTGGTTCTTGGAGAGGCCGACGTGGTGAAATCTATCCTGTTATTGCCCGGTGTAACCAACGCCGGCGAAGCTTCATCGGGTTTTAATGTTCGCGGAGGAGCAGCCGATCAGAATCTCATCCTATTGGACGAGGCCACCATATTCAATTCGTCCCACCTATTCGGGTTTTTCTCCGTTTTCAATCCCGATGCGATCAAAGATGTTAAATTATTCAAAGGGGGAATCCCCGCCCGTTATGGTGGAAGGATTTCTTCGGTACTGGAAATCTTCCAGAAAGAAGGTAATAGTAAGGAATTAAAAATCAATGGCGGGATCGGTGCTGTTGCCAGCAGGCTGCTTGCGGAAGGACCGATAGTCAAAGATAAAGCTGCATTTTTAGTGGGAGGCCGCGGTTCATACGCCCATTTATTCCTGCCGCTTTTCGATATTGATAACAGAGCTTATTTCTACGATCTAAACACCAAAATCAACTGGCGAATCAATGAGCGCAACAGTATTTTTCTTTCCGGATACTTCGGAAGGGATCTCTTCAGTATCAATGACAGTTTTGTAAATGTCTATGGTAATGCACTGGGGAACTTCAGATGGAATCATATCTTTTCCGACAAGTTGTTCTCCAACTTATCTGTGATATACTCCGATTACTATTATGGCCTCGAGCTGGATTTTGTTGGGTTTGAATGGAACTCCGGAATTCAGAATTTCAATATTAAATACGATTTGAAGCACTACTTTTCGGATGGGTTCCAGGTAAATTACGGGATCAACAACATATACTATCGGTTTAATCCCGGGAAGATAGAGCCGAACAGTCCCGATTCGGGAATCCTTGAAGAACAACTCATAAAGAAATACGCCAATGAGTTTGCAGCATATGTGGATGTCGAGCATACCCTTACTGATAGACTCAGGGTTCAGTACGGACTTCGACTCAGTCATTTCATTCGTTTTGGGCAAGATGAGCTCAATGTATATGCGAATAACAATCCCGTTGAATTCGATAAATCCTTATTAATATACAAAGGGGCAGAACCTGTAGATGTGATCAATCCCGGCCGAAGTGATCAGCTGGCTTCATTTACCAATCTCGAACCGAGAGCTTCAGTTTCTTATATAATAAATGATGACACTTCTATCAAGGCAAGTTATACACGAATTTCCCAGTATCTGCATCTGCTCAGTAATACCAGTTCCCCTACTCCGCTCGATGTATGGACACCCAGCGGCCCTTTTGTGGAACCCCAATTGCTGGATCAGTATGCTTTTGGCTTTTTTAGAAATTTATGGGACCGGGAATTCACGATCGAGACCGAGGTCTTCTACAAGGGCATCCAGAATAGAATAGACTACATAGATGGTGCAAACCTAATAGCAAATAATGAAATTGAACAAGTGATCCTCAATGGCGAAGCACGTGCTTACGGATGGGAATTTCTGTTCAGAAAAAATACCGGGAAATTACAAGGATGGCTGGCCTACACCCTTTCAAAATCGGAGCAACGCACCCCTCCAAGAAATTCAGAGGAGATTGGGATAAATAATGGGGTGTGGTATAACACACCGTTCGACAAAACCCATGACATCGCCTTGTACGGAAACTATAACCTAAACGATACATGGAGTTTTAATGGGAATTTTGTGTTTCAGACGGGACAACCTACCAATTTTCCAATTGGCCAATTTGAATTTCAGGGACTGGTTATTCCGTATTACGGCTTAAGAAATTCAACTCGATTACCAGACTATCATCGATTAGACATAGCCGCTACCCTCACTCCAAAGAAGAATAAAGGCAGAAACTGGCAATCGGAATGGGTATTTAGCATCTATAATGTGTATAACAGGAGGAATGCTGCCTCAATTAATTTCAGGCAAAATCAGGATACAGGTATAAATGAAGCCGTGAGAACCTCCATTTTTGGAATTGTCCCATCGGTAACGTATAATTTTAAATTCTAAACCATGAAGAAAACAATAAGAACCTATCTCTCCGGAATCACTGCAGTTTTATTTTCAGTTGTTTTCATTGCATCCTGTGAAGATGTGGTTGATGTGGATCTGCCTACAGAGGAACCGAGGCTCATAATAGACGCGTTAATTAGAGTGGACACTTCAAAGGTTTTTACGGATGTCGTTGTTAAGGTTGCTGAAACCGGATCCTTTTTCGGAACGGTCCCGCCGGCAGAGTTACAGCAAATAACTATTACAAATTCCGAAACCGGAGTTGGTGAAGTACTTATCGAACAGGAACCGGGAACTGGAATCTATAGGAATCCGGATCCTTTCCCAACAGCAGAACTCCTGGAAAGCGAATGGCTGTTACAAATCGATTATGAAGATCAGATCTACTTTGCTTATGCCCAATTTACACCTTCAGTTCCCATAGACAGCGCAGTTCAGGGAGACGGTATTTTATTCGATGAAGATGATACTGAAGTGATAATTGCCTTTACCGATTCGGGCGAACGCGATGATTTCTACCTGTTCGACTTTGATTTCGCGAATTACCTGGTTACTAAAGACGAGTTTTACCAGGGACAGTTGTTTGAATTCTCCTATTACTATGATGACTTATTGGTTGCCGGTGATACGGTGAATATCAGCCTAATGGGTGTCGATGAAGATTTCTACAACTATATGGACCAACTTATCACCCAAAGTGAAGAAGGTTTCGGACCCTTTGAAACTCCGTCCTTAACGGTGAGAGGAAATATTATAAATGCCACAGATATGGACAATAACAACAATTTTAACAACTTGAACAACACCGATAATTTCGCATTGGGATACTTCGCGATTGTACAGGAATTTAAAGAGACTGTTATTATCGAAGATCGAGCTCCTTAAGTAAATCCAGGGTTCTTTGCTGAATTAATTCGGTGGCATGGGTAAAACTATAACCATCTTCCTGGTCGGGATGGTAGAGTTGAGCTACTTTGTGAAGGCCAAGAGATTTCACTTCTCTCGGATGTAAATTTAACTTTCCACAAATTGCCAATACGGGAATATTTTTATCACGAACTTCATTCGCCACACCATAAACCAGCTTTCCGAAAGCAGTCTGTTGGTCGATACAGCCTTCACCTGTAATAATAACATCAATTTTTTCTGAAAAGATTAATTTCTGAAATCTCGCAAGTTTTAAAATGAACGATACTCCGGAAATATATTCTGCATTTAGGAAGGACTTAAGTCCGAACGCCGCACCGCCAGCGGCTCCAGAGCCTGGTAAATTCGCAAAATCTTTCTTTAGTTCGCTATGAATAACTTCACTGAATTGTCGCAAACCCTGTTCTAATTTCATGGTGTCTTCTGAAGATGCGCCTTTTTGTTTTGCATAAGTAAACGCTGCGCCATTCGGGCCGAATAATGGATTGAGTACATCATTGATCGCAAAAAAAGAAATATTCGAAAAATTGTTTTCAGGTTCGATGACTAAATGTACCGAAGACAGGTTTGACCCGGCCGCATTGAGGATATTTCCTTCTGCATCACGAAATTGAAAACCCAATGCTTGTGCAATTCCCATTCCAGCATCGTTGGTTGCACTCCCGCCTATTCCAATATATATTGTGGTTGCACCTATTTGCATTGCATCTCTAATTTGTATTCCCGTGCCAATGGTTGATGTTTGTAATGGATTACGTTCTGCATAAGTCAGCAATTCCAGTCCGGAAGCTTTTGCCAATTCGATAAAGGCCGTTTTAGTTGTTTCTGAATATAAATACCCTGCCCTGATGGGTCTTCCCAAAGGATCTACAGTTTCGCATTCTTTTTCGGCCAAAGAATCGATATAGTGTTTAACCGAATTCAGGAAACCTTCTCCGCCATCGGAAGCGGGAATATGAAAGATTTGTGACTGGGGATTAAATTCGAGAACCCCACGTCGCATGGCATCAGATACATCGTTGGCCGAAAGTGAATCTTTAAAGGCGTCTGGAATTAAAAGTACATTCATAGAGAATAACAAAAGTGGCTTTCCGAATATGGTGGATATATTCAAAAGATCGCAACTGTAGTGACTACAGATTATTCAATTAGCCTTATAAATATAGGGTTTAAATCCTTACTTTTGAATGACAAAATTACTTCTAATTGACTTTCAGAAAGACCACAGAAGAACCTTCAAATTACGATCATCTGGAGCAGATGTCGATCCACGAATTATTGGTTTCTATTAATTCGGAGGACAAAACCGTAGCTTCTGCAGTTAAAAAATCTATTCCTCAAATAGAACGTTTGGCCGAAAATGTTTCAGAACAATTAAAAAAAGGCGGAAGATTATTCTATATCGGGGCCGGAACCAGTGGCCGGCTTGGCATTTTGGATGCGAGTGAATGTCCTCCAACTTTCGGAGTTCCTCATGGTCTGGTGGTTGGCTTAATCGCCGGGGGAGACACTGCCATTAGGAAAGCCGTTGAATTTGCTGAAGATTCGAAAGAACAAGGCTGGAAAGATCTCGACGATTATAAAATATCGAAGAAAGATATAGTTATTGGGATCGCGGCGTCGGGTACCACACCGTATGTATTGGGTGCTTTGGAGGGGTGCAATCTTCGGGGAATTCCTACGGGATGTATTACCTGCAATGAAGGTAGTCCTTTAGCTAAAACAGCCAAGTTACCTGTAGTCGTGGTTGTGGGTCCGGAATTTGTAACGGGAAGTTCGAGGATGAAAGCCGGTACCGCCCAGAAGCTTGTATTAAATATGATCAGTACTACCGCCATGATTCAATTGGGTAGAGTCAAAGGAAACAAAATGGTGGATATGCAGCTTAGTAATAATAAACTAGTCGATCGCGGCACAAAAATGGTCATGGACGCCCTGGATATATCAGAAGACAAAGCGAACGAACTCCTTTTGAAATATGGTAGTGTACGTAAGGCCATAGAAGCTTACAATAATGCCTAGAGGACATACCGACAAAAAGTTACTTATCAGAGGCTTAAAATACATGGCCTTTGTGATCCCATTGCTGGTCCTCACCACTTATTTATTTACTCTTGCATTTCTGAATAAAGACACGAAGATTCTCTACATCGTGCTTCCTGTTGCTATCGTTGGAATGGCCGCTACCATATGGTTGGGATTTAAAGGAATACGAACTATTATGAGAGCAGTTTTTAAATAGGCTTATCTGCTATTAGTTTCATTTTGATCAATTTGCTTGGAAAATTTCCGTATTACTCATCCATTGAAATAATCGTTGGTTTTTGGACATAAAAAAACCCTGAAGTAACTGGTGTACTTCAGGGTTAAAGAAGGCGGCGAC
Source organism: Flavobacteriaceae bacterium (assembly GCA_013043685.1). GTDB lineage: Bacteria > Bacteroidota > Bacteroidia > Flavobacteriales > Flavobacteriaceae > Pukyongia. Next base: position 110 of record JABDNT010000040.1, on the reverse strand, counting down.
CTACTTTTCCACGTATGTAGTATCATCGGCGCAAACGGGCTTAACTTCTCTGTTCGGAATGGTAAGAGGTGAGCCCCGTCGCTATAACCACCTTAAGTCTTAGTGCACTA
>JABDNT010000039.1 GCA_013043685.1 Flavobacteriaceae bacterium | reverse complement strand
AAATCACGCTTCTTCAAAGGTGGCGTAGTAAGTTGCACTTCGATGATTGCACCTGTATTTTTATTTACAACTGCATTACCATCTATTTGGACCACACTTCCCGTATGATTTACAATTAAAGTTCCATCTACGTTGATATTTCCATCTACATTTAGGTAGTCATCAGGACCAACTGTAACAGTTGTACCAGGATCAATTTCGCAGGAACATGCATCAATACTTGGGTTTGAACCATTGTTCATATCATAATCCGAGCTGAATTTAGCCGATGAACCTAAATTAGGCACCCCATTATCCCAGGATCCTCCACTATAGGTCGTAGGGTTTCCTGTGACAGTTACTGTTGCTATACAGGTAGAAATTCCTCCATTTCCGTCATCAGCAGTAATAACTATGCTATTTTCACCAACATCTTTACAGGTAAAAGCGGATTTGCTTAATGAAAGACTTACTGTATTTCCACAATTTGTGGCAAACGAATCAGGCTGTGGGGTAAAATCTCCCAATAGCGGATTGCTCGTTGACCATCCGGCATTATTTGTCGAACCATTTGTTAAGGCATCGGTTCCATCACTGTTCTCAATACCCATAGTTTTATTTTGGTTGCCATAGTCCACACTAATCAGGTGAATTTCAACAAGATTTGATCCTTCATAAAGTTGTAGTTGTCCTGAAACTGTATCCGTCTGATTCCAATATCTCACATTCAGGTATTCCACAACGAATTTTCTATTTGGTGCAGTTCCAAAAGTTTGAAATTTAATTGTTCCTCCTGCACTTGGATCCAAATCACCCCAAAACAGAGCGATATGATTATTTGGCAAAGTTGCATCTGGTAAGGTTTGAGGAGTTCGACTTTGTGCAGCCGTCATACCTGCATTATCACTAAATGAAACGAATCCATTCGAACAGATATAAACGTCGGAATAGGTTGTTCCGTAGAACTCGAAATCGAAGCCGATTGGTATAGCTGCTGTAATTGCATCATCGCCCAGACCAACATCTGATCCTGTCATGGTTTCCAATGAATTACCAGCTACTAATGTGTGGTTATATCCACCAGGTATTTTATTTGAAACAACATCCGGCCATTGAATGGTAGCATTTCCACCGCCGTCCAGGGCCACAGTAATATCCTCACAAATAAGTTCAGGATTACCATCAGTCACTTCGATAGTATCATCTAAATTAACCGTTCCACCGGTACAAGCATCGTTCACGGTATATGTAATAGTGGCCGTTCCTACACCTGCTGCAGATGGGTCGAAGGTATAGCTTGTTCCATTTCCGTCATCGGTAACCCCTGCACCAGAATAAACACCTCCGGTGGGTGTTCCACCACCTAATCCTGATTGTATTCCTTCAGTAATACATAAATCCGAAATACTATTGGCAAAAGCTGCTGTTCCAGGAGGAAGGTCAAAGGCTTCCGTCCCGTCTGATCTGCTGGCAGAGGAACCCTGATTCGCACTGAATCCTAGCCCCCTTCTTGCAAATGCGTCCCAAATGATACAACTATTTGCACCACCGTATATATTTTGATCTGCCAACAAAATAGCATCTCTACTGTCAACAAAACCTGGACTACAAGGTTGTAACTTCAAGCCCTCCATAACAAGATTCAAGGCAATATTGTTACCTCCTGTACCATTATAAATGTCGGCATCAAATCCATGTTCATCAATAAGGTCCCACGTCATGTCCCATAACATAGCAGCCCAAACTGAACCAACACCATGGGGAATAGCTTCAGTATTTATATCGTCGTAAGTATGTGAATTAACTGCCATATCCGTGGTATAAGGATACGTACGGATTCCACCTCCGTTAGGACCCTGGCCAACTAACCACGTTCCTATCCCTCGGGAATCGTTGCGGGTATCACCGGGCTCAAGGGTAAGCATTAGTCCGAAATAATCACTCCATCCTTCACCTTGTTGTTCAGCATTATTCAAACATCCGGAATTTCCCGCTCCTCCTGTAAGACGAGTAGAGATTCCATGTCCGTATTCATGAACAATTACTCCGTTGTCAAAATCTCCATCACGATTTCCACATACATACATTTGCATTCTTCCGCGTCCGCCATCGGTTGGCGTACTGAAATTAGCATTACATGTACCAGACCCATCTTGCGCTTCCCCTCTTACGGAATCATTACCGGCTCCTCCATTTCCATAGTTATTAACCTGAAAATTTCCAGAGGCCTCATCGAAACCATACAGATACATCACGTCGTGAATAATATTCGACCAGTAAAACAAATTCGTTACCGCTGCTTTAATACTTTGGTCTGTACCCTGATTGATATCAGGATCCCAACTATCGTTAAATACGAGTCCCGCACCTCCAAAGGCTCGTTCAGAATTCGTACCGGATCCCGTACCGGATGTTGTGCTGGTTCGATCGTCGTACGCATCTACATTATTACCAATTGTATAATTCGATTCCGCACCCGGAGCCCCATTGGTGTCATGCCATCCATACGGAGAGGCCGTCGCATTATCCGGATTCGCAATAACCTGTCTTCCCATTGTTCCATGCTGCGGAGATTCATCCGGCATAGCGATCACATTATAGCTTCCTACCATAAATGATGGCTGCTCAGCTACAGTGTAAAAAAGTTCCTTATTATCATTTGAATCAGTCGATTCCGTACAATCCAGGTCATTTAGAATATTGTCTGTATCCTTTGCCCCGTGGTTGTGGTCATCTTCTGAAATACATGATACGGTGAAATTATCTTTATCGATAATCAACCCACTTGTAGCATCTACTCGAAAATTCCAATAATCAGAAGAATTAATCTCTTCGATAGCTATCTCCCATACCAGATCGGTCCCTATACCTTCGCGATAATAATACATCAACTTAGCTGGTATATTTGAAGTCGAAATTCCCGCTTTATTAAATCGGGTTTCGCGATTTGGAGTATTCTTTCGTTCGAGTTCCTGTAGATCTGAAACGGCATATCCCATTTGACTAGCAATGCTGTTAATCGCCATAGTTGCAGTTAACGCGGGATCTGCAGAACTTCTTAGTGTAGATTGAATATTATCAACAAAATTACTGTAAGAAACAAGGACTTCTCCACTACTATCTCTGTGAATACTGGATTCGGTTCCGTACACCTCTATTCCGTTAATTGCTTGTCTTATATATTGGTGGTGAATTCCACTTACACTACTTACATGCTCGGAGGTAATTATATAATCTGTTCCGTCAAGGTTTAATTGACCATTGGTATTATCACCAGATTTTGATCCTGATGTTGCTTTCACAAAATCAGCCAAATTGACTTCAGGCTTTACTACCTTCTTCGATGTTGTTTTTTTAGTATCGGAATCTTCTGGTAAATCTCTTTGTGCTGAGATCGGCACACTCAATAATAACGAGAAGATCAAAAAAGCAAATTTATATACGCTAATATCCTTTACCGATTGTAATATTTTATTTTCCATAAGTAGTTCAGATAAGTTGGGGGTTATTACAAATTTTTATCAAAAATAGAATTTTATCGAAAAAAAGCAACTTTTTATCGATGAAATGCATGTTTTTTAAATAATTATACAAAAAATTAAAAAAACCGCCCCTGTTCGAGGCGGTTCCTTCTTATTTGTTGAATGGTTACTTTTTCACGATTCGTTTGGTCACCGAACCATTCTCTGTTTGTATGGTCACAAAGTAAAGCGCTGCATCCATGGCAGACATATCTACCTGGTAGCTTCGCTCGCTATTGAGGGACACCTCTTCTACTTTTCGTCCTCTCACATCGTACACCGAGATCATCTCAATACCCGTAGATGGTGATACAATGTTCAGTTGCCCGCTTGTCGGGTTAGGATACACGCCGATGGTCTCCAGAGCCAGGTCGTTAGTAGACAGGATATCGCCTTCAAATTGCAAGGTAAATCTTCCATTGAAGGTTCCTTTAGTACTGCTGAACTGGTAATTGCTCTGGGTAAGATCGGTAATGGTGTTTTCCACATTGTCGATCAGGTAGATCGAAGCAGTTGTCAATGCATTAC
>JABDNT010000038.1 GCA_013043685.1 Flavobacteriaceae bacterium | reverse complement strand
CGGTGTAAAGCCGAAAAGCTTTAAGCGATGCCTTGAGAGCTGGCAAAAATATTGTCCGGACTTCACCATCAAAGAATGGAATGAAAAGACTGCCTGGCCATACCTTCAGCCGTTTGCTCATGATGCTCTGCGAAAACGTCGTTACGCCTTTGTTGCCGATGCGGTTCGAACTGCAGTGCTAAATGAACAGGGAGGGATCTATCTCGATACGGACATGTTACTTCTCAAGCCAATAGATCACCTGTTGAAATACGATTTCTTCACTGGCTACGAAGTTCCCCAACGTCCCGCATATGGTTTCTACGGTGCAATTCCGGGACACCCAATTATTAAGGCGATGGCTAAATTTTATGAGGAAGAACGTTTTAATCAGTTTTCTCCCCCGGTAATCACGCATACGTTCAAGTCACTGGTCAGGTCCGATAACCTTGGTGCTAACGATAAGATATTTCCGCCCGAGTATTTTTATGCACTAACTTATGAGAATAAGGATAAGGATTTCAACGAGTTCATAACTCAAGACAGCTATGCCGTCCATCTTTGGGATCACTCCTGGGAAGTTGATAAAAAAGAAGGATTCGGTAGATTGGTCCGAAACTTTAATACGGTTTGTATCGACAGGGTTTTCTATGGATACCCGCGATCCTACTTCAGGCGATACACCAAAGAATTTGGAAGAAAAATATATCACAAAGTCTTTAAACCGAGCCGGAAATGAAAATAGTTCATATCACTACATCTTCACACGGCGGAGCCGGGATCGCAGCGTTTCGGTTGCATGAAGCACTTCGAAAGCTCGGAATTTCCTCGGCGTACATTTCATTAACCAGGACCGTGGATTTCGAGGGAATGGAAATTGAGGACAGTATCCTATCCTATACAAAACCCTCTTTTTTAACCCGTATCCTTCGTAAGCTTCGCTCTATGTTATTTCCTTCGGAAGCTGATAAACTGACGTCTAAACTTCAAAGAATTCAAGGCGATTTGAATTGCGAAATTGCTACTTTACCTTTTAGTAAAATCCCTCTTGAAGCACATCCGCTCGTGAAACAAGCCGATATTGTCCATTTGCACTGGGTAAGTGAGATACTGGACTACCAGCGTTTTTTTTCTGGCATAAAGCAACCCATTGTGTGGACATTACACGATATGAATCCATTTAAAGGCATATTTCACTATCAGCTCGACGAAGAACGAAATAAAAGTGCGAGGGAGTTGGACGAAAGCGTAAAATTGATCAAACGGAATGCGATAGCCGGAATTCGTCAGGGAGCTCTGATAACTCCCTCCCAATGGCTTTTGGATCTGGCCAAAGCTAGTACTGTTTTTAACCATTTCGCATTTCAGAAAACCATTGCCAACGGTATCAATGTCAAACTATATGCTGAAGCCGAAAGGGATGTGGCGAGACAAAAACTGGGTTTAACTATTTCCGAGACTGTACTGCTCTTTACGGCTGCATTACTTAATATCGAAAGAAAAGGTATGCAATTAATGCAGGAAGCATTGGAAAACATCAACTGTGAAATTACACTCCTCACACTGGGAAAAGGTAGCCTGCAAATTTCAAACAACAATGTAAAAATCATACCTTTGGGCTATATGACCGATCAAGCGGAAATTGCGAATTGTTATGCTGCTGCCGATGTATTTTTACTTCCCAGCCTGGAAGATAACCTTCCAAATACCATGCTGGAGTCTTTCTCGGCAGGAAGGCCGGTCATCGCTTTTAACACCGGAGGAATGAAGGAACATATACAAACAGCAAAAAACGGTATACTTGTTCCTGAAATGAATTCTAAAGCTTTAACCAAGGCGATTATCGAATTTTGTGAGGATAAGTATACATTCGAAGCCGATATGATTAAGGCATATGCGAATGAGCATTTTAACCTGGAAATACAGGCAAATAAATATTTGGATCTCTACCGGGATCTGTTAACCCAAGAACAACCAGAGTAAACCACTTTATGAAAGTAGCATTTATTACAGGAATTACAGGACAGGATGGAGCCTACCTTAGTGAATTCTTATTGAAAAAAGGATATATCGTCCACGGATTAAAAAGACGGGCCTCGTTATTCAATACCGATAGGATCGATCATCTCTACCAGGATCCACATACAGACCATCGTAATTTTATCCTGCATTACGGAGATATGACCGATAGTACTAATCTTATCAGGTTGATCCATGAAATACAGCCGGATGAGATCTATAACCTGGCGGCGATGAGCCATGTACAGGTTTCCTTTCAAATACCGGAATATACGGCCAATGCCGATGGAATAGGGGCGTTGAGAATTTTGGAAGCGGTTCGTTTTCTCGGACTGGAGGACAAAACAAAAGTATATCAGGCTTCCACATCCGAATTATACGGAAAAGTCCAGGAAGTACCGCAATCTGAAACTACGCCGTTTTATCCTCGAAGTCCTTATGGGGTAGCAAAACTTTATGCGTATTGGGCGACGGTCAATTATCGCGAGGCATATAATATGTTTGCCTGCAACGGCATATTGTTTAACCATGAATCACCCGTACGCGGAGAAACTTTCGTAACCCGTAAGATAACACGAGCCACGGCAAGAATTGCACTGGGGTTACAGGACAAATTCTACATTGGTAACCTCGACGCGAAACGCGACTGGGGTCACGCGAAAGATTATGTCCGAATGATGTGGATGATACTGCAAGCTGATGAACCCGAGGATTGGGTAATCGCTACCGGTGTGACGACTTCAGTGCGCGATTTCATCAGGATGGCTTTTGCCGAAATTGGTGTCACACTAAGATTCGAAGGCAAAGGGGTGGATGAAAAAGCTTTTATAGAAACTTGTGAAGATCCCAGGTTTCAATTAGAGAAGGGTAAAGAAGTGGTATCTATAGATTCGAATTATTTCAGGCCAACCGAAGTGGACCTGTTAGTTGGAGATGCCACCAAAGCAGGAGAGAAATTAGGATGGAAGCCGGAATATACCTTGTCTGATCTTGTCAAAGAAATGATGTTAAGTGATATAAAAGTGATGCAAAAAGAACAATATCTTAAAGACGGCGGATATACTACAATGAATTATTTTGAATAGCCTATGAGGAAAGACGCTAAGATATATGTGGCGGGACATAATGGCCTGGTAGGCAGTGCAATTCTGAGGCAGCTTAAGGAAGAAGGCTATCAGAATTTCATTCTTCGTAATAGTTCTGAATTGGATCTGAGAGATACCCAGGCCGTAGCAACTTTCTTTGCTTCGGAAAAGCCAGAATATGTATTCCTGGCAGCAGCCAAAGTTGGAGGGATAGCAGCTAACAATACCTACAGGGGAGAGTTCATTTACGACAACCTGATGATCCAGAATAATGTGATCCATCAGAGTTATGTACATGGAGTGAAAAAATTACTATTTCTGGGGAGTACCTGTATCTATCCTAAAAATGCGCCTCAGCCAATGCGTGAAGATTATTTGTTAACAGATGTACTGGAGTACACAAATGAGCCGTATGCGATCGCCAAAATTGCCGGAATAAAGATGTGCGAGAGTTATAATCTGCAGTACGGGACGAATTTCATTTCAGCCATGCCAACCAATTTATACGGACCTCATGATAACTTTGACCTGGAAAAGGCGCATGTATTGCCGGCCTTGCTTCGAAAAATTCACCTGGGGAAAGCACTTCAGAACAATGACTGGCAAACCATACGGAAAGATCTGAAAGCCTTACCGATTGCCGGAATTGACGGTGATTCTTCCGAAGATAAGATTACAGCGGTTTTATCGGATTTTGGAATAGAGAAAAACGACAAAGTTGAGGTAGAAATATGGGGTAGTGGTAAACCCAGGCGTGAATTACTTTGGGTTGAGGACATGGCAAAGGCCTGTACTTTTCTTATGAATCACCATAATGCTGAAACATCGTTACAAATGGATAATGAAGTTCGTAACACCCATATAAATATCGGAACAGGTAGCGATATTACTATTGCAGATCTGGCCGATCTAATTAAGATAGTTGTGGGATTTGAAGGTGATTTCGTGTTTAATACGGATAAACCGGATGGTACCTATAGAAAATTGACCGATGTAACGAAGATCAACAAAATGGGATGGACGGCTGAGGTGACGTTAGCAGAAGGTATTGAAAAGATGTATTCCTGGTATATATCCTCTTAGTATGCGGCGAGAAATAAAAAATCTTCTGAATAAATTACCCTACGTCAGAGGTCTGTATGCTCATTATAGGCAATATATTGACAATTCGTGTTTCCCGCCGGGACATTATTATTCCCCTATAGTATCGGTAGAAGAGGCGAAAAAAAATGAGGCTGTGATCTGGAAAGAAGCGAGTAATCCAGAATTAGCAGGAATTGACCTTAAAGTAGACGAACAAGTCAGACTTCTTTCAGAAATGAAGAAGTATTATAGCGATATTCCGTTTGAGGCGCATAAAAAAGACGATTTTAGGTACTATTTTGAAAACGAGATGTACTCATATACCGATGGGATTATCCTGTATAGTATGCTTCGTCATCTTAAACCGGACAGAATAATTGAAGTAGGATCGGGATTTTCATCTGCCTTAATGCTGGATGTAAATCAGCACAATTTCGACAATCGAATCGATCTGCATTTTATAGAACCCAATCCGGAAAGGCTGTTCGAAAATATTAATGAAAACGACAAAAAAAGCACTATCATTATTCCGAAGAAGGTTCAGGAGGTGGAACCCTCTTATTTCAGTCGATTAGAAGCAGGAGATATTCTATTTATAGACAGTACACATGTGGCTAAAACCGGCAGTGATGTGAACTATATATTTTTCGAGATACTTCCGATATTGAAGCCCGGAGTTTGGATTCATTTCCACGATATCTTCTATCCGTTCGAATATCCCAAAGGTTGGGTTTATGGTGGCAGGAACTGGAACGAGAATTATTTTTTACGGGCCTTTCTAATGAATAACAACGATTATGAAATCAGATTGTTCCCTCATTATTTGCATTTGCACCGTAAAGATGTATTTACAGAAATGCCCCTTGCCTATTTGAATAAAGGAGGAAATATTTGGCTAGAGAAAATGAATTGAGATGAAGAATCCGTTTCTTTCCGTAATAACGATTAATTTCAACAATGTTGAAGGGCTAAAGAAAACGGTGGACTCAGTAATTGGGCAGAGTTATAAGGATCTTGAATACCTTGTGTTGGATGGTAATTCCGACGATGGCAGCGTTGACTATCTCAGAAATCTTGAACCTGGATTGGTGAATTGGCAGAGTGAATCGGATACCGGGATTTATAATGCAATGAACAAGGGAATCGCTAAGGCCAGGGGAGATTATTTATTGTTTCTGAATAGTGGTGATGAATTGAATGGTGCAATCGCCTTAGAGGAATTTATTAATCACAACCAGTTCAAAGGTGATATAATTTACGGAGATTATAAATTCGAAGAGGGATTTAAGAAATACCCGGATGAGCTTTATCCGGCGTATTTCGTAAAGACTTCATTACCGCACCAGAGTACTTTTTTCAAGAGTTCTGTGTTTGATGAAATGGGCTACTACGACGAGTCTTACAAAATGGGAGCAGACCGAGCTTTTTATATAAAATGTTACTTAAGCGGGAAATACCATTTTCAACATATCCCTTATTTTTTGACCATTTTTGATCTTTCCGGACTTAGTAATGATCCGGAGGAAAATCCGCTGAAACAAAAGGAAGATGAACGAATGCTTAAGGAGTTATACGGAACGGATTACGACAAATACCGTAAGGAGATAGAAGAGGAAATTGCGAGAAACAAAATCCCTAAATATTCTTTGAAGGGTATACTAAAGCGCATTAAAAAACGAATAAAGGATATCTAATGGCTGAGCTGGTTAGCATTATTATTCCTACCTACGATCGTATGGAACTTCTTTCTAGAACGCTCGAGAGTATTATGATGCAACGGTACTCAAATTTCGAGATAATTGTAATAGATGATGGTTCACCAAACGACCAGACCCAGAATCTTTGTTCAGCTTATCCGAAAGTCCGGTATCACCGAATCGACAACAGCGGTGGTCCCGCGGTCCCCAGAAATAAGGGAATACGCAGTGCAAAGGGAGAATTTATTGCGTTTGTTGATGATGATGACCTGTGGCGTGAAGACAAGTTGAGTAAACAAATGGCGATCTTTGATTCGAATCCCGATACAGACCTGGTGCATGGATGTTGCCAAGGTATTGATGAAGATGGGGAGCTTTTAGACGAGATCATCGGACGCCCTGGTGATCCAGCCGAGAAAACAGGTAAGGTACACATGAGAATGGTTGGTAACTGGACCTTAATGACTTCATCCGTAATTGTTAGAAAGTCGTTGGTAGATAAGGTTGGTTATTTTAATGAAGATATGCCTGCTGCTGGTGAAGATATGGAGTACTGGGTGCGATGTTCATTCCAGGGTAGTTTTTTTTATATGGATCAACCGTTGGTTTATTACAGAAAACATGAGGGTATAAGTGCTAAAAACAGCAATAAATATCTTGACCTGCCCGGTTATCTTATGCAAGTTGTTACTAACATGAAAAATAACCAGCTAATAAATGCGAATGAATTCAACCAATTAAGACGCCAGCTGGTAAGAATGCAGATCAAAAAAGGGCATCTCGGATGGCTGAGGACCATGCCAAAGTTATTCGGCCTGGATCCGATGTGGATATTCAGTTTGAATAATTTGAAATTACTAATAAAGAAGTTAGTATCCTCCCGATAGAGGGAGATCAATTGTTGATAACGCTAGCTGCTAATTTGTTTTTAGGCTAGGACAATAGATATCGATTTCTTAATTTGTGAATCAATAAATAGTGAATGAACAGAAAGACCATTCTTATAACGGGTGCCTCTGGATTTGTGGGAAGACATCTCTTAAACAGGCTGGCTATTGAAGACGGTTTTGAAGTTTTTATAACAGACAGGGAATTCACACAGATATTCCCACATCCGCCAAAAACGGTTGATTGGTTGATACATCTGGCCTCCTCTCACCGGGAATCGGAAGAAAAACTGGTGTTCGAGAATAATGAACGAATTAACAGGGATATAATAGCATTGCTAACGAAGGCCGGTCTTAACCCGAATATTTTGTTTACCAGTTCGATTCATGAAGAAGGTGACAGCTTTTACGGTCGATCGAAGAAGGCCGGCTCGGAATACCTGAGATCGGTATGTGATTCCTGGAATAAAAAATTTGAGAAAATAGTATTTCCCAATTTATTTGGGCCCTTGGCAAAACCGTATCATACGTCGGTTGTGGCAAATTTTTGCCAGGATATCATAACAGGCAAGGAAAGTTATATCAATGATGTTGAAATTAGCCTGATGTATATACAAGACGCTATCAATTCAATATTACAATTAAAGAGTAAGGATACATTTGATACCACCAAAGTGTTTTTACCGGATCTTCACAGGACTATAAAAGAATTACATCTTGCCTATCACGCGGATCCGTTTCATATAAATATTAAAAGTAAATTTGAATCTCAACTCTTATCAACCTTAACCAGCTATTACTAATGACTGAACGAAAAAAGATATTTATTACAGGCGGTGCGGGATTTCTCGGAAAGCATCTGGTAGCGCATTTCTACGATGATTACGACATAACAATTTACAGTAGGGATGAGGCAAAGCATTATTTTATTAAGAAGCAGTTTCCTGAGATAAACTGTATTATTGGCGATGTTGCTAATTTTGATCTTATGAATCGTTCGGCCCAGGGCCATCATTTGGGCATATTTGCAGCCTCGTTGAAGCAGATCGAAGCCGTCGACCAGAATGTTGAAGTATCTATCAACACAATTGTTACCGGTGCGTTGAACTCACGTAAAGTTGCCGAAGACAATAATTTTGAAGCGGCTTGTTTTATATCGAGTGATAAAAGCAGGGGAGCTACTACTTTGTACGGGGCAATGAAATTTGTAGGTGGCGAAGCGTTCATCGTGAATGCAGAAAGGTCTAACGTTTTATTGAGCACAGCCATTTATGGAAATGTTCTGAATTCGACAGGTAGCATCATTCCTTTGATATGGGATAGTATACGAAACAATTATTCGCTGGTGCTGTATAGTGAAGAGATGACACGATTCATGATCGAATCTGCTGAGGCGATTGAAGTAATCGAGAATTGCCTTAAAGTATCGGGATATAACGTGATTCCTAATTTGAAGAGTTTCCTTGTGAAGGATCTGTTTGAGATCTATGAATCGCGCTTCGGACTTAAATATACTGTTGGCAGACCACGTATTTCAGAAAAAATCCATGAGATCATGATCGCCAAGGAAGAGATCCCGAGAACACATTACAATGCAGAAGACAACAGCTTTTATATGCACTACCATAATTTGGCTGATACCAGTGTTGAGATAGAGGAGTTTAGTAGTAAGGATACGGTAGTGTCCAAACAGGAACTTGAAGAAATACTTGCGAAATACGACTTTTTTAAACCTGTATAGATGAACCGATTGAGCACGTACCAGCTAATCTGTGACCGATATAACATTAGGATATGCGAATAGGACAGAATCCTAATATCAGCAAGGAACTAGATCTTTCAAAATCGTCCCATCGGGTTATTATACCCGTTTATATTCCAAATGCAGAGGGTTATTTCGAAGGATCATTTAATGTTCTCAAAATGTGTATACAATCCTTGTTGGCTACGATAAATTCTGATACGAAGATCAGTCTTATTTCGAATGCTTCCAGTGACGAGGTGAATACATATATCAGGGGTCTGTTCGAAGCAGGCAAGATAGACAGGGCAGTTTTTAATACAGATAATGTTGGTAAAATGAATGCTATCATACCCGAGGCTCGGGCGAGTTTCGAGGATTTTGTTACCTACGCAGACGCCGATGTTTTCTTTGATAAAGGTTGGCTGAAACAAACATTTTCTATGTTTGAGAAAGTGCGAAATGCAGGACTGGTGTCTATGAATCCTACGCCAAGAAACCTTGCTCGTGCCGATAGTACTGTTTTAGATAATATATTCACGTTTTTAGGTGCTATGAAAAAGACCAAAGATGTGTGTAGCTATGATGATCTGCGTCATTTTCATAAAAGTGTAGATAGAGACTTGTCCTTTACTGAAAAGATGTTTCACCAAAGTAAGGTAGCGTGTGTAGGTGAGAATTATATAATTGGTGCAGGGCATTTTTGCTGTACCGTGGTTAGAACTCAAGTGTTAAGGAAGACACCTCTCGCTATGAGTAATATTGCTGCTTCAGGTGGTTCTGAGAACATCTACCTTGACACACCAATGGATAAAACCGGGTTATGGCGACTTTCGTCTCCTAAGGCTTTTGTATGGCATATGGGGAATGCGCTGGACAAGGAATGGGCTTCTCAGAAATTAAAATCACTGGAAAATTTCTCTGAAGAAGATTTTAGGTTTGCCGATCTTCCTTCCAGGAGGAGGTCACTGTTCTCGAGACTTATTCCATATTCGATAAAAACCAGGCTGGTAGCACTTTTCAAGAAAATAAAGTGGGTATAACTCATCAGCAATTCAGGGGAGGGTGGATTAATTACTGCCGATAACTGCCCGAAATTATATAAGTTTGATATAAAACCAACAATTTTGAACTCAATTCGCCTTTCGGTAAAAAAGTTACTTCATTATTTTCTGAATGCTCGTCAGAAAACAGATGGGGTCGAACTTAGTGGTTTTTCCCGTGGATTGAAGAATGTTTCGTTTGAAGGAAATAACGCGGTCCTGGATTCTTGTAATTTCAATGGTTCAGTTAAAGTTGGATATGCCACTACTTTTGGTATTCACAACTTAATCCATGGCAATATTGAAATAGGAAGGTATTGTCAATTTGCCCCTTACGCATCGGTGAATACCTTTAATCATCCGGTGAATCATATGTCTACTTACATAAATAAGCGTCTGCTGGATGGATTGATGACTAAATACAAAACCAATGAAAGGACGATCATTGGAAATGATGTTTGGATTGGAAAGAATGTTATTATCCTGGGCGGTGTCACCATAGGAAACGGAGCCATAATTGCTGCAGGGTCTGTGGTTACCAGAGATGTGCCGCACTATCATATTGCAGCTGGTGTTCCTGCAAAGAGTATCCGACAGCGGTTTTCTGATAAAGTCATTGAAGAGCTACTGGAACTCGAATGGTGGAATAAATCGGAGGATGAAATTGAGAAGTTAAGACCTCTTTTTGAGAAAGACCTTTCTAAGCTGAATTCTATTTATGAGTAATCCCAATTTCATTATTGCTGGTGAAAGACGATCCGGATCAACGACAATGTACGAGATCCTGAAACAGCACTCCGAGGTAGGGATGTACCATTTGAGTGATTATGATTTCTTTATCGAACCAGAACTTTTTTCCAGAACACCATTACTAGATGAGAATTTAAAGAATTGGGATGAAACACACCCCCTAAGTGACTATCAGGATCTGTTTTCAGGTCTCTCAGGCTGTACAGGCCAGAAGGATGCGGACTTATTATGGTGGAGGCCTTCACATGAACGCCTGGCAAGGATGCTTCCTGATACGAAATTTATTATTATCCTGAGGAATCCTGTTAAAAGAGCCGAAAGTCAGTATTTTAATGAATTAGGTAAAGGAAGAGAAACATTATCCTTTGAAGCAGCAATTGAACGAGAAAAGAATGAAGATCTTAGTTCATGGCAGAAATTACATCTACAATACAAAGAAAGAGGCTGTTACGCTTCCAGCCTCGGACACTTCTACAAATACATTTCAAGAGAAAGGGTCAAAGTAGTGATATTGGAAGAACTGTTTATGAACTGGAATGAAGTGATGACCGAAGTATGTATCTTTCTGAGTATTAATTCAGAAGAAGGAATTGCAATAAAACCATTACATTCAAATCGTGAGGAACTTTGGCAGCGGAATGAATTTTCAAAGAGAAAAGGCATTTCCTGGATATTCAACCTCTGGGATAGAATTTCGGAGGCCATCATCGTGAGGATAACTAATAACACGAAAAAACGTGTCGCACTAAGGCGTTCATTCAGAGGATGGTATTATAGGTCCGCTAGAGCAGAACACAAAGTAAATCCCTCAATTATTGATAAGTTGAAGCAGTTTTATAAACCACATAACGAAGACCTGGAGAAGTTGTTAGGAAAAAAGTTAAGCTATTGGCAGTAAGATGATCAGAAGGATATTAAACAAGATCGAATCTATATACAAGTACCGTTACTTCGCCAGGAACGAAAAAGGTGCCTATCATTTTCTATTGAAAAAAGTATATAAGTCAACCGATATAGATTTTATCGAACGCATCTGGCAATTAGACTATTTTAGGGAGATACTCGAGCCAGAGCCATTAGCATTGAAGGAATTGAAACGGGTCTTAGTTCTGGCGCCACACCAGGATGATGAATTACTGGGATGTGGTGGAACCATCTTAAAATTGAAGGATCAGGGTTGTGAGATCAGTATCGGGTTCCTAACCGATGGAGCCGAATTATCAAATCCTGATAACTCTGTGACTACGCGGCAAACAGAAGCTTTGAAAGTATGTGAAAACCTGAATGCGAATATGCTTGAACTGGGTATCGACAATATTTCTATGAAAGTAACGAACGACCACATCGGGAAACTCGTTACATGGTTGGAAGAGGACTGGGACGCGGTATTCGCCGTTTGGCCTGTGGATCAACCTCCGAAGCACCGTTTATGTTCTTATATTTTAGGTAAAGCATTGAATAGAGCGAACTATGGCGGTCCTGTTAATTTCTATTCAGTGCATACAGACCTGTTACCCAATTTCTATGTAGATATTTCTGAAGTGATTGAGGATAAGAAGAAACTACTTGGACTCTATGAATCACAAATGAAGGATCAGCGGCTGGATCATCTTTCCACCGGTCTTGATGCCTGGAGAAGTCGGTTTCTGAAACCTTCGGCTACAGCCCGTTATATCGAAACATATATGCAGGTTCCGGCAGAAGCGTACTCCGACTTCCAGCAAATATTTGAAAATGTGGATACTAATAGATTGTTTAAAGCTCACACAGCATGCATGCGTTCGTTCGATGTAATTAAAAAGATCTGAGAAATTGAAGAGATTTCCTCTTGCCAGTCGTGTTTGAGGTAATTTGTGATTCTTGAACCCGATCGGCGCTGTATGGTAGACTGAATTAAGGATAATAATAGTAACTTTGAAAATCAAATACCCCTTACCTTGACTAAAAATATTGCTGTCATTCCTGCCCGAGGTGGATCCAAGCGATTACCTAATAAGAATATTATTTCCTTAGGGGGAAAACCCTTGGTGGCTCATAGCATAATCTACGCGAAGGACAACTCGAATATCATAGATGAGGTTTATGTAAGTACAGATGACCCCGAAATTAAAAGGGTTGCTATCGATTATGGGGCTAAAGTTATAGATCGGCCGGCTAGTTTGAGTAGTGATCATAGTTCCACGGCCAGTGCACTTCAGCATGCAGTTCATAACATAGAAGATAAACCTGAGAATGTATTCCTTTTACAACCTACAAATCCCTTGCGGCCTAAGGATCTATTAGTTCAGGCATATGATAAATTCATCAATGGTGATTTCGACAGCCTGATGACAGTAACCAGGATTATTGAAAAATTTGGAAAAATAACTAAAAACAGATTCGAGCCGTTCAACTATAGCTTTGGACAACGAAGTCAGGACATCGAACCTTTGTACTCAGAGAACGGATTACTCTATATAAC
>JABDNT010000025.1 GCA_013043685.1 Flavobacteriaceae bacterium | reverse complement strand
ATGGTGTTTGGTATGATGTAAATACCGATCGATGGATCATTTATGCTGAAGATTTTGCCGCTATTCCATTGGACTCGGCTTTCTTCTACGCTGTGAATCCTGAGGTCGCACAAACCTTGACTCACAGGGCTGATGCTGGAAATATTTCAGGAAACTGGACAGAAATTGACCATCCACTTTTAAACAACAACCCTAACGGGATTGTAGTACTCACGCATAACTGGGGAGTTTCTGGAGCGCCTTCAAATGTTCTTATGGATAAGGCAGTAGGCGTTTGGTACACAGGAAGCAATTGGGCCGTTTTTACAGAGGACTTAAGTGCTATGCCCGTGGACATCGAGTTTGACCTTATGATATTTGATCCTACATTAGGTACAGAAGATACAACCATTGAAGGACTAAGCTACGGGCCAAATCCCTTTACTGACATCGTGAATATTCAAGCAAAAGAACCAATTACATCTGTAACACTATACAATGTTCTTGGTACTGAAGTATCTCAATTCACAGGAGAAGGCAATGCAATGGGTATCAATCTATCTAACTATGCCAGCGGTGTTTACATCGCCAGGATTGTAGTAGGAAATACTACACAGACTGTTAAATTAATTAAGCAATAATTCAAGAAATTTGTTTGGTAATGAAAAAGGAGCGCGGATGCGCTCCTTTTTAATATTTCAGTATTTCAGTAATTTTTTTCTTTACTTTCTTAACAGATGGGATCATCGCTTGTTCCAGGGTACTATTCAATGGAATAGCAGGCATATTTTCCGAACCAATGATCATTACCGGCCCGTCAAGCTCCTGAAAACACTCTTCCTGTATTCTGCCCTGTAATGCCCTGCTGAAACTATTTTCAGTGGGTTCTTCAGTGACAACCAGGCATTTTCCGCATTTCTTTACACTATTGAACACCGTGTTGTAATCTAATGGGTGTAAGGTTCGCAGATCCACTATCTCGATCTTGTCTTCCAATCCAAGCTCCTCAGAAGCATTTATAGCCCAGTGCACTCCCATACCGTAGGTGATGATAGCGAGTGTTTCTTCCTCTTCCTGCTTCCAAATCTCCTGTAATACCCATGCTTTGCCAAATGGTAACACATAATCCTCGGCAGGCTCAACTGAAGTTGCCCCCTTTGTTCCGGGAACCTTGCTCCAGTACAATCCTTTATGCTCGAATATAACTACGGGATTCGGATCGTGGTACGCCGCCTTTATCAGGCCTTTAAGATCGGCACCATTACTAGGGTATGCAATTTTGAGGCCGCGAATGTTTGAAACAACACTTTCAACCGATGACGAATGATACGGTCCGCCACTACCATAAGCACCTATCGGTACTCTTAAGATCATGGAAACAGGCCACTTACCATTGGATAAATAACAACTTCTGCTCACTTCCGTAAATAACTGGTTTAGTCCGGGCCAGATATAATCTGCAAACTGCACCTCAACGATAGGCTTCAGTCCTACGGCGCTCATCCCTACTGTTGAACCTACAATAAAAGCTTCCTGAATAGGAGTATTAAAAACCCTGTTATCACCAAATTTCTGAGCAAGAGTTGCAGCTTCACGGAATACCCCGCCAAGTCTTCCACCCACATCCTGGCCATATAATAAGCATTCATTATGCGTTCTCATCAGCTCTTCGATCGCGAATAACGCACAGTCTACCATAACCACCTTGTCGGCTCCCGATGGACTGCGATCCCCGCTTTCTTCAAGGATAGCCGTAGGAGCAAAATCGTGAGTGAACAGATCCTCAGGCCTCGGATCTTCTGCCTTCAATGCTTTTTTAAAATCGCTACGAACTATATTAATTTGCTCATTTTCCAATGCCTGGATCTCGTTATCGTTCAGACCTGATTTCTTGAGCAACGCCTTCATTTTGGGATACGGATCCCGAGCTTGTGATTCTTCAAGATCATCCCTGTACCATTCCATACGAACTCCTGAAGTATGGTGATTCAATAAAGGCACCTTCGCATGAACCAGGAATGGCCTTCGTTCTTCACGAATCGTGTTTATCACTTCTGAAATGGTCTTATAACTTTGTTCGAAATCGGTTCCGTCAATGGAAACAGCTTCCAGGCCATGGAAGCCTGCCGCATATTCAAATGCATTCTGTGCTCGTGTTTCTGCAGCAGTAGCAGATATATCCCAACCATTATCCTGAACCAAATATAATATGGGTAGTTGTTTTAAAGCTGCCATTTGAAATGCCTCAGCAATTTCTCCTTCTGTCACCGAAGCATCCCCTAATGAACAAATAACTATAGGTTTTTCATCATTGACATCTAAGCCTTCGGCCTCCTTATACCAAAAGCCCATGGCCGCCCCGGTAGCCGGGATCGCCTGCATTCCTGTAGCAGAGCTCTGGTGTGGAATTTTAGGTTTATCCTCATCCTTTAAACTGGGATGCGAATAATAGGTTCTTCCTCCCGAGAACGGATCGTCCCGCTTGGCAAGTACCTGGAGCATCAGGTCATAAGGTCGCATACCTATAGCCAGGAGCATGGCATCGTCACGATAATAAGGAAATGCATAATCCTGAGGTTTCAATTGCATACCCACTGCAGTTTGAATCACCTCATGCCCTCGAGAAGTCGCATGCACGTACTTAGAGACGGTTTTGAAATTCTCCTCATATAAAAAGGTCAACGCCTTTGCCGTGCATAGGTTTTGAAAGCCTTTTATAAGTGTTTCTTTATTCAGTGTTTTGGTTTTCAATAGTTTTGTTTCTTCCTTGATCATGGTTAAATCACCTTTACCATCCATCCAAAAGAGTCTTGCTCTTTAGCTGTTTTAATTCTGTTTAATGTATCATTAACTTCAAGTCCCAGAGGATGTTCTTCTGAGATCCGTATTACTTTGTCATCATATCCTATGGTATCTATATAGGCGATGCCTACCGCCGTACCGGTCCCGAATGCTTCTTCAAGACTGCCGTCTTTCTCGGCTTCAATGATCTCATCCAGGGTGATTGGCCTTTCGGTCACTAAATACTCCTTAGAGCGCAACAGATCGATCACGCTCATGCGAGTGATACCACTTAGAACAGCCCCATCAAGGCTAGGTGTTATTATCTTCCCATCGATCTTAAAGAAAATATTCATAGTGCCCACTTCCTGGATATACCTGTGCTCTACAGCGTCCAACCAAAGTACCTGGTCGTATCCTTTTTCTTTTGCGATCTCAGTCGGCCTGATCGCCGCGGCATAATTCCCTGCTGCTTTGGCCTCTCCGGTTCCTCCTTCAACAGCACGAATAAATTGCTTCTCCGCCCATAGGTTAATGGGTTTACTGAATAAGGGCCCAGAGGGTGATGCGATGATCATAAACTTATAGCTGGTTGCTGCCCGCATACCGATAAATGGTTCATCTGCGTACATAAACGGACGAATATACAGGGCACTTCCCTCCTGCGGAGGAATCCATTCGCGCTCCATGTCCACAAAGGTTTTCAATCCTTCTACGAACAATTCAACCGAGAATTCCGGCATTCCCATCCGTCTCGCACTGAAATTAAGTCGTGCTGCATTTTGATCCGGTCGAAATAACATAGGATTCCCTTCCTGGTCCAGCGTAGCTTTCATCCCTTCAAAGATGGCTTGCCCATAGTGAAGGGCCATAGCAGCCGGATGGGTAGGTATATCCTTTAAAGGTTCAACTCTTGGATTCTGCCACTGCCCATTTTCATAATCACAAATAAACATATGATCTGTAAAAGTTCTACCCAGGGGGATTGAATTGAAATCCAGGGCGGCCAATCTCGAGTTGGTCGTTTTATTAATTTTAATTTGTTCCGTGATCTCCATCATTCTATTCTTTAAATTTTTCGTTTTTGGTTAAATTGTTCCATCTCATCCGCGACCCTTCGCAAGAACGATCCGGCGAGATATCCATCTACTATGCGATGGTCAAAAGACAAGGACAAATACATCATTTGCCTGATCTCTATCTGGTCTCCATCTTCACGCTCCATCACTTCCGCTTTCTTTTTAATAATTCCTGTCGCCAGGATCGCAGCTTCCGGCTGATTAATTATTGGTGTTCCCATCAGGCTTCCAAATGTGCCCACATTACTTATGGTGAATGTACTTCCGCTGGTATCATCTGCCGCCAGTTTTCCATCCCTTGCTTTTACAACCAGCTCATTGGTCGCTGCCGCTAATGACACTAAATCCAGTTTGTCGGCATTACGCACAACCGGTACGATCAAATTCCCTGAAGGCAATGCTGTTGCCATTCCTATATTGATATGGTCTTTAACAATGATTTTTTTTCCGTCAAGTGAGGAATTGATCATCGGGAATGCCTTGATCGCTTTGGCAATGCACTCAATAAATAAGGGCGTAAAGGTTAGTTTTTCATTATATTTTTTCAGAAAACCGGACTTCACTTTGTTTCGCCAGTTTACCATTTCTGTAAGGTCGGCTTCTACATACGCGGTCACATGGGGTGAGGTATGCTTACTGAATACCATATGGTCAGCTATCATCTGCCGCATTCGATCCATCTCCACAATTTTACCTTTTCCCTTGTCAAATTGAAGATCCGGCACCTTAAATCCGGAGCTATCCGCAACGGGTTGCGCAAACTGGAATGGCCTTCCTTCAGCCAGGTAATTCATGATATCACTTTTTCTAAGCCTGCCTTCTTTACCTGTTCCCGGAATTCGGGCCAACTCTTCATAACTTACATGGTGAGTTCTCGCTATGCTATCGATCAACGGGCTGATATACACATTCTCATTCACCTTGAAGGCGGTCTGCGTTTTAGGTTTGGGCTTTCTTTTTCTTTCTGAAATGGCTTTTCCCTTTTCCGTAGGTTTAGCTTTTTTTGCTCGGGAGGAAGGCTCGGGAACCTCGCCATTCGTTCGAATGATCGCGATCACTTCGCCTATATCGACCACGTCATTGGGTTTGTACAATAATTCTACGATCTCCCCGGAGACCGTAGCAGGCACTTCAGAATCAACCTTATCTGTAGCTACTTCCAGCAAAATCTCATCCAACTCAATAGTGTCACCCACGCCTTTAAACCATTTGATAATGGCGGCTTGCGTAATACTCTCACCCATCCTGGGCATTTTAAATTCAAACTGACTCATTAGTTTCTCCTGAATTCTTCTAAAGTCTTATAAAAATCTTCTTGTTTCGGCCTGTTTTCCGGGATGGAACGCAAAGGTTCCACGGCCTTCAACGTCTCATGACAGTCTGATGGTAACTGCTGATATAATCTCGTTCCTGCTGTCTTCCAGGCAATCATTTCTTCTGAAACATCCTTTATTGCTTTTGCCGGATTACCTACAATAAGTTTTCTTGCTTCAAATTTCGATTCGGCTTTCACAAAACTCATTGCTCCCACGATACATTCATCTCCTATTTCAGCACCATCCATGATCACACTGTTCATACCAATAAGGCAGTTCGCACCTAAATTCGCGCCGTGGACCACAGCCCCATGCCCTACGTGAGCTCCGGCTTTCAATAAGATACTCTTTCCGGGAAACATATGCACTGTGCAATTCTCCTGCACATTCACTCCATCTTCCAGTATGATCTCACCCCAGTCGCCTCGAATGGCAGCTCCCGGGCCTATATAGCAATCCTTGCCTATAATCACATTCCCGGTCACCGCTGCAAGCGGATGCACGAAACTGGATTCATGAACAACAGGTATATGTCCTTTAAAGCTATAGATCATTTAAATCGTTTCAGAGTTTCTTTGGTAAATTCCGAAAGTACTAACCTGCCGCTTATTGCGGCTCTTTCGGCTAATAATTCGTCCCAGTCTTCAGTCCCCTTCCAGAATACTTTCTTCATTTCCTTCATAGCTTCCGGGTTATAACCGCATAATTGCCCGGCAAAAGCCGCAACAGCTTCATCCAGTTCCTCTGTTGAATCATATACCTGCGCAAAAAGTCCTTTTTGCCGAGCCCATGCAGCATCGTAAAAACTATTGGCATCGATCGCGATCTGAGACATACCGCTTAATCCTAATTTGCGCTCCACGGCCGGACCAACTACAAAGGGTCCTATTCCCACATTGAGTTCACTCAACTTTATGGAAGCGTATTTTGTGGCCATGCAGTAATCGGTAGCAGAAGCTACACCAACACCACCTCCAACCGTTTTCCCCTGAATTCGGCCAATAATAAATTTAGGGCATTTTCGCATGGCATTGATCACATTCGCAAAACCACTGAAGAAAACACGCCCGGAATCGGCATCGTTTATATTGATAAGCTCCTTAAAACTAGCACCCGCACAAAAGGTTCGGTCACCACCACTTTTCAGCACAATAACCATCACCTCATCGTTTTCACCCGCTCCTTTAATTGTCGCTGCCAATTTCGCTAAAAGGTCGCCCGGCAGGCTATTATGAGCAGGATGGAAAAATTCGATGGTCGAAATTCCGTTTTGTATGTCTTCTTTTACGTAGGGTTCGGTCATATTTATTTCATTAAATCAATCTAAACTGTTCAAAATGGTGGTTTAAATGCTTCCGCTCTAATAAATACCACTCAAATCGGTTGAGTTCACCAAAAACAACATTTTTGGTTCGTGCATCTGGGTTTTCTTCAAAATAATCGAGATAATCCTGCCTTGCTTCAAGGAATTTTACTTTTGCAGTAGCGAGATCCGGATGTTTCAATTTATCCATCTCTGCCTCTTCGCGCAATGGAAAATCGTACCCTTGTGGCATTTTCTTATAGTTGTATAAAGTCGCATGAACTTTCTCCAGAACTCGTTCCGGTGTCGAAATCTCGAAATCCTGAATTTCTCCAGCTGCTATTCTATATGTATATTCAAGATGTTCCAGCATATGCTGCGGGGTGAGATTCCCCCATGTGGGTTTGGAGTCTTCAGTTAGCTTGGCAAGGCATTCATCTATCTTTTCAGAAGTCATTTCCACAAAAGTATTCTGCTTCTTCTGAACCATGGTAAGGACAGTAACCACTGCCACTAATTCATCATCGGTATCAAATACTTCACCATACCATTTAACAATTCCGCTGGGCAATTCAGTACCCCGCTGTTCCCTGTCGATCTTTTGCTTACAGGTTAGGCGCACATAGATCGTATCGTTATGGTAGATAGGACGAAGGAATCGGCAGTCTTCCAATCCGTAGTTAGCGGCTACCGGGCCCTTATTCGGATACACAAACAGTCCAGCAGCTGCGGCCAATAGGAAATAGCCATGAGCAGTCCTTTTTTCAAAAATACTTCCATCCAGAGAAGTAATGTCGGTATGAGCATAAAAGTGGTCCCAGGTGAGATTTGCAAAATTCACAATATCTCCATCGGTAATGGTACGTTTATGCGTTTTTAAGGACATCCCGGGTTCAATATCTTCCCAGTGATACTTGAAAGGATGCTGTTCCGCCTCCTTGTATGCCCCTTTCGGTTGGTAAATGCCAGTGACTTCGGTAAGTGTGGTTGGTGTTCCCTGCACAGCGCATCGCTGCAAATAATGTTTTACACCGCGCATACCACCCATTTCTTCTCCTCCACCTGCTCTACCCGGCCCACCATGAACCAGAGTGGGAAGCGGAGATCCATGTCCTGTACTTACCCTGGCATTCTCCCGGTTCAAAACTAAAATTCTACCGTGATGAGAGGCCGCGCCAATTACATATTCTTTGGCGATATTATCATTATACGTGGCAATGGAAGAGACCAGCGATCCTTTGCCCATTTGAGCAAGAGTGATGGCTTCATTTAAATCCTTGTATGGCATCAGTGTACTCACCGGCCCGAATGCTTCTGTAATATGGGCAGCTTCGTTCTTGAACGGATTATTCTCCCGAAGTAAGATTGGTTTAAGGAATGCTCCTTTTTTCGAATCAGCACCAATGGTTTCAACAACATCCAAATCACCGTATACAATTTCGGCTGTTTTAGCTATTTTTTCAACCTGTTCCCGAACAGATTTACGCTGGGCATCACTCACAAGTGCACCCATACGAACTTCCTGAAGCCTGGGATCGCCAATGGTAACTTTATCTAATTGTTTCCCGAGTTCGATCTGAACATCTTCTACCATTTTTTCGGGAACGATTATCCTTCGGATGGCGGTACATTTCTGACCCGCTTTAACGGTCATTTCCTTGCGAACTTCTTTGATGAACAAATCAAATTCCGGAGTTCCGGGTACAGCGTCTTCGCCAAGAACGGATGCGTTCAGTGAATCGGCTTCCATAGTAAATGGCACCGATTCTTCTATAAGTTGCGGATGCTTTCTCAATATCTTACCTGTACTGGCTGAACCTGTGAAGGTAACGACATCCTGCGATTGAACGGTATCCAGGATATTTTTCGCGGTCCCGCTAATTAGCTGAATTGATCCTTCGGGCAGAATACCTGACCCAACGATCTCCCTAACGACAGCTTCGGCCAGGTACGCGGTTTGAGGTGCGGGAAGTACAATTGCAGGCATGCCTGCCATCCAATTCACCGCACATTTCTCAAGCATTCCCCACACCGGGAAATTAAAAGCATTTATGTGTACAACAACACCTCGTTTCGGCACCATAATATGATGGGCCATAAATCGTCCGCCTCTGGATAGGTCTATTGGTTCCCCTTCCACGTGATACGACTGATTGGGGAATAACTTTCTAAGGGAAGCATTGGCGAACAAATTTCCAAAACCACCTTCAATATCGATCCAACTGTCCACCTTTGTTGCTCCGGTACGATAGCTTAATTCGTAGAACTGCTCCTTTTTCTTGTTAAGGTACATTGCAAGTTTCTTGAGCATCAATCCGCGTTGCTGGAAGGTCATTTTTCTTAAAGCCTCACCCTTATCGCGGCCATATTCCAAAATAGAAGGAACATCAAGGCCTTCAACAGTCACAGAAGTGAACTGTTCTCCGGTCACGGAATCGAAAACAGGAGCTCCTTCTCCCGATCCGTCAATCCAGCTACCAGTAACATAATGTTGTGTTTTATTCATTGTGAATCGTTTACTGAATTATTTTAACTCAAACCCTATTTAATAAGTTGCCCATGTTACCGGGTTATGCCCCGTAATAATTCCACTTGGTCAAAGGTTTACATTCTCAATAATCGCGGCATAACCCTGCCCCACCCCCACACACATAGTGATGAGCGCATAACGCTTATTCTGTTGTCGCAATTCCAGGGCGGCCGAAAGTGCTATTCGGGCACCCGTGACTCCTAAGGGATGTCCAATCGCTATGGAACCGCCATTAGGGTTAATGCGCGGATCGTCATCTGCCAGTCCCCATTCTCGGATGCAAGCTAAAGCCTGGGAAGCAAAAGCCTCATTAAGCTCGATTACATCCATATCTTCCATAGCAAGTCCAGCTTTTGCCAAAGCCTTGTTACTGGCTTCAACTGGCCCTATTCCCATAATCCTGGGCTCTACTCCAATAACTGCCGAACTAACTATGCGGGCTAATGGATGAAGATTGTATTTTTTCACTGCATCTTCCGATGCGATGATGGTTGCCGCAGCACCATCGTTTAGCCCCGAACTGTTCCCCGCCGTCACACTACCGTCCTTTTTGAAAGCAGGTCTTAGCTTGGCCAATACCTCTTTGGTAGTACCAGGTTTTACAAATTCATCATTCGAAAAAATGATCGGATCTTTCTTTCGCTGAGGGATCTCAACGTCCACGATTTCCATCCCAAGTCGGCCGTTCTTCTGAGCTGCTGATGCCTTCATTTGACTCCAATAGGCAAACGCATCCTGATCTTCCCTGGTGATATTGTATTTCTCCACGAGATTTTCGGCTGTATTCCCCATTCCGTCCGTTCCATAGAGTTCATGCATTTTGGCATTCACAAAGCGCCATCCAAAACTGGAATCATACATTTTCGAATCATTCCCAAAAGCTGTAGATGGTTTTGCAATAACGTATGGGCCACGTGTCATGTTTTCAACACCTCCAGCTATAAAAAGATCTCCGTCACCAGCTTTAATTGCGCGATTGGCATGAATGATGGCAGATAGTCCGCTGCTGCACAATCGGTTTACTGTTTCACCGGGTACGGTGAACGGCAGTCCTGCCAGCAGCAGCGCCATTCGCGCCACATTTCGGTTATCCTCACCCGCCTGGTTAGCACATCCCATAATCACGTCGTCATATGCGGCTTGAGGAATGTCCGGATTTCGTTCAGCAACCTCTTTGATAACCATTGCGCCCAGGTCGTCTGTACGCACCTTGCTTAGGGTCCCCTTGTAGTTCCCAATGGGTGTTCGAATACCATCTATGATAAATGCTTCTTTCATACTTATTTCCATTCAATTGAAGAACGATAGACCATTCCCTTGAAAAGGGCTACGATCTCCTCACCACGTCGAACTTCTATTACATTAAAACCAACTTTGGTTTTGGTGATATCGATAATAGCCTCAGCCACGAGATAATCACCCGCCTTAATCTCATCAATGTGATTTACTGACGTTTCAATGGAAACAGCCATAAGCCCATGTGAATTCGCCGCAAATCCAAAAGCTGTGTCTGCCAGCGAATAACTTATACCTCCATGGGCATTACCCATACTGTTAAGCATTTCATCCCTAACAGTCATAGCAACCTGGCACCGACCGATCTCGCTTTCCAATATCTCAATTCCCAGCCATTGACTGAAAGCGTCTTGAGACAACATCTTATGCGGTATCAGTGTTCCTTCCAGCATATTAATAAAATGTTCGTTGTTCTTTATTCATTCTACGCAATAACGGGCTGCAACGGTAGCGGTCTTCCCGATATTCATCGTACAATTCATCCAATTTAGATACACACCAGTCAATTCCTTTTTCATCTGCCCATGCGAGCAGTCCTTTTGGATAATTTACGCCTTTCGTCATGGCATTTTCTATATCTTCAGCCGATGCGATATTCCAGAACAGGGCATCGGCCGCTTCATTGATAAGCATTACCAATACCCTATCAAATATCTTCTGAGCCTGGCCAACATTTTCATCAGGTGCCGGATTTGAGGCGCCTTCCTCATAATTGTAATATCCTTTTCCTGTTTTTCTGCCTAAGTATCCTGCCTCGCTTAATCGTCTCTGCGTAAACGAAGGTTTGTAGCGCGGATCGTAATAAAAGGCTTCAAAGACTGTTTCCGTTACCGTGTAATTTATATCGTTACCAATAAAATCTATTAATTCGAACGGACCCATTCTAAAGCCACCAATAGATTTCATCGCCCAGTCAATGGTTGCTACATCTGCTATTCCTTCCTCATAGATCCGCAGGGCTTCTCCGTAAAACGGGCGAGCCACGCGATTCACTATGAATCCCGGTGTGTCTTTTACAACAGCTACGATCTTCCCCCACGATTCTATCGTTTCTATAGTAGTCTGTTTGATCTTTTCTGAAGTTTGTACTGCAGGAACCACCTCAACCAGCTTCATTAGCGGGGCAGGGTTGAAGAAATGAATGCCGATACCACGCTTTGGACTCTTTAGAGCAGAAGCAATAGAGGCTATTGATAAAGAGGATGTGTTTGAAGCGATGATCGCTTTTTTTGAAAGTAAAGCTTCCAGATCCCGAAACAATTGCTGCTTGATCTGCAGATTCTCTATAATCGCTTCTATCACTAAGTTGGAATCGGATAAAGATTCCAATGAATCGACGTAAGAAATATTTTCCCGGATTCGTGACTTCTCCCTGGAATCTATTCTCCCTTTTTCCACCAATCGGTCCAGGATCTTTTCAAGATTAGTTTTGGCTTTATCGAGCGCTTCCGGATTGGTATCGTAAAGGTTCACTTTACAGCCAGCAGTTGCTGCAACCTGTGCAATACCACTTCCCATGGTCCCTGAACCGATAACTCCAACGTTCTTGATCATTTATTTCCCTTTAAAAACTGGTTTGCGTTTCTCGACAAAAGCCGCAACTCCCTCTGCATAGTCTTCACTTTGTGCAGACTCGATTTGGTATTTTGATTCCATATCCAACTGTTCTTCCAAGGTATTGTTCATGGAAGCGTTAAGTAATTGTTTGGTTAATCCCAGTGCTTTTGTTGGCATTTGTGCTAAAGTAGTTGCTGTTTTCTCTACTGCATCCATAAATGTCTCTATACTTTCTACTTTATAGACCATGCCTAGTTTTTCAGCATCCCTGGCCGAAACTTTTTCTCCAAGCATCATAAATGCAGAAGCCTTCTGAAATCCGATTAGCCTTGGTAAAAAGAAAGTTCCCGCACTGTCGGGAACTAATCCAATTTTACTAAATGCCTGTATGAAACTCGATCCCTCTGAAGCAATCACAATATCACAAGCAAGGGCTATGTTTGCACCTGCGCCGGCGGCCACACCATTTACTGCAGCAATAACCGGTTTGTCTATCGACCGTATCTTCCGGATAATAGGATTATAGTGTTCTTCGAGTATTTTCCTGAATCCCGGATTCAATTCAGGAGTAGTGACTTCTTTGAGATCCTGACCAGCACAAAAAGCCTTACCATTTCCTGTCACTACAATAGCTCTTATGCTATTATCCGAAGCACAGGCATCCAATTCCGACTGGAACAGCAGCGCCATTTCTCTATTGAAACTATTGAAAACATCGGGGCGGTTGAGTTTCAACCAGGCCACTCCATTCTCTATACTTTTTATTACAGATGCGCTCATTATATTATTTTAAACATTTAAAGTAATCGAATGGTTCCTGGCAATCTTCACATTGAAACAAGGCTTTACAGGCGGTTGAGCCAAACTGGCTTACCAATTTTGTGTTCGTGCTTCCGCAATTAGTACATTTAACAATGCGCTTGTTCCCCAGCAAGGCTTCCTTATCGGCGGTTTCATCAAGGGGAGCGGCAATGCCGTATTCTTCCATCTTCCGCTTTCCGTTTTCGCTCATCCAATCTGTTGTCCACGCCGGAGAAAGCACTAACTCCACTTCCGCTTCCATTTTATTCTTTTTGAATGCAGCCTTAAGATCATCACCTATTACATCCATGGCCGGACAACCGGAATAGGTTGGAGTGAGTTTGATCAATACTTTCCCATCCTTCATAATTGCCTCACGAATTACACCCAGGTCAAGCACCGTAAGAACGGGAATCTCAGGATCGGCGACCTCATCCAGAATTGGAATGAGTTCCTTGTCGATATTTGGTTGTAAATCGATGTTCATCTTACCAGCTCATGTTTGGATATGTACGCTGCATATATTGCAGTTCTGTGAGCAAAAAGCCCATATGTTCGGTGTGAATCCCCTGCTTACCTCCCTTTTTGAAATAAGGATTTTCAGGTACATCAAGTGTAGCTTCTTCCAGAGTTTCGGTGACTTCTTTATAGTAACTCTCTTTCAGAAGTGAAACATCTACGCCTATGCCCGACTTTATCATCTTTTGATCGGATTCGGTAGTATCGAACAACTCTGCGGTATAGGGCCAGAAATGATCGATGGCCTCCTGCATTTTCGTCCGACTTTCTTCGGTGCCATCACCAAGGCGTTTCAGCCAATCCCCGGAAAATCGCTGGTGATAGCTTACTTCCTTGATTCCTTTTCTGGCAACAGCAGCCAGGGTTTCATCCTTACTGTTCTGTAATTCGGTCATCAGCAGAAGATGAAATACATCGAACAGGTACTGTCTGGCAATAACATGTCCGAAATGTGTGTTTGGTTGTTCAACTAGCAGTACATTCTTATAATCACGCTCTACGCGTAACATAGCAACATCATCTTCCGTTTTTCCGTCACCGGCAATTCTTGCAGCATATTGGTAATAACTGCGCGTTTGTCCAAATAGATCTAATGCAATATTAGTGAGTGCAATATCTGTTTCAAGATTCGGACCATGACCACATAGTTCTCCAAGTCGCTGACCGAGGATCAGAGAATTATCGGCAATACCTAAGATATAATTATACAGATCTTGATTCTTCATTTACATATGTTTTACTTCGTCGGGAAGATTATAAAAGGTTGGGTGCCGATACACTTTATCCTGTGCCGGTTCGAACAATTCTCCGTGGTCTTCGGGGTTGGAAGCAGTTATATATTTGCTTTCCACCACCCATATACTCACGCCTTCATTTCTTCGTGTATATACATCACGCGCATTCTCAAGCGCCATTTCCGCGTCGGCGGCATGCAGGCTTCCAAAATGCCTGTGTTCGAGTCCGTTCTTCGATCGAACAAACACTTCCCATAATGGCCATTCTTTTTTCATATCCTTGGTTTTAACTTGCTTTTGCTATTTTTTTCTTTTCTTGCTTTTCAGCATAAGACATTGCTGCCTCTCTAACCCAGCTTCCTCTTTCCCAGGCTCCTACACGAGCTTCCATCCGTTCTTTATTGCACGGGCCATGGCCTTTCACTACCTGCCAGAATTCGTCCCAATCGATCTCGCCAAATTCATAATGTCCTGTTTCGGGGTTATAGGTCATATCCGGATCAGGGATCGTAATTCCTAAAATATCGGCCTGTGGTACGGTTTGATCCACAAATTGCTGACGTAATTCATCGTTGGTCTTGCGCTTCAATTTCCACTTCATAGACTGAGCTGTGTGTGGTGAATCTTCATCACGAGGGCCAAACATCATCAAACTTGGCCACCACCAGCGATTCAATGCGTCCTGGGCCATTTCTTTCTGTTCCGGAGTTCCATTACACAACGTCAACATGATCTCGTATCCCTGGCGCTGGTGAAAACTTTCCTCTTTACAAATACGGACCATGGCGCGGGCATACGGTCCGAAAGACGTACCGCACAAGGCAACCTGATTAATAATAGCGGCTCCATCCACCAGCCACCCAATGGCACCAATATCTGCCCAGGTAATGCTTGGGTAGTTAAATATGGAGGAATATTTAGCTTTCCCACTGTGTAATTGGTCGTAAAGCTCTTCCCGGGATATACCCAGGGTCTCCGTTGCTGAATACAAGTACAGTCCGTGACCGGCTTCATCCTGAACTTTAGCGAGCAGCGCCGCTTTTCTGCGTAGCGAAGGCGCACGTGTTATCCAGTTCCCTTCGGGTAACATACCCACTACTTCCGAATGGGCGTGCTGAGAAATTTGCCGAATATGCGTTTTACGATACTTTTCAGGCATCCAGTCTTTAGGTTCGATCTTTTCATCACGAGCAATACGCGCTTCAAAAATCTCTTCCATGTTTTTTACTTCTTTTTCACTCATGTCATCATTTTTTAGACGTCGAAATCAACTTTAATTTTATCTGATACCGGAACGGACTGGCAACTCAGAACAAAGTCCTGAGCCAGTTCATCGGCTTCCAATGCGTAATTTACTTTCATCTCCACTTCACCTTCAAGCACTTTACACTTGCAGGTACTGCATACACCACCTTTGCAGGCAAATGGAAGATCGGCTCCCGCTCCTAAAGCAGCATCGAGTATATTATCATAGTCTTTGGTCATGGTGAAATGGAACTCTTTTCCACCATCGATGATGGTGAGCTCAACTCCCTCCACATTCTGTTTCGAAAGCCGCTCCATTCTGGCTTTGTCTTCTTCCGAAAGCCCCTTCACAAATAATTCAAAATGAATTAATTCTTGGGGTAATCCGGCATTGACCAGATAATCGCTTACATAATTCACCATGTCTTCGGGGCCACAAAGGAATACCTCACTGGTATCAGGAATATCAATGAAAGTACTGCATAACACCTTCATACGGTCATCATCGAAACGACCATTGAAAAGCTCTATATCCCTTTTCTCCCTGGTTAGAAAATAATATATCTCCAACCGCCCGAAGAAAGCGTTTCGAAGCTGCTCCAATTCTTCCTTAAAGATAATGGATTTCGCTGTTTTATTCACATAAAATAGCTTGCAAGTTGACCCTGGTTCTTGCGATAGATGGGTTTTAATCATGGAGAGAATAGGAGTGATACCACTTCCAGCCGCAAAGAAGAGATAATTCTTTGCGACGGCCGAATTCACATCGACCCCGAACCTTCCGCTTGGAGCCAACGATTCAACAAAATCGCCTATACTCAATTCATTGTTTACATATGAGGAGAACTTACCTTCAGGGATCTGTTTTACAGCGACTCTCCATTCGTCGTCAAACGGACTGGAGCACAGACTGTAATTCCGCCTGATGTTTTCATTGTTTATCTCAGCCTTCAGCGTTAAATGCTGACCCTGTCTGAATTTAAAGTCGTCTTTTATCTCCTCCGGAATATCGAAAGTTACCACAGAACAGTCATCCGTTTCCTTATAGATATCCTTAACTTTTAACTTATGAAATCTTGCCACTGAACTTTGTTTTATGGTTCACAAAACTAACGTTTGTTAGTCTAATTTGCAAGTTAATTCTTTACTAAACTATGCCCTTCAATAACACCGCTACCATGTCCTTTTTCAGGATGTTAACGTCCAGTTTTCCCCTTTTTTGATACCACAGGTATAAGGTGCGCAACGTTGAGAGAATAGAGAATAAAATCACCTCCGGATGTCGTGGTTTGAGGTCACCGGCCTTTATACCTTCCTTTACGATAGTCCTGAAATTTTCTTCGTAGTCCTCCCTCATTTTAACAAAATCCGACAGATCTTGATCTTCTAAGTGCATCCAGTCGTTATTGAGTGCCGCCAACGCTTCGGAATGATTCACCGTGATATCAATATGCAATTCGATAATATCCCTGATCTTGTCGAGTGGAGATCTTTCAGATATCATCACGGAATGCATGCCCCGTGTAAATTCTTTTGCCAGGAACAGTACAAGTGTTGACAGGATCTCCTGTTTACCCGAAATGTGATTATAAAGACTGGCGGCCTTTATTCCCATTTCCTGAGCTATATCACGCATGGAGACAGCACTATAGCCTTTTTCCTTAAATAGTGATGACGCGGCAGCTATTATTTCGTCCTTACGGGTAGCAGTTTTCATTCTCTATGCAAGATAACGAAATCGCCTTTAAAAGGCGAAGACTTTGGAAAGCTGCAATCACTGTATTACTTTTGAGGGCTTATGGGATCCAGCTATGAAAGCAACGAGCTGATAGACCGCTTACCTCCGCATTTAAAGCAGTTCATCAAGCCACAGAATTATGAGGATTACACCCCTGTAAACCAGGCTGTGTGGCGCTATGTCATGCGTAAAAATGTAGATTACCTCAGCGAGGTCGCTCATGAAAGTTACGTGGAAGGATTACGCAAAACAGGCATTTCCATAGATCGAATTCCTTCTATGTACGGTATGAACCGCATTCTGAAAGAAATAGGATGGGCTGCCGTTGCTGTGGACGGTTTTATTCCACCAAATGCTTTCATGGAATTCCAGGCGTATAAGATACTGGTAATCGCCAGTGATATAAGGCAATTGGAGAATATTGAATATACTCCTGCCCCTGATATAATTCATGAGGCCGCAGGCCATGCACCCATCATTGCCAGTCCGGATTATGCTGAGTACCTGCGTCGTTTCGGAGAAGTTGGCGCCAAAGCGATAACCAGTGCTCATGACAATGAAATTTACGAAGCAGTGCGGGAATTATCCATTCTGAAAGAAGCTCATCCCAGCTCAGTTCAGGATCTGGAAAACAAGATAACATTGGCCGAAAAGAAGGTAAACGAACTTCAGCAGAAAAAAGTAGCCCCTTCCGAAATGGCCTTGATTAGAAATCTGCACTGGTGGACTGTTGAATACGGACTTGTTGGAAGTGTTGAAGATCCAAAGATCTATGGCGCCGGACTGTTATCATCCATTGGAGAAAGCACCTGGTGTATGAAGCCGGAAGTGAAGAAAATACCTTATTCTGTGGATGCGGCCTATCAGGAATTTGATATTACCAAACCACAACCTCAATTATATGTAACGCCGGATTTTGCCTATCTCCAGGAAGTACTGGAGGAATTTGCTAATACCATGGCAGTACGGAAAGGCGGCTGGCGCGGACTTAAAAAGTTAATTGGCAGCAAACAAATAGGGACCATTGAACTAAGTACAGGCCTTCAGGTGAGTGGAATATTTACCCGTATGATCCAAAACGAAGATAATGAGGTGGTTTATTTTGAGACGAAAGGTGAAACAGCTCTCGCCTATCGTGAAAAAGAGGTGATCGGACATGGAATAAGCCGACATACCAACGGGTTCCGGTCTCCCCTGGGTAAGCTGAAAGGTATTAATCTTTCCATCGAAAACATGGGGCCACGGGATTTACAGGCCTACAATTTTTACGATGGGAAACCAATTTCTTTTGAATTCGAAAGTGGAATCACCGTAGACGGCCTCAATGTTACCGGTATGCGTAATCTGAGCGGTAAACTCATGTTGATCCAGTTCACCGATTGCACCGTAAAATATAAAGACGAAGTGTTGTACTCACCGGAAATGGGAGACTTCGATATGGCGGTGGGTAAAGAGATCGTTTCGGCATTTGCCGGCGCGGCTGATTATCACTCATTCAATGTGCTTTCTCATAAATTAAGTGAGACTGAGACTGTGCGTACCCAATTGTCTTCCGCAGAAGAGGAACTTAACGACCTTTACAGAAAAGTACGAGACTTCCGGGAATCAAATGAAGCACAGGATATCTCTGTTCTAAAAAACATCTTTGATACCGTTCAAGAGCAATTTCCACAAGATTGGCTACTATCCCTTGAAATTCTTGAAGAAGTTGTAAACAGTAGCGGTACTTATTCAGAAGACATAGAAAAGCATCTTGATCAATTAAAGAATAAACGACCCGAGGTGGCGCTCCTTATCGATAATGGTTTGTCACTTCTAAAAAAATAACAAGCTCATGGGATTATTTAGTTTTCTATTCGGAAACAAGACAAAGAAAATTCAGGAATTTGTATCACGCAATGCCGTGATCATAGATGTACGAACCAAGGCCGAATTCTCATCGGGTGCTATCCCCGGATCGAAGAACATCCCGTTACAGCAAATTTCTGTTCGAATTAAGGACATTAAAAAATGGGATAAGCCTGTAATTACCTGCTGCGCCACTGGTATGCGTTCCGGAAGTGCGGCCGGAATACTTCGCAGTCATGGTATTGAAGCTATGAATGGCGGGGGTTGGGCGAACCTTGAACAAAAATTATAGGTCGTACTTCACTACGAACATCAGAATACGAGGCAGTACGAAATACTGTGAAGTCGTATTGAACTGCTCATTAAAACTATCGTTATTCGTGAATTCCGTATCCAGGATATTGGTTGCCTGAACCGAAAACTCCCAGGAACTGTCTCCTTTCTGGTAATACAGGGTGGAATTTAGAAATGAATATGTATTATCCACGGTACCGGCCTCGTCGGAATAATTGAAATAATCCCAGGTGGCATTCAAAGAGAAATGTTTCAGAAAGTTGATGTCCATGTTAGCATAGGGTCTCTGGGTATAGAATGTTTGCTCCAAACCACCATTATCATACTGGTTAACGGTTAGACGATACCCTACCTCAAAATTGGGCCATTCCCTGAAATTGGATCGCACACTGGCCCGATACCCCTGGGTGAAACTCTCACTTTGGGTAATGACATCGTTAATAAGGTTATTCGATTTATTCAGAGAGATATTTCCATTAAGGTTGAACTGGATCTTCTTAACGGTCTTACTGAATCGAAAGAAAGCCGAAAATGTCTCATCGGGAAAATCACTGTCAATGTTGATGATAGTTCCTACGCGGTTAATCCCTACGATCTGTGAATTATTCTTAAATCCTTCCAGTCTGCGGTTATAATTTAAAGAGCCGCTTATATTGGTATAGTTGAAAAGGTTAAAACTGAAATATGTCAATGAGTACTGATGCGACAGGGCATTCTCAAGGTTCCTGTTCCCACCGAACAAACTATTGTAATTATTAAAGATCAGGGCCTCAGCATAGTTATTTATATCGGTATATTCTGCAGAAATGGCATAGTTAAACCGAAGGCTCTCACTTTTCTTGATATTCCAGATCGCATTAAAATCCGGTAAAACCATCCAATCGTTCTGAGTAACAGAGGTGCCGAGTTGCTCATTCTTCAAATTATAGTTATGAAGTGTTAAACCAGGTGTGAAAATGAATTCCCCGGTCTTCACTTTATAATGAAGCCCCAGGAATACATCATTAAAAGCGTAAGATACATCGTTTACCAGTGGGGTTGTTTCACCGTCGACCTCGTTCGTTTCATCGAGATCCACCGTACTGCCAGAATTCAGGATCTGAAAAATATTCGAATCGAATTGTTGGCGGCTATAGGTGTTACCCAATGTAAAATTAAGATTGCTGATATTATTCAGAACATAATAATAATCGATCTTACCATCGATCTTGTTAGATTTCACATTTCGCTGCTGATTAATATCAAACCGGTTATCTGGCATCACGGGAAGCAGGTTTCTAAATGGTAAAGAATCGGTGATCGCCTTGTAGAAAGGATCTTCATCCTGCCACAAATGCTGTACCTGGCCTGCAAAAATATTCTTGTCGTCCAACGTATAGTACGCATTCACGTTCTGATTGATAGAATACGGATTGTTGTCCAATTCTTCCTGAATATCATTTCTACCATCCGGGCCAAAGACTGAAAGCGTGCGATCGTCTTCTGTTTGGTTCGAAACTTTTGCCAGCACATCGTAGTCCAGCTGGAAGTCTGTACTGGGCTTATAAACGCTGCTGAGCTTCAGCATTGCCAACTGGCTCTGCTGGTCGTTCACGCTTTCTGTCGTTTCGGTGAAACCGGTACTGATGTATCGTCGGATGGAATTATTTACAATATTGGTACTGTTATCCGAAAGGATCGTAAAGCCGCTAAGATCGAGCGATTTGTTCGCTCTCCAGCTAAAATTACCTGCGAGAAATTTTGTCTCGATCGCATTGGCCCTGTTGTTCTGCGCTACGGCAAATCCAAGGTCACTTTGACTAATATTAAATTGTGTTCCACCACCCCTGTTGAAATTTCTGAAACCACCTGTGAAGTTAAAATAATCCCTCCACGTAAATGGAACTTCTCCAATGTCATTGAAATCGGTGATAATGTTGATGCTGTACTCGGGGCTGTAGTAAAATAATTTGGGATGAACGAGATAGCGTGGATCCTCATCGCTGTCGATACCGGCACCAGCCGTTACTTCTCCAAACCAGAATTTCTTTTTTCCTTCCTTCAATTTGATATTGATGGCTACATTATCCTGGTCATTGCCCAGGCCACGCATCTGGTCCACTTCGTTATAATTTCGAAGTACTTCTACCTTGTCCACCGCATCGGCAGGGATGTTCTTGGTAGCCAGTTTGGAATCCCCATCAAAAAAGTCCTTACCCTCCACCATAACCTTGGTTACGGCCTTACCTTCCACTTCGATCTCTCCCTCATCATTCACTTCGACACCAGGTAATTTTTTCATTACATCTCCCAGTTTCCGTTCGTCACCACTCGTAAATGAATCGGCATTATACACAATGGTGTCACCTTTTACAGTAACAGGCATTTCGTACACAATTTCAACCCCATCGAGTTCGGTAGTGATTGCCCTTAATACGAAATCTATTCGCATGTTTTCTGCATCCTCAGGCACTTCAAGGGTTTTCGATACCGTAGTATAGCCAAGAAAACTCGCTCTAAGATTATACGTAGCACCTTTAGGTAAACTTAGTTGAAAAAGTCCATCCTGGTTGGTTATGCCATATCCCTCGACATCTCCACTTTCCTGCACGGTGGCAATTACATTGGCGAATTCCAAAGGATTATTAAGAGTATCTTTTATGACACCGCGTACTTTAATACTTTGTGCAGAAACAATTGTGGTTAGCAGAATCACTGCCAGGAGAAGTAATTTTTTCACACGTTTAAATTTTATCAATTATTTGTAAAGACTAATTATAAAATTGAGAACGCGTACAGCCGCTACGCTCTCACATTAAAAAACTTAATCTAACGCATTACCGAAAATGTATTTAAGATTTTTAATGATCTGTTAATTCGGGTTGGTAAGTTTTTTCTATCCTCCGAAACGTCTTCCACCACGGCGTCCTCCTCTGCCTCTGAAATTCTCC
Source organism: Flavobacteriaceae bacterium (assembly GCA_013043685.1). GTDB lineage: Bacteria > Bacteroidota > Bacteroidia > Flavobacteriales > Flavobacteriaceae > Pukyongia. The sequence continues at coordinate 36,083 of JABDNT010000025.1, read as the reverse complement.
CGCATCTCGTCCATTTTTTCCTTAACGATCTTGTTGTATTCTTCTCGTGTAACCTCTTTCCCTTTGTTTGGCGCTTCGATAACATCGGCATCTTCAGGGTTCAACACAATTTTGGAACACAGTAAAGTGGTTCGGTAGGCATTTAGCTCCAGAATTAAACCGGGTAATCCTGCATATTCCCCTGGCCCATTTCCCACTGGAATCTGAGGGGTGAACCAGGCTGTAACCTGCACCGTTTTCGGAATTTCGATTTCATCGAAAGGATCTCTGGGTTCATTATTAGTACTATCTACCGCCTTCTCTCCTTCGGTTTCTTCATCTTCCTTTTTATCTGTATCCCTGTCACGGTCTCTGTTTCTGCGTCTCGCCATGCTAAAATCGTTCTCATCGATCGGCTTTATCGCGGTAGCTTTGATAGCCAGGTATTGTCCAATTTGCTTGGATTCCTTCGTGATCTCCCAATCCAGATTTGTAAGCGTATCGTTAATTAGAAACTCTTTACCGAAAAATTCCCGCTCCTCCAGTATTTGGTTATTTTTAATGTTCTTGTACTGTTTTCCTGCGGAAAAACTGCCCATCATCATTGCGAATCCGCCACGGCCCGCACCTGCCTCCAGTTTTTCCTGTTCCTTGTAGATGGATTCGTTTCCATTGAAGGTCAGGATATAGGTTTTTTCGAGATAATTTTTCATTCGATCCATTATCTGTCTTTTCATGTCTTCGCTCATTTCCCGGTTGCCGAAGTTATCCATATCGACGGTCGTCTTCGATTCATAATAGGCAACGCCGCTAATATTCTGTGAAATTCCGGTAAATGACAGGAGGATAATAGTGAGTAAGGATAATGCTTTCATCATTTTAAAATTTGTATGAGTGGCAAAGTAAATCAATTACTTCAATATCCTTGGACAATTATTTGCAAAAAAGGTTTAATTAAATATGTGAAATTTTAGCCCCCTATCCTTATCATCATACGATTGCCATCTTCCCCTCTTCTTCCGCTGCTCTCAAACTGCTCCTGCATCTCTTTCATCTTCTTGTCTTGTATCTCGCGGAATTCGTCGCGGGTAACCACTTTGCCATTTTTTGGAGCAATGATCTCATCTGCTTTTTCCGGATTCAGCACAATTTTCGAACACAGGATGGTTTGATCCCCATCGCTTATTTCCAAAATCAAACCGGGGAGGCCCCAATATTCATCCGGCCCATGTTGTACGGGTATGTCCAGAGTATACCATGCGGTCGTTGTAACAAGCCTGGTCGCCGTAGTTACACTGTCCAATTCACTACTGAAAATCTGCTCTTCTATTTCTTCTGTGGAAGTGGCCTTAAGACAAGTGTATTCACCTATAGATTTTGTCTCTTTCGTTAGTTCCCATTTACGTTTTTCCGGAACATCCTTAATTAGGAAAGGTTTACTCATGATCTCAGTTTCACGCACTATTTTATTCTCTGCGGTATTTCGATAAAGTATGTCCGTATTTCCCGCAACCACAATATTTATTCCTCCGGAGATAGCCGGTGATGGTGCATCCAGCTTCTCAACCTCCGTGTAGATGGATTCATTTGCATTGAAGTTAAGAGTGTACTCACGCTGAAATTGCTTTCGCAATTGGGCTTGCAACTGCCCGTGCATTTCGCTATCCATCATAGAGGTGCTATCCATGCGGAGATCAACTTTTCGATCTGTTTTATAGGTAGCTACCCCCTTGAATTCCTGCCCAAAAAGCGTAGTTATAAATAAAGATAGAACCAGCGTAAGTGTAATTTGAATTTTCATAATAGTTGTATTTCGATTAATGCATTACAAATATGGATCAACTTAATCATAATATCGGTTAAGCAGTGTTAACGTGTGTTAACGCATAGTTCCTACCTTATAAATACTTCCTACTTTTGAACTATGAATAACCTTAAATACAAAGGTATACTTTACTTCATCGCAGCAGTTATCCTGACCACACTCTGTATTCAGGTGTATTGGAACTATAAGAACTATCAAATAGGAAAACAGCAACTGATCAATGATGTTCAGACGAGTTTAGATAATGCTGTAGACAACTACTATACGAGCCTGGCAAAATCCAGATCTTTCAATATCCTGGCAGACAGTGCTCATTTTTCTCGAAAGCACTGGCTGGATACAGAGTTTCATATTTCAGATAGTATTGTCGATAAGGGCAGGTTCGAATTAAATGTGTCGAAAGTTCCCGAGAGAATATCAGTATTGAAAACATCCCGCGATCTTGATAGTGGTAAGGTGAACATCACGATTATCGATACCCTGGGGCCACAGCTAAATAGAATTGCATTTATGGACAGTCTTTCAAATCCTGTGGAGATGTTGTCTTCCAAGATCATGCTTTCTTTCCAGGAAGATACACTGTCCCTAAAGAAAATGGATAGCCTGCTATTGGATGAATTGGAACGAAAGAATATTAATATAGACTACGGCCTTACACACCAGGGAACCTTTAATAAAAAACAAACGCTTAGACCCGAGATAATTGAGCAATCCAGGTTATCTACTGCCTCCACATCTCAGTTCAGCTTTTACGATAACAAGCTAACAATACACTTCAGTAATATCACTCTTTCTATTCTAAAGAAGAATCTTGTGGGAATAATATTGTCATTTATTCTGGTTGCCGGGGTAATCCTCTGTTTGTTATATCTCCTGAAGGTCATCCGACATCAAAAACAACTTTCAGAATTAAAAAATGACCTGATCAGCAATATTACGCACGAGTTTAAAACTCCTATCGCAACTATCGGCGTAGCTATGGAAGCTATCCGGGATTTCAATACCGAACAGGACCCTGACAAAAATCTTCGCTATGCCAGGATCTCTCAAGAGCAGGTGGATAAATTAAACGGAATGGTAGAAAAACTGCTGGAAACTGCTACGCTGGACAGTGAAAACCTTGAGCTTAATTATGAGACCATCGACCTGGTAAGCCTTTTGGAGAACACCACCCTGAAGGAGATCTTTATTTCCTCAGGTAAAAATATCACTTTTCATACTTCGGAAGATTCCATCTTACACCCGATCGATGTTTTTCATTTTGAAAACGCACTCAATAATATTATCGATAATGCAGTAAAGTATGGCGGAGAAGAAATTTCAGTTACCATTAAAAAAATAAATGGGGGTACTGAAATAAAAATAAGCGATAGTGGAAATGAATTAACAGATCAGCATAAAAAACACCTTTTTGAAAAATTCTACAGGGTACCAAAAGGAAATACGCACGATGTGAAAGGTTTTGGGATCGGACTCTATTATACCAAGAAGATCGTTGAAAAACATGGAGGGACTATCGATCTGCACCTCAATAAATTAACTACCTTTAAAATAGTACTGCCAGATGACCCAAAAAACTAAGATATTACTTGCTGAAGACGAACCTTCATTGGGTCAGATAGTCAAAGAAAGTCTTGAAACCAGGGGTTTCGAAGTAGTTTTTTGTAAGGATGGAAAAGAGGCGGAAAGTAAGTACCACGAATATGAACCGCATTTACTGGTCCTGGATGTGATGATGCCGAAAATGGACGGTTTTACCCTGGCTAAAGAGATACGCCGGCACGATAAGAACACGCCTATAATTTTTCTCACAGCAAAATCGCAAACCCATGATGTCGTGGAGGGATTTACTATTGGAGGCAACGACTACCTTAAGAAACCATTCAGTATTGAGGAACTCATCGTGCGAATTGATAACCTGTTAAATTCAGAAAGAGTAGCTAACGCTGAGGAAGAAAGTGCAATAGGCCAATATCTATTCGATCCCAAAAAACAAACCCTGCAATTTAATAAGGAAGAACCGGTCTCCCTTACCTATCGCGAATCTCAATTACTCTTTTATCTGAACAAGAACCGCAATGAGGTACTGGACCGATCATTTATTCTGAAGAAACTCTGGCAGGATGACGATTTCTTTAGTGCGAGAAGTATGGACGTCTTTATAAGCAGACTTCGGAAGAAATTAAAAAAGGACGAAACTGTACAAATTGTGAATGTTCGCGGATACGGCTATAAACTAATCTGCTAAATTCTGCGTTGCTTTTTGTATATTGTTGCATATGAAAAGCCTGGCTTTTTTATTCGTATTTTTTGTTTTTAATCTTTCCGCCCAAGAGCTGAAGAAAGCCGATAGCAGACCACTGGATGCCGAAACTTTTGTTGGTGTTGACTCCTATAATAATACATACTTCATTAAGGACATGGTCCTGCACAAGACAGGGCCATTAGGGGAGTTCGTCTTTCGGGATTACCAGCTGGGGCCTGTAAGCTCTGTGGATATAATCAATCCATTAAATGTCGTTGTCTTTTATCAGGAAGTTAATACCGTTGTTTTAGTAGATAACCGTTTGAACGAGATAGAGCGAATTAATTTCAATAATCTTGAGGAATTTGTGAATGTGGGAGCTGCCTCCAATGCCGGTAACAATCGATTATGGATCTTCAACATCGATACCCAGCAACTTGAGCTGTACAATTACCGGGGAGGAGGAAAGATCCTAATTTCTCAACCCATTTCCGATGACGTACTCAGTATGGCCAGCGATTTTAATTATTGCTACCTTTTAACTTCAAAAGCTATTCAGAAATACAATATTTACGGAAGTTTTTTATCTGAATTGGCCGTAGATGATTTTCAAAAGATCGTTCAACAAAATGAACGGCTCATTGCTCTGAAAAATAATGAACTATATTACCAGGCGTTGATTGATGAAGATGCTGTTTTATTACTTAGTCCAATAAAACTTCCACTCTCCGAAAACAATATAAAAGACTTGCAGCTTACACAAGAATTCCTGTATATTTATGACGGATTAAATATCCACTCTTTTACACTAACCCAACCCAAGCAATAATATTTATGCACGTTGCAATTGCAGGAAACATAGGCTCCGGAAAGACGACTCTCACCAGATTACTCGCTAAACATTACAGATGGAAGGCGCATTACGAAGATGTTGAAGACAATCCGTACCTGGATGATTTCTACAACCAGATGGAACGTTGGAGTTTTAATCTACAGGTTTATTTTCTCAATAGCCGTTTTCGCCAGATTCTCGATATTCGACAGAGCGGGAAAAATATAATTCAGGATCGTACTATTTACGAAGACGCCTATATTTTTGCGCCCAATCTTCATGCAATGGGGCTGATGACGAATCGCGATTTTGAGAATTACCGCTCCCTGTTCGATCTTATGGAGAGTGTAACGAAAGGACCCGATCTACTAATCTACCTGCGTAGCAGTATCCCGAATCTGGTACAGCAGATACACGCGCGGGGAAGGGAATATGAGAATTCCATTAGTATAGACTATTTAAGTCGGTTAAACGAGCGCTATGAAGCCTGGATCCAGGAATACGATAAAGGCAACCTAATAGTCTTTGATGTGGATAATATCAACTTCGTGGACAATCCGGAACATCTGGGTGAAGTGGTAGAAAAGATCGATGCTGAAATCCACGGACTTTTCCAGGAAAAATAAAATATCCGATATATGTATAAAAAAACCCGAACCAATGGTTCGGGTTTTTAGTTTGTTCAAATAGGAAATTAGTTATTTTCCTCAACCTCTTCTACTTCCTCTATAACCTCCTGAATTACTTTTTCACCTTTTTCGATATTGACATTAGCATCTTTAAACGCTTCAATTTGCGCTTTTACTTCCTCGTCGGTGCCGGTAAAGGTCTTTGTTTCTGTAGTTGTTTCACCGTCCCTGGCGGTTTCAATAGTAACAGTTCCCGTGGTCAAATCACCTTCGGAAGACATTTCTACCTTGACCTCTTTTGAAACCTCAGACTTTTCACCTATCATTTTGTTAGCTTCCTTATCAGTGAGAACTGTTTTGTTGCCATCCTCGTCTATAAAAATCATCTCTTCCGAATTGTTCATTGCTTGATCCTCATGACCATGACCTGCACCTAATATCGGTGCGATAACCAATCCAACAAGACAGGTTAGTTTGATAAGGATATTCATTGAAGGCCCTGAGGTATCCTTGAACGGATCTCCAACGGTATCTCCGGTTACGGCTGCTTTATGTGCTTCACTCCCTTTATAGGTCATTTCACCATCGATCATTACACCCGCCTCAAAAGACTTTTTGGCATTATCCCATGCTCCACCTGCATTGTTCTGGAAGATCGCCCACATTACTCCACTAACACATACTCCGGCCATATATCCACCTAGTGGTTCAGGGCCAAAGATGAGACCTACCAATACCGGGGTTACAATAGTTAGTAATCCAGGAAGTATCATTTCTCTTAAGGCCGCTTTTGTGGAGATATCCACACATTTGGCGTATTCAGGAGTTCCAGTACCTTCCATGATACCGGGTATTTCTTTGAACTGTCTTCGTACTTCTTTCACCATTTCCATGGCCGCTTTACCTACCGATTTCATCGCTAAGGCAGAAAATACTACTGGTATCATACCCCCTACGAATAACATGGCGAGTACATCGGCACGGAAAATATTAATTCCATTGATCCCCGTAAATGTTACGTAAGCCGCAAATAAAGCCAGGGCGGTCAATGCCGCAGAAGCGATTGCAAATCCTTTACCAATGGCAGCTGTTGTATTTCCAACTGAATCCAGGATATCTGTACGCTCCCGCACGTGTGGTTCCAATTCACTCATTTCAGCCACACCTCCTGCATTATCAGCAATCGGTCCGAAGGCATCTATAGCAAGCTGCATAGCCGTCGTTGCCATCATAGCAGAAGCAGCAAGTGCTACACCGTAGAATCCTGCCAGTTCATAAGAACCGTAGATCGCAGCAGCAAATAATAATACGCTGAAGAATGTAGACTTCATACCTACTGCCAGTCCGGCGATAATATTAGTCGCAGCTCCTGTTGATGAATTCTTTACAATATCCATTACCGGTTTCTTTCCGAGACTAGTATAATGTGCCGTTACAAAGGATATCAGAGCTCCCACAGCAAGACCGATCATACAAGCATAGAAGACATGACGGGAAGGGATATCTTTAGCGCCTTCACCAAAGAAGTTCATCGTCATGGTTTCCGGAAGCATCCAGTTGATCAGGAACCAACTGGCGATCAATGTAAGAATGATAGCTGTCCAGTTACCCATATCCAGGGCTCTTTGAACCTGAGGTTCTCTGGCATCGTTATTTTTTATTTTTACAAGGAAGGTCCCAATAATAGAAGCTAGTACTCCTACTCCCGCAATAACCAAAGGAAGCAAGATCGGACCCATATTGTTAAAAGCGTCCGTGAACTGAGAACCTATGCTCATATCACGGATCACATAATTACCTAATACCATAGAGGCAAGAACGGTAGCTACATAACTTCCGAAAAGGTCAGCTCCCATACCTGCAACATCCCCTACGTTGTCACCCACGTTGTCGGCGATCGTGGCCGGGTTTCGAGGATCATCTTCAGGGATACCGGCTTCAACTTTACCTACAAGGTCGGCCCCTACGTCCGCAGCTTTGGTATAGATTCCACCACCCACACGAGCGAATAGTGCGATACTTTCCGCACCAAGAGAGAAACCTGCAAGTGCTTCAAGTACGACGGTCATATTATCGTAGAAGGATCCATCGGGATTTCCCATGAACTGCCCTACAAAGAAAAAGAAGAACAAACTAAGACCCAGAACAGCAAGTCCTGCAACCCCAAGTCCCATAACAGTTCCACCACCAAACGACACTTTCAGTGCCTGTGGTAAACTTGTTTTAGCGGCTTCGGCAGTACGAGCGTTAGCTTCAGTTGCCACGCGCATCCCGATATTACCGGCAGAAGCAGAAAAGATCGCTCCGAAAATAAATGCGGGTACGATCAACCAGCTGGTAGACTCAACCTGGGTAGAGATAAAAAACAGCAGGCCGGCAGCTATGATCGCGAAGATCAATAGCAAACGATACTCTGCATGCAGGAAAGCCAGCGCACCTTCTTTAATACTTTTGGAAATAAATTGCATTCGCTCACTTCCGGAGGCTTGTTTCTTTACCCATCTCATTTTAATGAGCATAAATATCAAGCCTAATAAAGACAGGGCGATTGGTACATAGATAATATTCTGTTCCATCATGGTTATATAGTTAGAATTTGTATTCTTTTTTGCGGTTGCAAAAGTAAGAAAATTTTTGGGGGAAGAGGAGATAAAAATTTGTTGTTTTTAGAACGAAAACCCAAACTCACCCGTAATTCCGAATTTACGGGCGTCCGGATTACCCAGGTAATTACCCCGGAAGTTAAAATCCAGGCGGAAGACACGAAAGATATTGCCAACTCCAACACTCCATTCCCAGTAGATATCTTCGGGGGCCTGGTAAACTATATTTGAAGCATTGATGGCGATATTTTCATCACTTATCGATCCGTAAATTGCCCGAAATCCAACTATCTCCCGCAGATCCAGATCTCGAAGCAGCGGTATTCGCGAGAATATTCGGCCGCCAAAATTATGACGCAGATGCAAACTTGTATATGTATCGGTTACGAACTCGTAAAAGTCGAGGTTACTGAACGTATTATAAATACTGAAAAGTGTTTGGTTTCCAGGTACCGGACTTAACAGTCCTAATGGTACGGGATCGAAGATCTTTCCAACCTCAACAGTACTCCATAATCTCCCAATACCACCAATATTCCACGGTTGAGTGTATAACGCCTGTAGTTTCGAATACTCAAAATCACCTCCTAAAATATCCTTCATTCCGTAGGTATATCCTGCGAAGAAGGACGCGAAATCTCCATCATTTATTATGGTGCGTTCCACACCGTACCCTGATGTCTTTCGTTTAGGAGTGTATCCAAGTGTAAATCGTATTTCGGGTTGTGAAATCTCACTTTGAATATCACCATTTTCATCAATATAATCAATACTGAAGGTGTCAGTGGCCGAACGCAACGTACGATAAGAGCCCGTTACCCGGAACAATAGGTTTTTTGCCGGTTCCACGCTAAATCCAAGAGTGGACAGGTTTAAATTCATCAAACGGTCGTTAGCCCCTACCGTGATAAGTGCAGAAGACGCTAAGCTTCTTCCTAACACATCGTTGCTGTTGGTTAAACTCGCTCCTGTTTGTTCCACATCCTTACGGTTACCGCCAAAAATGGTGAGTCGCGATTTTCGATCTAACAACCATTTCCCGGAGATTCCGTATTTAAATCGCTCATCCCTAAATCCGTATGCTCCGAATACTTCCAGTCGCCAGGGGTCATTCTGACTGAAATACGTTCGTCCTCCCAGTCGAATGCGCAATCCTTCCGCTTCATTGAATCCAAACACCGAAAAAACGGGACCAACATCAATATTTCCTACTTCATAATACCCGGACGCCAGTGTTGCCGCAATATTGTACAAAGATTTAAACCTGGGGATCTCCTTAAGAGTGTCCAACATCTTGTAAACCCCTTTTTCATCCTTACTCAGGCTTTCCATACGTTTTTGCTCCCAGAAGTCGTCCGGTCGATTGTATATTTCGTAGGCATAGGGATCGGTTTGTTCCCCGTAAAACTTCTTATCCTTTTGCTTGTCAAACTCGTAATTATCGTAGAGCGTTGTTCGCTTCCCATAGATACCACGGGCTCCTTCTTTTTTCTTCAAGCTGAAATCAGACAAGAAATAATCACGGGTGATGAGGAAGATTGAATCGTTCAATACATCAAATTCCTGTTCAATATACACTTCGCGTACCCAGTTCAGGTTGGCACTTTTGGAGGCCTGAAGGTTGATCTCTTTGATCGCCCAGGTAGTATCGTTCACCCAGAAATCACCTTTAAACGTAAGTTCGTTCTTACGGCGAGGATAATACACTATATTATAGCACCACTTGTTATCGCGGTATGCACTGTCTAATAAAACATAGTTATAAACATCAATCCCCGTCTTGGACAAAGGGCTTGTAAACGCCTTATCGAAGAACTTCATATAATTATCGTACACATCGTATTCCTTATACAGGTCTTTAATGAATGCGATAAGGGTTTGATTGTTCTCGAATCCTGAATTCTTATTTCCTTCGAGTATTTCTTTTTCTCCTTTCAGTAAATTATCTCCATACACTTTAGAGATAGCCTCATTTATAAATATAGGTAAGTAGCTATTCCCAGTGATCTTTGAGGTATCGATCTGCTCCCATACAAACTCCATCCCTTTGAACACTTTGCTTTTTATCAGTCCCGAATCGATGGTATTAAGGTCGAATTCCAGTTTTTCATACTTGTCGTATTCATACTGTTTAAACTTCTTCACGCCGTTTTCACGGCGGTTTTCCCATATTTTACGAAGTATTACAAGGGCCGGATTATCTTTTTTGGAGGTTTTACCACTGTACACAACCACTTCATCCAACGCAGATGCTTCCTCTTTAAGGACGATCGAAAGATCGTAGGTAATCTTTTTACTCAAGGGAACTGTGGTTAATTCATAGCCCACGAATGAAACCCAGAGTGCGTCGAAGGATTCATTGCTTTCCAGGTAGAAACGGCCATCCTCGTTTGTGATCGTTCCTTCATTAGAATCTTTAAAAATAACATTGGCAAAGGCTACGGGATCTCCGTATTCATCATTAACAATACCACTTACTTTGGTTTGACCAAGTATTAACAGAGGTGTTGAGAGAAGTAAAAGGAGTAGAAATTTCCTCATAGTAGGTTTGTAGATGACCAAATTGGAGAACGGAAAATACCGATAATTAGTGCCGAAACGTTATTTATATAACACTTTTTTAACGGCTTTGATCACATCGTTGCTGTTTGGCAACCATTCCTGTAATAAAACCGGGGAATACGGTGCCGGGGTGTCTCCGGTATTAAGCTTAACTATAGGCGCATCGAGATAGTCGAACGCCTGACTTTGAACCTGATAGGTAATTTCGGTCGCCACATTTCCAAACGGCCACGCTTCTTCCAGGATTACTAATCGATTGGTCTTCTTCACTGAATCTAAAATCGCCTTATGATCCATAGGACGAACGGTACGAAGATCGATGATCTCACATTCAATACCCTCCTTGGAAAGCTCTTCGGCTGCCTTGTAAGCTTCTTTTATAATTTTTCCGAAGGAAACGATCGTCACATCCGTTCCTTCTCTCTTAATATCTGCAACGCCAAGCGGAATTAAGTATTCACCTTCAGGCACTTCACCCTTATCGCCATACATCTGTTCACTTTCCATAAAGATAACCGGATCGTCATCCCTTATGGAACTTTTAAGTAATCCTTTGGCATCTGCCGGATTACTGGGAACCACAACTTTTAGTCCGGGACAGTTTGCATACCAGCTTTCAAAAGCCTGTGAGTGCGTTGCTGCCAACTGGCCTGCTGATGCTGTAGGGCCACGGAACACAATAGGAATATTGAATTGCCCGCCACTCATCTGACGCATCTTCGCGGCGTTGTTGATGATCTGGTCTATTCCTACCAATGAGAAGTTGAATGTCATAAATTCGATAATCGGCCGATTGCCATTCATGGCACTTCCAACACCTATTCCGGTAAATCCCAATTCGGAAATGGGGGTATCTATAACACGCTTTGCACCAAACTCATCCAACATACCTTTACTCGCCTTATACGCACCATTGTATTCAGCAACCTCTTCCCCCATAAGATATATGGACTCATCGCGACGCATTTCTTCGCTCATGGCTTCCTGAACGGCTTCTCGGAATTGTAATGTTTTCATAGGATAATCGAATTATGACTTCTGAAAAATACAGAATGACAAAAATAACAGATATATGAAAGACGGGAAACTTTTTTCTAATCTTTTCAGAAATCTTTTTATTATGCATGCATAGGAAAATTGAGAATATAATTGTATCTTCGTACCGCAAAAATCGGGAGCAGATTTAGCTGTAAATTTGCCCGAAAATTTTCAAATAAAAATCAATTAATCTATGAAAATAGCCGTGTGCATAAGTCATGTGCCAGATACTACTTCGAAGATCAACTTCACTGATGGTGATACTAAATTCGATACAAATGGAGTTCAGTTTGTTATTAATCCGAATGACGAATTCGGCCTAACGCGGGCCATGTGGTTTAAGGAAAAACAAGGTGCCTCTGTTCATGTGTTAAATGTTGGAGGACCGGAAACTGAACCCACTTTACGCAAAGCATTAGCAATCGGAGCCGACGAAGCTATCAGGGTGAATACTGCCGCTACCGATGGATTCTCCGTTGCGAAACAGTTGGCTAATGTGATCGCGGAGGGTGGTTATGACCTGGTGATTGGTGGACGTGAATCGATCGATTATAATGGGGGTATGGTTCCCGGAATGATCGCCAAACTTAATGGTGCAAATTTCGTGAATACTTGTATCGGACTAGAAATAGACGGTACTGAAGCTACTGCCATTCGGGAGATCGATGGAGGAAAAGAAACTATTAAAACAAGTTTGCCTTTAGTTATTGGCGGGCAAAAGGGACTGGTTGAGGAAAGCGATCTTCGAATTCCGAATATGAGAGGTATTATGCAGGCACGCTCAAAACCCTTGCATATTAAAGAACCATTAGACACTGCCGCAGAAACCCGGTCGGTTCAATTTCAGAAACCGGATCCAAAAGGGGCGGTGAAATTGGTGGATAATGTGGACGACTTGGTAAATCTATTACACAACGAAGCAAAAGTGATATAATATTATGGTATTAGTATATACAGAATCTGAAGGAGGAAAATTTAAAAAAATTGCGCACGAGGCCGTTTCATATGCTAAGGGTATTGCCGACATGCTTGGAACGAGTGTCACCGCGGTAGCTGTAAATGCCGATGATGCGAGCGAATTAGGTAATTACGGTGCTAGCAAAGTACTGAATGTAGCCAATGATTCTCTTCATAATTTTAATGCCGGGGCTTATGCCGATGTGGTTTCTGAAGCTGCTAAAAATGAGGGTGCAAATGTTGTGGTGCTTACTTCTAGCGCCAATAGCAAGTTTATGGCCCCCCTGGTTGCTGTGAACCTTAACGCGGGATATGTACCTAACGTGAACAGCCTTCCCGAGAGTGCAACTCCATTCAAAGTAAATCACAGTGTTTTTACCAATAAGGCATTTGCCTCCACCGAAATAACTACCAACGTAAAGGTTATCGGGCTTGCTAAAAATGCTTACGGCGTCCTTGAGAATTCTACATCGGTGAATGTTGAAGCATTTGCACCTGAAGTTTCAAATGGAGACAGCGAGACCGTTTCCGTGGACAAGGCCACAGACAAAGTAACCATAGCAGATGCAGAGATCGTTGTTTCTGCTGGACGCGGAATGAAAGGCCCTGAAAACTGGGGCATGATAGAGGAATTGGCCGAAACCCTGGGAGCTGCAACTGCCTGCTCGAAACCCGTGAGCGATATGGGTTGGAGACCTCATGCCGAACACGTGGGTCAAACAGGTAAACCTGTAGCAACGAATCTGTATATCGCTATTGGAATTTCAGGGGCGATACAACATCTGGCCGGAATAAACGCCTCTAAAGTAAAGGTTGTTATAAATAACGATCCTGAAGCGCCATTCTTCAAGGCAGCCGATTACGGAATTGTTGGTGATGCCTTCGAAGTGGTTCCTCAACTCACTGAAAAATTAAAAGCGTTTAAAGCACAAAACGCATAAAATTTAGTATTTTGGTCTTTGGAAAAGGGCTGTTTAAATAAGTAAATCCCTTGTTTAAACAGCCTTTTATAATCTAATGGATTTGTAGCGTAAATGAGCTTAGTACGGCTGAATATTAAAGGTATATCATATAGTCAGACACAAAATGGTGCGTATGCCCTTATTTTGAGCGAGGTGGACGGGGAAAGGAAACTTCCTATTGTAATTGGAGCTTTTGAAGCACAGTCTATCGCCATAGCCCTCGAAAAGGAGATCAAACCACCCAGGCCGTTAACCCATGATCTGTTTAAGAATTTTGCCGATCATTTCGATATCACCGTGAAACAAGTGATCATTCACAAGTTAGTGGACGGAGTTTTTTATTCAAGCATCATCTGTGAGCGCGACACCATTGAAGAGATTATCGACGCCCGGACCAGCGATGCTATTGCCCTTGCCCTGCGGTTTAAAGCACCGATTTTCACCTATAAAAACATACTGGACAAGGCTGGTATTTATCTGAAAACTCAAAAGAAGTCGGAAGATATTTCCGTCGAAGAAGAAGCAGTTATCGAAGAATTGCTCACTGGTGACGACAAGGAATCTGTTGGGCCCAAGGTGAGTGAGGATTACACTAAATTCAGTTTGAAAGAATTAAATGAAATGCTGGATCAGGCTGTGACGGATGAAAATTACGAGAAAGCTGCTGCCATACGAGATGAAATATCCAAAAGGTAAGCCTGGCATGCATAAAATTTTACTCCTCTTCTTGTTCGTATTTTCTTTTGGAAACCAATACGGACAGGAGCTGGAACAAAGCTGGAAATTCTCTGCAATTGAAAATGACGCGGGAGAATCAATAGTGCCGGTTAATTCGGAAGTTGATTTTCTGAAGTTTAACAACGGTGCGTTTACCTACGAATTAGCAGCAAAGGATAGCCTGAAAGCATCCGGGGATTACGTACTTCAGAACAATTTACTGGTCTTTTTCTATTCCAAACCAAGCGATACCATACGCAGATATCGAATTAGTGAACACACGGACAGCACCCTGGTATTCTCAGAAAATGAAGTGTTCTACAAATTCACTTCAGAACCTGCGGATAATGCTTCTGCAGTAGTTCCTGTCAAGAAGAAAAGAATAGCCATCGACCCTAACCAGGGATTAGGTGTGACCGCTTACAGCGTCTTCCGAGGGGCTATTGGAATGATTTTCCTGTTGTTTGTGTGCTATTTCCTAAGTAGTAATCGGCGAAAGATCAATTGGAGACTGGTCTTTTCGGGCCTGGCACTTCAACTTATTTTTGCCGTTTTGGTGCTGAAAGTTCCGTTCGTTGCTACCATTTTCGAATGGTTTTCTGAAAAAGTGGTCGCATTTCTTGCCCTTGCAGATGTTGGAGCGAATTTCGTACTGGGTGCCTGGCCGGACCTTGCTGAGATCTTCGAAGTGAAATTCGACGAAAATGGCAATATAATGAAGGAATCGTTCACCATTGGCTATATGTTTGCCTTCAAGGTATTACCTACGATAGTGTTCTTCTCGGCATTCACTTCGTTACTTTATTACCTCGGAATTCTACAAAAGATCGTATATGCCTTTGCCTGGATTATGAGTAAGACCATGCGCTTATCGGGAGCCGAAAGTTTAGCAGCAGCAGCAAATATCTTTATCGGGCAAACCGAAGCACCACTGGTAGTAAAACCATACTTGGAGAAAATGACCAAAAGTGAAATGCTTTGCCTTATGGTAGGGGGAATGGCTACGATTGCAGGTGGTGTATTAGCTGCTTTTATCGCGTTTTTAGGTGGCGACAGTGACGCGGAACGTGTGATCTTCGCGAAGCATTTATTGACCGCCTCCATAATGTCTGCACCAGCTGCGATCATTATTGCTAAGATGTTATATCCAGAAGTGGAGAGTGTAAATACCAAATTGAACATTGCCCGTGAAAAAATAGGATCCAACGTGCTTGACGCCATATCAAAAGGAACAACCGATGGTATAAAACTCGCCGTAAATGTAGGTGCCATGCTATTGGTGTTTACATCGCTGATGGCCGTTTTAAACTGGATCTCTGCCGATCTATTTGGTGCATCAACCGGACTCAACGACAAGATCACTGCTGCAACGGATGGACGTTACACCGAACTTTCCATGCAGTATATACTGGGTAACGTTTTTGCACCTATCGCATGGATTATAGGAGTTCCGGCAGAAGACATAACCGTTGTAGGGCAATTACTGGGTGAAAAGACCATCTTGAATGAATTCTTCGCCTATGCGTCCCTCAGCGATCTTAAGAACGCCGGAGCTATAACTAATTACAGATCCATTGTGATCGCGACCTATGCCCTTTGTGGATTCGCGAATTTTGCTTCTATAGGTATACAGATAGGCGGAATCGGAGTACTGGCTCCATCGCAACGCAAAGTACTCGCCGCATTTGGTGTAAAAGCACTTATTGGTGGTACGGTTGCCGCTTTACTTACTGCTACTATTGCCGGAATGCTGATAGGGTAAGTCTGCCGATAAAAAAAACGTTGATAACTTATAATAAAAGAACCATTCTTAGGTTCTTAGAAAAGCACTTGTTTTATATTTTTATTTCCTGAAAAAATTACAGCATGCAACAATACCACGACCTTGTAAATCATATACTTGAACACGGAAGTGTAAAAAGTGACCGTACCGGTACTGGGACCAAGAGTGTATTCGGCTACCAGATGCGATTCGACCTCAGCGAAGGCTTTCCTATGGTCACTACTAAAAAACTTCACCTCAAATCCATCATTTACGAATTGCTTTGGTTCCTGAATGGCGATACCAATGTGAAATACCTTCAGGAGAATGGGGTGCGTATCTGGAACGAATGGGCCGATGAAAATGGAAACCTCGGGCCTGTTTACGGGCATCAGTGGCGAAACTGGAATAATGAGGATATCGATCAGATTTCGGAAATCGTCAACACCATTAGAACGAATCCCGACAGCCGACGAATGTTGGTGACCGCCTGGAATCCTTCTGTACTGCCCGACACTTCCAAACCCTTTTCAGAAAATGTAGCAAGCGGGAAAGCTGCACTTCCTCCCTGCCATGCGTTCTTTCAGTTCTATATCGCAGATGGAAAATTGTCCTGTCAGCTATACCAGCGAAGCGCTGATGTCTTTCTTGGAGTGCCTTTCAATATCGCTTCATATGCTTTATTCACCATGATGATGGCACAGGTTTGTGGTTATGAGCCGGGAGATTTTATACACACCTTTGGCGATGCCCATATTTACAGCAATCATTTGGAACAATTGGAGTTACAATTGTCCCGGAATCCGCGCCCTTTACCGAAAATGTTGCTTAATCCGGATGTAAAGGATATATTTGGCTTCAAATTTGATGATTTCAAATTAATTAATTACGATCCGCATCCTCACATTAAAGGAGCGGTTGCCGTATAACAAAACCTATCTTATGAAAAATATTCTTCTACTTTTCTGCCTACTTGTGAGTGCGGGAAGCTTTGCCCAGGAATGGGGATCTATTGACAAGAACAAATTAACCATGCGTGAAGTTGCCCCAATCTGGCCAGGTTGTGAAAGTGAAAGTTCTGCCGAAAGAGACAATTGTTTCAATAATAAACTGGCTACTCATATCGCTAAAAATTTCAAATATCCTGCCGCTGAATACAAGAACAATATTCAGGGTCGCGTTGTAGTGACATTCGTGGTGAATGAAAAAGGGCTTATCGACATAAAAAGCGTAACCGGAGGTAACAAAGGACTTCAGGAGGAAGCCAAACGCAATATCATGTCCATCCCTGAAATGGCAAAACCCGGGATGTTAGCCGGTAAGCCAAGGGCCATCGAATATACCGTTCCAATTACCTTTAAAACAGGGAAGTAATTCATCATGAGACAAATTTTATTTATACTCCTCCTTACGGCTGGAGGTCTTTGTTATGCCCAGGATGGAGAGATTAACGACGATAAACTCACTCGTTAAGAACCGGCTGTTCCGTTCGCAACAATTGATCAGGTTCCCATCTACCCGGGGTGCAACGGGACAGATAACGAATTACTCAAATCCTGTATGGTAGATAAAATTGGATCATTCTTTGAAGAAAACTTCAATATGGAATTGATCCAATCGCTGGATCTACAACCTGGACGCTATCGCACTTCTATGATTTTCAGGATTACCAGCGAGGGGACCGTAACGGATGTAAAAGCTAATAACTACCGAGGTATTGAAGAAATTGAAAAAGAAGCAATCCGGGTAGCCTTAATGCTCCCCGGTATGAAACCCGGAACTCAAAGAGGAAAGGTAGTGGGCGTGATTTATGGACTCCCGATAGTATTTGACATCGAACCGGAAGGCAAAAAACAAAGAAAAAAAAGAGTGAAAAATTGACAATCAAGCTTTAACAAAGCATAAACATTATAAATTATTTGTTTTGGTATCTTTAAGGGTCGGAGATTAATTCCGACTCTTTTTTTATGATCCAAACCAAAAATATCGTTTCGTTCTTTCTCGAAACTCGTGCATATACCGAATCTTTATGTAAACCACTGGAGATTGAAGATTATGTAGTTCAGCCTGTAATAGATGTTTCACCACCCAAATGGCACCTTGGGCACACCACGTGGTTTTTTGAGGAATTTATACTGAAACCCCACAAACAAGGATATAACTTATTCCACGAGGATTTTGCTTTTGTATTCAACAGCTACTACGAATCGGTTGGCAAAAGAGTTGTACGCAGCGATCGCGGAAATCTTTCCCGGCCTGGTGTTGCCAAGGTCTATGACTACCGGCATTATGTGACCAATGAAATGAAGGAGTTTTTAAGCTCGGGAACTATTAATGAAGAAATCCTTTCTGTCCTGGAGATAGGCATTCATCACGAAAAACAACATCAGGAATTACTGATTACCGACATAAAATATATCCTGGGCAACAACCCGCTACTTCCCGCATACAACGATCAGTTTAATGAAGATCCTATCGAATCGCAGAATCCGGAATGGATCTCCATGGAGGAGGGTATATACGAAATAGGCCATAATGGTGAAGATTTTTGTTATGACAATGAATTGGGAAGACACAAGGTGTATTTGCACGAATACAGCATCGCGAATAAACTTGTTACCAATAGTGAGTTTATCGATTTCATCGAATCGGGAGGCTATTCGAATTTTAAACAATGGCATGCAGAGGGATGGGACTGGGTTCAGCAACAAAATATCACCCAACCTATGTATTGGCATAGAATTCAAAATGAATGGCACCATTATACCCTCAATGGATTACAAAAAGTTGACCCAGGCGCTCCATTGTCCCATATTTCGTATTTCGAAGCCTTTGCCTTTGCCGAATGGAAAGGCTGTCGTTTGCCCACCGAATTTGAGTGGGAAGCTGCACAGGGGGCCTTCCAATGGGGTTTGCGTTGGGAATGGACGGAAAGTGCCTACTTGCCCTATCCCGGTTACGCAAAAGCGGAAGGGGCAATTGGTGAATACAATGGCAAGTTCATGGTAAATCAAAAAGTACTGCGCGGAGGATCTGTTGCTACGCCTGATAACCATACAAGACATACATACAGAAACTTTTTTCAAACAAACCTGCGTTGGCAATTTACCGGTTTAAGGTTAGCTAAATAAAACCGACTACCCACCTATGAATACTACCACTGAGACTTTCCTGGATACTTCTTTCAAAAAGGACGTGTATACTGGTTTGACAACCTTTCCGAAGTATTTACTATCCCGGTATATATACGACAAGAAGGGGGATAAACTATTTCAGGACATCATGGAACTGGAAGAGTATTACCTGACCAATTCTGAATTTGAGATCTTATCTATTCATAAAGATGTGATTTCCGGATTTTTTAAAGGAAATGGCAATGGATTTGACCTGATAGAATTAGGAGCCGGAGATGGGAAAAAGACCAAAGTACTTCTCACTCATCTTTCAGGCCAAAATTTTAACTTCGTTTATAAGCCTATCGATATTAGTCAGAATGCCATCGATTCACTCACAAAAACCTTGAATGAAGAACTTCCGAAAGTTCGTGTAGACGCCGAAAAGGGAGAATATTTCGAAGTATTGGAAAGGCTCCATCAGTATGACGAGCGAAAGAAGGTGATCATGGTCTTAGGCTCTAATATCGGGAACCTACTCCACCCCAGGGCCATTAATTTTTTATCCCATCTCAGAGAAACCATGAACGATGATGATCTGGTATTTATGGGTTTTGATCAAAAGAAGAATCCACAAACCGTTTTAGATGCCTATAACGATCCCAAAGGAGTTACAGCTGAGTTTAATAAGAACCTCCTGCATCGCATAAATAGTGAATTAGGTGGAAATTTTGACGTTGATAAATTTAAACACTGGGAAGTATACGACCCGGAATCGGGCACGGCAAAGAGTTATTTGGTCGCTACCGAAGAAACGACCGTTCGCATCGAAGCGATCGATCTCACAGTGAAATTCGATGCCTGGGAGAGCATTCATACCGAGATATCCCAAAAATATGACGATAAGATCGTGAAATGGCTGGCGGAAGAATCGGGGCTTTCTATAGTCACATCCTTCACCGACAGCAGAAATTATTATAAAGACTATTTATTCAGAAAAAAATAGTAGTACAAACGCATAAATTTTAATAAATCCACATACCACTATGAAAGCCATCTGGAACAATCAGGTAATTGCAGAAAGTAATGACACCGTAGTGATTGAGAACAATCATTATTTCCCGCCCGAATCTCTTAATAAGGATTTTATTAATGGAAGTGATACCCATACACGTTGTCCCTGGAAAGGGGAAGCTTCCTATTACACCTTATCGGTCGATGGAGAAGAAAACAGGGATGCTGCCTGGTATTACCCGGAAACCAGCCATGCTGCAAAGCCAATAGAAGGTTATGTGGCGTTTTGGAAAGGTGTTGAAATTACAGAGTGATCAGCCGTCTATCACGGCAAGCAATGCGTCGAGATCCTTGAGCGAATTGTAAAAATGAAAGCTCACGCGAATTCCTTTTCCGCGCAAAGAACATATAATATTGCTTGCTTTCAGCCTATCGGAAAGTTCCTTATCGGCCTTCAAATTGAATATAGTCGAATGCCTTTCTCTTTGAGTCACTGACTCCTCCAGTAGATCTCTTTTAATGAATTCTTCTTTTGCTTTTTGAATTAATGTATTGAGATGAGCTTCAATTGTATCCATTCCTAACTTTTCCAGGTAGGTCACGGATTCTGCCAGACTCCCATAATTAAGGGTGTCCTGATGACCAGGCTCCATGCGGCCCACAAAACTTATTCTATCCCGATTACCAAAAGTTGCATCGGCCGAATTAAATCCAATAGTCTTAGGATGGATCCTGGACTGTGCTTCTGGTTTGATCATAAATAAACCATTTCCATAGCCGGCCAGCAACCACTTATACGCACTTGCTCCCATAACGTCGATCGGACTTTCCGTAAAATTAAAATCTGTCGTCCCTAGGAATTGGGTGGCATCGGAAATTAACAATAATTCCGGATGGTACGCTTTTAACCGGCTCAGAAATTCAGTATCTATTAGAATGCCACTAATGTACTGGACATAGCTGAAGGCGAATACATCGGGACGATGTTCGGCGATGGCCCGTTCGATATTGCTTTCCAGGTTCTCGTCTATCTCGGCGTAGCACACTTCGAAACTTCGGAACTCCACAGGCCAGTTAATCGACGGATAGTCTCCCTTGAGTAGCAAAATTTTCAGGCCTTTGGCTAATCCTTCGAGGATAGTATTCATCCCGAAGGAAAAATTGGGAACTAGAGCCACCGTATCTTCAGAAGTTGAAAAAAACCCTGCCAGCTGCGATCTTATCTCTATTATATGTTGCTTATGAGTATCCCTGAACACACTCCCGCCTTCCATTAATTTGATGTCGTGTTCATGTCTCCATTGAACCAGGGAGCGCGATAACAAACCGCAGGAGGCTGTGTTGAGATAGGTGTAATCATTTATAACGGGAAATTCTTTTCTAAAATCTTCCATGAAGTGGGCTGCGAAAACCGTGAATTTTCAATATTTTTACAATAGCCTAAAAGTAGTCACCATGTTTTCAAAAAACAAAAAATCGGAAGGATTAGATCATGAGCAGCGACTGCAGTATGAATATGCCAGAAAAAGGGTCATTCAGAAAAAACGCCTGATGAGGCATTTCATCATTTTCCTCGCGGGCTCAGTACTTCTTATCATTATAAATCCGGTTTTAGGTATTGGGGACGAATTCTTTATTAAAGATTGGTTCGTCTGGGCCATCCTGATTTGGGCGTTCCTTTTCCTGATACACCTTTTCAACGTTTTTGTGATGAACAAGTTTATGGGTAAGGAATGGGAAGACCAGCAACTTGAACGGCTGAAAGAAAAACAAACCAAACGCATTGCCGAACTTCAAAAAGAAGTAGACGGTGATCTTCTTCTGCCAAAAGAAGAAGTAAAAAAAAACGAAGATCAAAACTCAACATCCCAGGAAACAGAATGATAACAATGATTGCCGCCGCAGGCGAAAACAACGAATTAGGATTGAACAACATGCTTGTCTGGCACTTGCCGGATGATTTCCGCAGGTTCAAACAACTTACCACAGGACATCATATTATAATGGGTAGGAAAACTTTCGAATCTTTTCCCAATCCACTGCCTAACCGCACGCATATTGTAATTAGCCGAAATGGCGACTACCAAGCTGAGGGAGTTACGGTTGTTCATTCTGTTGAAGAGGCAATAGAGAAGTCGGCACCGGATCCTCAACCATTTATTATTGGTGGTGGCGAGATCTATGCACAGGGTATGGTTATCGCAAAAAAGATCGAACTTACACGAGTGCATGGAACCTTCGATGCGGATACATTCTTTCCCGATATACCGGAAACTGACTGGGAATTAGTTGAAGAACATTACCACCCGATAGACGACAGGCATGATTATGCCTTTACCTACGAAACCTGGGTAAGGAAGTCTTAGTGCGCTGTGGAGACCACCATTCGATCGATAGCCGAATTACATTCCCTCGTACTAGAAGGTATTACTCCTCTTGCAGGAGGTGATATTAACGAAGTCTACCTGCTTCAAACTTCTTCTGGCAATCTTGTTGTGAAGCTCAACAATGCGGAGCGTTTCCCGAAAATGTTCGAAACAGAAAAAGCCGGGCTTGAACTACTTTCCAGCACGAACACGTTCAGAATACCAGAAGTAATAGCCAACGGAGAAACGGAAAACACCTCGTATCTCCTGCTCGAATATATCCTTCCTGGAAGTAAAAGTACAGGGTTCTGGACTGATTTTGGAGTGAATTTGGCCCGATTACATAAAAACAGATCTGACCTTTATGGTTGGAAACACAACAATTATATCGGGAGTTTGTTCCAGTCGAACGCTTTTACAATCAAAGCCTCTGATTTCTACATTAACGAACGCCTAAGGCCACAGGTTAACTTAGCACGGCAAAATGGTTATCTCACAGAGGATCTCACACGGTTTTTCAAAAGGGTTTCAGAAATAATCCCGAATGAACCCCCGGCCCTGATACATGGGGACCTTTGGAATGGAAACTATATGGTCGATAAAGAAGGTCGGCCTGTATTGATCGATCCTTCGGTCTCGTACTCACATCGCGAGATGGATCTGGCCATGATGCAGCTTTTTGGTGGGTTTCCTTCGGAAGTATTTTTAGTTTATAATGAAGAACTTCCTTTGGAATCGGGCTGGGAAGAACGCGTATCCCTTTGGCAGCTCTACTATCTGTTGGTCCACCTCAATTTATTCGGAGCAGGGTACTTAGGGCAGGTGAGATCGGCAATATCCAAATATTCATAAATAAAAGATTATTTTTGTAGCCTCAACCAAAAACAGCAAATGAAAGCATATTTATTTCCCGGACAAGGAGCCCAGTTCACCGGAATGGGACTCGATCTTTACGAAAATTCTGAAAAAGCAAAAGACCTGTTCAATCAGGCAAATGAAATATTAGGTTTCGAGATCACGAAGATCATGTTCGAAGGTTCTGCCGAAGAACTCAAGGAAACCAAAGTGACCCAACCTGCCATTTTTCTGCACTCCACTATCCTGGCCGAAGTATTGGGTGATGCTTTTCAACCCGATATGGTAGCCGGTCATTCGCTGGGAGAGCTCTCCGCCCTGGTTGCCAACAAAACACTCGCATTTGATGACGGACTTTCTTTAGTCTCCAAGCGCGCCCAGGCTATGCAAAAAGCATGTGAACAGCAACCGTCTACTATGGCAGCAGTCCTGGGATTGGAAGATGAGGTAGTGGAGAGAATATGTGAAGAAACTTCAGGAATAGTTGTAGCAGCCAATTATAATTGTCCCGGGCAATTAGTGATTAGTGGTGAGATCGAAGCAGTTAATAAAGCATGTGAATCATTAACGGAAGCCGGAGCCCGCAGGGCGTTATTGCTTCCCGTGGGAGGTGCCTTCCATAGTCCGTTAATGGAACCCGCCAGAGAAGAACTCGCAGCGGCTATTGAAGCTACGAGGTTTGCTGCACCTGCATGCCCCGTCTATCAGAATGTAAATGCCAGCGCGGTTACAGACCCTTCGGAAATAAAAAAGAACCTGATGTTGCAACTTACCGCACCGGTGAAATGGACGCAGACTGTCCAGCAGATGATAAAAGATGGGGGGACTTCCTTTATTGAAGTGGGCCCTGGTAATGTACTCCAGGGATTGATGCGAAAGATCGATCGCAGTGTCGAGACAGGAAAAGCCGAACTATAGTTCGTCTAAAAGTTCCTGAGCTTTATTGTAATTGAAATTAGCCGAAGATTCTGTGATCTTAGTCAATACTTCTTTCGCTTTTTTAGAATCGTTCATTTTAAGATAGGCCGGCAACTTAAACCATAATCCTTTGGATCTGTCCGGGGAATTGGAATTGATAAAATTTTTAATTAGTTAAATACGCTAGAAATTAACCCCTGTATCTGGATGGTGGTTTTTTATTGTATCCCCCGAACCTTTTTCTCCCATGCCCATGCTGAAGCCAAGGCCTCTTCCATGGTCTTTTCTGCCTTCCAACCTAAGACTCTGTTCGCCTTTCCAGTATCGGCATAGACAGAAATTACATCTCCCGGACGTCGATCTACAATTTTATAGTTCAGTTTGTTTCCCGTAACTTCTTCGAAAGCATGGATCACTTCCAGTACCGAACTTCCTTTGCCGGTGCCCACATTGAAGATCTCAAAATCATCGGTGTTTTCCTTTGAAATTAATCGCTGTAATGCGATTACATGCGCCTTTGCCAGATCGACAATGTGAATATAGTCGCGAATACAGCTGCCATCGGGCGTAGGATAATCATTCCCGAAAACAGATAATTCTTCGCGTATACCAGCAGCTGTCTGGGTGATATACGGCACCAGGTTTTGCGGAACTCCTTTAGGCAATTCCCCAATTTCCGCCGACCCATGTGCTCCAATCGGATTGAAATATCGAAGGGAGATGGCTCTCAGATTAGAAGCATGACTCAAATCCCGAATGATTTCTTCACTAATTTGTTTGGTATTCCCATAGGGTGATATGGCCGGCTTAACCGGCGCATCTTCCGTAATGGGTAAAGTATCAGGCTGCCCATATACGGTGCAGGAAGAACTGAAAATGAAATTTTCGATTCCCCTGTCGCGGCATTCCTTTAGAAGATAAACCAAAGATCCCACATTGTTCTCATAATACAGTAAAGGATTCTCAACACTTTCACCCACTGCTTTGCTAGCAGCAAAATGAATGATACCTTCAATATTATTATAATCATTGAAGAAAGTATGGACTTTTTCTTTATCTCGAAGGTCAAGAATCTCAGTATCCGGTCGTTCACTGGATATAGCAGCTATACCATCGAGTACATCCATGGTAGAGTTCGAAAGATTATCGATAATTACCACCTTGTATCCAGCTGCCTGCAACTCGACAACGGTATGCGAGCCTATGTATCCGAGGCCACCGGTAACGAGAATTCTTTTCATTAGCTGGTTACAAAGTTAATAACGGCGGTTGTGATGAACTCAATTTGATCATCATCAAGTTCGGTGTGCATGGGAAGTGAGATCACTTCTTTCACAAGCTGATTCGTCACATCAAAATCTTCTTCTTTATAACGCTCGTCTCTGTATGCCTTCTGAAGGTGCAGCGGTATAGGATAATATACACCACAGGGTATTCCCTGTTCATTCAGATGTTGGACCAATGCGTCACGGTCACAGTTCAACACACGAAGCGTGTATTGGTGAAACACATGGCAATCACAGGTATCACAAACCGGAACTCCTTCATCACAAACACCGGTTGGTGTTATAATATTATGCACCCCGGCAAATGCAGCTGTGTACTTGCGAGCGGCTTCACGCCTGCTCATGTTATACTCGTCCAGATGCGGCAATTTCGCCCTGAGCACCGTCGCTTGCATAGAATCAAGCCTGGAATTAACGCCTACCACATCGTGGTGATATCGAACGTACATCCCGTGATTAACAATACCGCGAATGGTGTGTGCCAGCTCATCGTCGTTTGTAAAGATCGCTCCACCATCCCCATAACAGCCTAAATTCTTAGAAGGAAAGAAGGAAGTGGAAGCTACATGGCCTATAACACCGGCCTTGGTCTTTTTCCCGTCTTTGGATGTATAGGTAGCTCCAATTCCCTGGGCATTGTCTTCGATCACAAACAAATCGTGCTCCTCAGCCAGCGCCATGATCTCATCCATAGGCGCCGCCAACCCGAATAAGTGTACTGGAACAATGGCTTTTGTTCTCGGAGTGATAGCTTTTCGGATCTCCTCTACATCAATATTGAAATTTACGGGATCTACATCTACCAGAACCGGAGTTAGTCCTAAAAGAGCTATGACTTCAACAGTGGCTGCAAAGGTAAAATCGGCTGTGATAACCTCGTCACCCGGCTTAAGCTCTAAGCCCATCATTGCGATCTGTAATGCATCCGTTCCATTTGCACAGGGAATTACGTGCTTCACGCCTAAATAATCCTCTAGTTCCTTCTGAAACTTGTGAACTTCAGGTCCATTCACAAAAGCCGCCGATTCCACTACCTCAAGTAATGAACTATCCACGCGATCCTTGATTTTTTCATATTGACCTTTTAGGTCTACCATTTGAATTTTTCGCATTGTCTAGAAGAAAATTTTTGTTGTCAAACTTACGAAATTGTTTCCGTTGTTTATCCCTGACTAAAGGCTAATTTGGCTAACTTTAATTCCAAAATCAGTTATATCCCTGCATTTCTAATTTATCCAAACTGAATTTTGGTAAATTAGCGGCGTATGCGCACACTGTACTCCATTCTTACTCATATCAGCTTTGGCTTCTTATGGATTTCCCGGTTTTTCAGTAAGAAGATGCAGCTTTTCATGAAAGGTAGGGTACATGTGCTGGAAAATATTTCCAATGCGATCAAGCCTGATGACAAAACTATCTGGTTTCACTGTGCATCACTGGGAGAATACGAACAGGGACTGCCCATTATGGAAGGGATTAAAAGCCGTTATCCCGAATATAAAATTGTACTTACTTTCTTTTCACCCTCTGGTTATGAAATAAAAAAAGACAGCCCGGTTGCCGATGTTGTTTGCTATTTACCCCTGGATACGGTCAAAAATGCGAAGCGATTCGTGAAAATTGTACATCCTGCATTGGCAATTTTCGTGAAATATGAGTTCTGGCCTAACTATTTGTTCGAATTGGAAAAGCTGAATATACCGTCGCTCCTGGTCTCGGGATTGTTCAGGAAAAAACAGTCGTTCTTTAAACCACATGGGGTTTTTATGCGAAGGGCACTTCGTACAATCGATTATTTTTTTGTTCAGAATGAATCCTCTGAGTCCTTACTTAGATCCATAGGAATTGAAAATGTAAAAATAAGCGGAGATACCAGGTTCGATCGAGTTTCTCAGCAAATTGAACAGGACAATTCACTTCCTTACCTGGATACTTTTAAAGGCGATTCCGTTTGTATAGTATGCGGAAGTACATGGCCCGAAGATGAAAACATACTTCTTCCATTTATTAACGAGTCGGGTTCCAACGTCAAATTCATTATTGCTCCTCATATAATTGACCCGGGAAAGATTGAATCCTTCAGAAAAAAAATTAGTAAATCATCCTTGTTGTTCAGTGAGCGAGATTCTGAAAATCTGTTGCAAGCGTCCGTATTTATTGTCGATACTATCGGCTTGCTTACCAGGATCTATAGTTATGCTGATATTGCCTACGTTGGAGGCGCTATGGGGAATTCCGGACTCCATAATATACTGGAACCGGCCACATTCGGAGTTCCTATCGTCATAGGTAAGAACTTTAAAAAATTTCCGGAGGCGCTTCGACTTCAGTCCCTGGCAGCTTTGTTCTCGGCTTCCACCTCGGAAGAAATTAGTGATATCATGAATAAATTGGTAAGCGATAAGAATTTCAGAACTCAAACCGGTATGATAGCCGGACACTTTGTAAATAGTAATACAGGAGCGACATCGATTATCATGAACCATATTGAATCACTCCACAGTGACGGCCTCATTTAGGTATCTTCTGAAGGGAAGCATCTCTTTATAGATGTTGACAACTTTATCCTCGAAATCCGGTACCAGCACATGTTCCCTACTCACATAATGAACTACAGCGAATGAACGTCGCCTGAGAAGATCAATATGCTCATGATCTGAAGAAAATCCTTTGGGCGCCGTTTTAAGCGGATTATCATCTACCATTTCGCCAAACAGTTTTTTGAATGAAGGTTTGTTAAGAATTGCTTTGAGTTCTTCCCCATTGTAATCGATAGCATTTCGGATGCGTTTTAAAATATCGGAAGACGGATGCCAGTACCCTCCTCCCAGGAAGGACTCATTTATACCCAGCTCAATATAGAAATCACCCTGCTTACTTAGCTGGTCCAGGCCAGCCCCGAAATGATCCTTATACACCGGGCGATTAGGGTGAAACATCAGGTTATTATTGATCCTGTTAATAGCCTTTTTACCGGGAGTGTTGTAATAATCATCATCGATGGACGCCAGTTTATCATTCATTTTATCCAGCCAGTCGATAAAGAAATCCCTCACTTCGATGTATTCCTTTCGATGCCTGTCCATCCATTCCTTGGAATTATTCTTCTGAAGTCTTTCTAGAAAACTATAGAGCCTGGGAAAACTCATACTAGGTATTTAAATGTCTTATCTGGCCTTTTAATTCTTCCATTGAAGCCTGAAGCTGGCGTAATAATGAGCTATCTGACGGTTCATCCAAACCAAATGTCAATTTACTATTCACCATCCATAGTTCCTGGATATCTTTTACCTCAACATCGATGGGAAGGTATTCCGGATTTAGAGAAAGGAGACGAACCCGATCGGGTGTATTTGGGATCTTCTGAAGTTTCTTAACCAATACCGAATCGTGCAGAACAACTATATATATTCTGCTATCGCTTGCTTCGGTAATATTTGGCACTGCTTTTCCAAGCACCCATTCGTTGGGACGAATATTGGGTAGCATACTATCACCTTCCACCTGGAAACCTCTGTATGTAGCATTTCTGTATTCAGGTAGCGGGATTGAAAAAGCCGGCAAGGAATCGTACCATTCCACATCCTGAATATTATGCGGATAACCTGCCGCTGCTTTCTGATTTACAAGGAGTATAGTATCATTATCATTGCTGTCTATTGTAACGACTTTCGGACTCACATCGCCTCCACTTAAATCTACGTACTGACTAAAACTATTGCCAAACAGCCACAAAGGATTTATTCTGAACTGACGCAGCAATTCCATCACCGCCTTTCCGGATATCTTGGTCTTGCCCCGTTCAATATCTGCAGTCGTGGATCCGATTCCAAGAAGTTCGGCGAAAGATTGTTGGGTATGGTGTTGCTCTTCTCTTACTTTCTTGAATCGTTTAGCTTCTACAGGTACATTTCTTTCCATATCCCGAATATACGATAAATTGGAATAATTCCAAATATATAGACGGAATAGTTCCTAATCGTTAATTTTACGCTAATTAATTGGTTCTCAGATATGAAGTTTCGATGAAATGCACAGTTTATAAGGTATTCTCATCAAAAAAATAATTACTTTTAGGCCTTATTAATCACTAATCTTAATGAACTATGAAAAAATTATTTGTATCCCTTGCAGCACTAGCTATGGTATTTGCTGTATACTCTTGTAGAGAGACAGAAAAAAAAGCTGAAGAGATGTCTGAGGAAGTAGAAAATGTTGTGGAAGACGCTAAAGAAGAAGCAGAAGAAGTTATGGAAGAGGCAGAAGAAACTGTCGATTCAATGACCAATGCTGCTGATGAAGTAATTGAAGAAGTAAAAGAAACTATGGAAAACTAATAGATTTCTATGTGTAAAAAAAAGCCCGGAATTTCCGGGCTTTTTTTATTTAAACTAAACTTTTTAATTATTTCTGAACAATAATAAATTCAGATCTTCTGTTCAGCTGATGATCAGCCTCACTACACTGTACTCCATTAGCACAACGATTTAACAATTGTGATTCTCCGTAACCTCTTCCGGTAACTCGGTCTGGACTCACGCCGGCACCTACCAGGTAATTGATCGTGGATTTAGCTCTTGCATCAGATAATTTCATGTTAAAAGCATCACTGGATCGGCTGTCGGTGTGAGACCTAACATCGATCTTCAGATTTGGAAACTTCTGCATCGCTTCAACAACCTTTAGCAATTCAATTTGTGCATCCGGACGTATATAAGACTGACTCAGATCGAAATAGATCGGGTTCAGGTTTAGTAACACTCCCAGATCCTCACCTATTTTTGCGTCTCTTAGCTCGTTGTCTTCTTCAGAAAGAAGATACAGGGTCTTCTTCACATCCGATTCGTATTCCCCGGTAGTAACGAATGATTTTTCTGAGGTTGAGAAATCGGGCTTGGAAGCACGTATCGCATATCCTGTTGAACATTCTATTACATCAAATGAGAAAGCTCCGTTCATATCTGATTTTGTCTCTTCAAGTACGTTATTATCGCTATCAAGCAGTACAACTTTAGCATTAGCAATAAGATCGTCTGTGTCTTCATCACGAACTTCTCCACTCAGGGACTGGCGG
Organism: Flavobacteriaceae bacterium; assembly: GCA_013043685.1. Taxonomy (GTDB): domain Bacteria; phylum Bacteroidota; class Bacteroidia; order Flavobacteriales; family Flavobacteriaceae; genus Pukyongia. The sequence continues at coordinate 5,346 of JABDNT010000025.1, read as the reverse complement.
CAATTCTTAATAAGCTGGGCAGTTTGTTCGAAGGAATAAATATCATCCTCTCCCTTACCACCTTCGCGGTTCGAAGCAAAATATCCCAGGCCTGTAGTACTGTTTATAACAAAGGAGAAGTCATCTGCTTTGCTGTTTATGGGGTCTCCAATATTGAATCCCTTTTCGTAATTACCTTCCGAATTCATTTCGGCAACAAATACATCCAGCCCACCAAGGCCTACATGTCCGTCTGAAGCAAAATACAGGTCACCGTTAGTGTCTATAAAAGGAAATGTCTCACGTCCTTCGGTATTCACAGCATCACCCAGGCTCTCCGGCTCACCGAAACTGTCGCCATCAATCGATACCTTGTAAAGATCAGACTGTCCTTCGCCTCCGGGTCTGTCACTGGCGAATATCAGATGTTTTCCATCGGCACTCAATGCCGGATGACCGTTAGAGAAGTCATCACTGTTAAATGGCAGTTCTTCTGCTTCTCCCCATCCTTTTGCCGTTCTTTTCGAACGATATAATTTTAAAAGGGTCTTTCCTGCTCCGTCTTTACCACGTTTTCGGTTCGTATAATTATTTCGTGTGAAATACATGGTTTGCCCGTCCTTGGAGAAAACTGCTGAAGACTCGTGATATCTCGAATTCACCTTACTGCGATATCTATTGGGAACACCATCTCCACTTACTGTAATACTATAAAGTTCTGAAAATGGCTGGTCATTCCAGTCGTGCAGTCTTTGTGACGCAGTTCTCGTCTTTCTGTTCGATGTGAAAATGATCTCGCCGCCATTTAAACTAGGAGCAAAATCGGAAAGCTCCGAATTGAAAGGAACATTAAATACATTAAAACGCCCTGACTGTAATTCGATAAGTTTCAGATAATTTCTTTCTTCTGAAAATAATTCACCTCTGTCATCCGTAGAGGCTACTTCATTCAATTTATCCATGATTCTATCGGCAGTGGCATATTTTCCAATAGTTTTTAGTGACTGTGCATATCGATAGATATATTCCGAATCTATATCCTCAGAATAGGCGAATAAAGCTCCGTACCATTTAGCTGCATCTGCATATTCCCCATTGAAATAATATGAATCTCCTAATCTGGAGAGTACGTTTACAGAGCGATAACCGCTTTCCACTGCTTTGATATAAGCATCGCGGGCATCCATGAAGGCGAAATCATTAAAATGTGCGTCACCTTTAGCTTCTTTTGTGTTAGCTGATGTGTCCCCGTCCTGGGCGATTGTAACATTGGCCGTTAGCAAAAGTCCAGCAACTATCAGTAAAAAATATTTTGATCTTAAAGTCATAGTCATAATTTTTAAAAGAATCGTGGATTTTTCATGCCTTCTTCTCGTTTGAATAATTCGAAGCGCAAGAAGATCTCATAAGAACCATCGTTATATTGTTGTAATTCTGTTGTTTCCCTGTCGTATGCAAAACCTATCATCACCTGGTCTGTAACCTGGAATCCTACCAAGGCACTTAGTGCAGCACTCCATCTGTAGGCCGCTCCAAGAGTTAACTTGTCCTGGATGAGGAAATTAGCAGACATATCCACTTGCAATGGCGACCCCTGAACAATTTTGGTGAGTAAGGCTGGCTTGAATTTCAAACCGTCCGAAACATCGAATACATATCCTGTAAGCATATAGAAATTCACTCGCTCTTCTGCTGTCGCACTGGAATTATTTGTGTTTGAAGACTCGTCGAAGTGTTCCGTTTCCAGAATATTTGGCACACTAGCCCCCAGGTAAAATTTTTCAGTATAATAATACGCTCCGGCTCCAATTTGCGGCGAGAATTTATTATCAATATTGATCTGAGTTTCCGTGTCACCGTTATTAAATGGTCCCGTATTTAATTTACTACTATCGATATTAAGAAGATGTGCCCCACCCTTCAATCCTAGGGCCAGTCTTCCTTTATCAGAAGTGTTCAGGGTGTAGGTAAAGTCAACATCAATATAGGTTTCATCTGAAATAAAGATCTCATCCCGAGTTACATTTACCCCAATTCCTACTTTCTTTCCAATTGGTGAGTGTACTGAAAAGTTTAGAGTAGTCGGAGCACCGTCCAATCCCACCCATTGACTTCTGTACAGTCCAACGATACTGAGCACATCACGAGAGCCAGCGTACGCGGGATTTACACTCAAAGGATTATACATATACTGCGTATACTGAGCATCCTGCTGCCCGTGGGCACTTTCAGAGTAAAAACCTAAGCAAAGTAGAGCTATAACTGTTACGTAAAATTTTTTCATAGGTTTAATATTAGGCCTGCCGAGCATTGGCTCAGCAGGCATTTATGTGTGATTTTATCTTCTATTTATGTATAGTGGTCCTGCCAATTGTTTGGTCTGTCCTTCGTCGTTCACGTAGGTAAGTACATAATAGTAAGTTCCTACCGGAAGACGTTCTCCCTGGTCTATGGTGACACGTCCTTCAGAAATTCCACGGAAGAACTTATCATCCTGTCCGTAACCCTCTACTCCGTATACCTTAACACCCCAGCGATTAAATATCTCAAGTGTATTATTCGGATATCTGTGGATACCTCTTATTACAAATACATCGTTAAGACCGTCACCATTTGGTGTCATGATATCGAACACATCAAGGTTATCCTCTGAATTCGGATCACCATTATTAGGTTCGAGATAGTCGACAATACCATTATCGTTGTCGTCGCCAAGCTCATCTCCATTCTTAATTCCGTCATCATCACAATCAAGCTCAAGCCACTCATCAGTTACGATCGTAAGATCCTGGCTTTCTACTAAGAAATCACATGGATCGGTTGGATCGGTTCCGTCATCAACTTCCTGGCCGTTCAATACGCCATCACCATCACAATCGGTTTCAAGCCACTCCTGACTTGGAGGGAAGGTCTGACTTTCGTATATGAAGTCACATAGATCAAGAGGATCGGTTCCGTCTTCAACTTCCTGGCCGTCTAACACACCGTCACCATCAGTATCCGGGTTTAGGGGATCTGTACCTATTTCAACTTCCTCACCATTGGTAAGTCCGTCATCATCACAATCGGCATCAAGCCATTCCTGACTAGGTTCAAGTGTTTGACTTGATAGAACAAAGTCACAAAGGTCTAATGGATCGGTTCCATCGTTGATCTCATCACGGTTTGTTACACCGTCACCATCACAATCCAGGGCATCCCACTCCTCACTTGTCGTAGACAGATCCTGACTTAATGGATCGTAATCACAAGGATCTGTTGGATCGGTTCCATCGATCACTTCCTGACCGTTCGTCACACCATCGCCATCACAATCACCATCCAACCATTCCTGGCTCGGTGGGACTGTCTGGCTCATCCAATCAAGATCACAAGGATCAAGCGGATCAGTTCCGTCGTTTAATTCATCACCGTTCGTCACACCATCACCATCACAATCGGCATCTAACCATTCCTGACTTGGAGGTAAGGTTTGGTTTGCAAGTATGAATTCACAAGGATCAACCGGATCTGTTCCATCAACAACTTCCTGACCATTGGTTACACCATCACCGTCACAATCACCATCCAGCCATTCCTGGCTTGGCGGAACTGTTTGATTAGTATACACAAGATCACATTCGTCTAATGGATCGGTTCCATCTATAAGTTCCTGTCCGTTGGTCACACCGTCACCATCACAATCCAACGCTTCCCATTCCATTGTCTGAGGTAAGGTTGCATTTTCAAGCATGAAGTCACAAGGATCAACCGGATCAGTTCCGTCTATTATTTCATTTCCGTTAGTAACACCATCACCGTCACAGTCACCGTCGTTCCATTCCTGGCTCGGTGGTACTGTCTGACTCATGAAGTTAAGATCACATGGATCTAGCGGATCTGTACCATCGTTTAATTCATCGCCGTTGGTCACACCATCACCGTCACAGTCAAGATCTAACCATTCCTGTGTCGGAGGTAATGTCTGACTGGCCAATACAAAGTCACAAGGATCTACTGGGTCTGTACCGTCAATCACTTCCTGACCATTAGTAACACCATCACCATCACAATCTGCATCTTCCCACGCCTGAGTTGGGGGTACTGTTTGATTTGCTACTACCAGGTCACAGAAATCAAGTGGGTCCGTACCGTCAATGATCTCTTGTCCGTTGGTCACACCATCGCCATCACAATCCAGATCTTCCCACTCTTGAGTAGTTGGAACTGTTTGACTAGACAACTGGAAATCACAAGGATCGGTTGGATCGGTTCCATCTATCACTTCATCTCCATTGGTAACTCCGTCACCATCACAATCTCCATCAATCCATTGCTGGCTTGGAGGTAGTGTTTGATTGGCAACTACCAGGTCACACTCATCAAGTGGATCTGTACCATCAATGATCTCTTGTCCGTTGGTCACACCATCACCATCACAATCCAGGGCTTCCCAGGCTGCTGTTGGTGTAGTATCCTGACTTGCTAATACAAAGTCACAAGGATCAACAGGATCTGTACCATCTATTATTTCTTGTCCGTTGGTCACACCGTCACCATCACAATCAAGGGCTTCCCAGGCTGCCGTTGGGGTAGTATCCTGGTTGGCCGCTATAAGATCACAAGGATCAAGTGGGTCCGTACCGTCAATTATTTCTTGTCCGTTGGACACACCATCGCCATCACAATCCAGATCTTCCCACGCTTGTGTAGTTGGAACTGATTGACTTGACAACATGAAGTCACAAGGATCAGTTGGATCGGTTCCATCGATGATCTCATCACCGTTGGTCACACCATCACCGTCACAATCCAGGTCATTCCAGGCTGCAGTCGGTGTAGTATCCTGGTTGGCCGCTATAAGATCACAAGGATCCAGTGGGTCTGTACCATCTATTATCTCCTGTCCGTTAGTTACACCATCACCATCACAATCAAGGGCTTCCCAGGCTGCAGTAGGCGTAGTGTCCTGACTTGCTAATACAAAGTCACAAGGATCAACAGGATCTGTACCATCTATTATTTCTTGTCCGTTGGTCACACCGTCACCATCACAATCAAGGGCTTCCCAGGCTGCCGTTGGCGTAGTATCCTGGTTGGCCGCTATAAGATCACAAGGATCAAGTGGGTCCGTACCGTCAATTATTTCCTGTCCGTTGGTCACACCATCACCATCACAATCAAGGGCTTCCCAAGCCGCTGAGGCCGGTACACTCTGACTGGATAATTGGAAATCACAAGGATCGGTTGGATCAGTTCCATCGATGATCTCATCACCGTTGGTCACACCATCACCATCGCAATCCAGATCATTCCAGGTAGCGGTTGGTGTCGTATCTTGATTGGCCACCACCAGATCACATGGATCAAGTGGATCGGTACCATCGA
>JABDNT010000021.1 GCA_013043685.1 Flavobacteriaceae bacterium | reverse complement strand
AAGGGTGAGTTGAAGTTGTAAAAGCGAGCCGTCTTTGAGCGGATACTTGACCAGCTTGTTAGCCCTAAACTTGTTTTTAAGGAGTTTATTCAAAATCACATTATTAGTGTAGGCTTTTTTATTGCATAAACTGAAGTGTTGACTTTGTATGATTCCATTCACATCTCATTTCAGTGTTAACTATTCTGTGAATTCAGAAATAAAATAAGGATAACAATGGACAATATAGTAGCGTACATCATTGCGGCTGTAATAGGATTGGCAGTGGGATTTATAATAGCAAAGTTCTTTGAACGCAATAATGCCTCTCGGCTAATCAAACAAGCAAAGAAGACTGCTGCCTCCATAGTCAAAGAGGCAAAAGTTGAATCGGAAGCGCTTAAAAAAGATAAAATACTGCAGGCGAAAGAAAAGTTCTTAGAACTTAAAGCCGAACATGAAAAAGTAATTCTAAACCGTGATAAGAAAATTGGCGAAGTAGAAAAGCGTATTCGGGATAAAGAGTCCCAGGTTTCGAGCGAATTGGCAAAAACCAAAAGGTTAAATACTGAAGTAGACAATAAACGTAAAGAATACGAAGAACGGCTTAATTATCTGCATAAAAAACAGAGTGAAGTTGAGAAAGTGCATCGCAACCAGATCGAACAACTGGAGGTGATATCCAGTTTATCTGCAGACGACGCCAAGGCACAACTCATAGAAAGCCTTAGAGAAGAAGCCAAGACTGATGCGATGGCCTATATCCAGTCATCTCTCGAAGAGGCCAAACTCACTGCACAGCAGGAGGCAAAAAAAATAATCATTAATTCTATTCAGCGAATCGGTACGGAGGAAGCCATAGAAAACTGCGTTTCCGTATTCAACCTTGAAAGTGACGATGTAAAAGGAAGGATCATTGGACGGGAAGGTAGAAATATCCGTGCTATAGAATCTGCGACTGGTGTAGAAATTATAGTAGATGATACCCCAGAAGCCATTATACTTTCCTGTTTCGATTCTGTGCGAAGAGAGGTTGCCAGGTTATCACTGCATAAACTGGTAACAGACGGACGAATTCACCCCGCACGTATTGAAGAAATAGTTCGAAAAACCACCAAACAGATAGAGGAAGAAATCATTGAAGTTGGAAAGCGTACGGTGATCGATCTTGGTATTCACGGCCTGCATCCCGAATTGATTAAATCTGTTGGGCGCATGAAATACCGTTCTTCCTACGGTCAGAATCTTTTGCATCACTCAAGGGAAGTCGCAAAACTTTGTGGAGTGATGGCATCGGAATTAGGTTTGAATCCTAAACTCGCCAAACGAGCTGGTTTATTGCACGATATAGGAAAAGTTCCTGAAGCGGAAACCGAAGTGCCGCATGCGATTCTGGGAATGCAATGGGCCGAAAAATACGGAGAAAAGCCAGACGTATGTAATGCTATAGGAGCACACCACGATGAAATTGAAATGACAAACTTATTATCGCCCATCGTTCAGGTTTGTGACGCGATAAGCGGAGCACGACCCGGTGCAAGAAGACAAGTGCTCGATTCTTACATTCAACGATTAAAGGACCTTGAAGCTATCGCTTTCGGGTTTAATGGAGTGAACAAAGCATTTGCTATCCAGGCTGGGCGCGAATTGAGGGTGATGGTGGAAAGTGAAAAAGTGAGTGACGAGAAGGCGGCACAATTATCTTTTGAAATATCTCAGAAGATCCAGACAGACATGACCTATCCGGGCCAGGTAAAGGTCACGGTTATACGAGAAACACGCGCCGTAAATATTGCAAAATAATAAAAGGCCTCCTTCCGGAGGCCTTTTCTATTCATCGTAAATGTTTACATATCCTACTTCCGGAGCTTCAAAGAATTTACCTGTAATATATCGATAATTCCTGTCAAGGCCGGCTATTATTTTCATGTCTTCCGTATCCAGCTTAATATCGCCAGCAGCATAATTAGAGGCGATGTGTGATGCTGAAGTCGATTTTGGGATAACTGCCGAACCTCGATGAAGATGCCAGGAAATAAGGACTTGAGCTGCCGTTATATTGTGTTTTCGTGCAATATCAAGGACTTCATCAATATCCATAAGGTTTGGTTCATCCTCACCTTTCATACTACTGTCACGGTCTCCCGAGCCCAGGGGCGAATAGGCAGTAAGCAAAATGCCTTCCGAATTACAATACTCCCACAAATCATTTTGCTGTAATAAAGGATGAAGTTCAACCTGATTCATCTCCGGCTGTTGGATAGCAGTCATTTTAAGTTCCTTCAGTTTTTTCACACTGAAATTCGACACTCCTATATGCTTTGCCAGCCCCACATCTTTGGCAACCTCCATCTGTCTCCAGGTTTCACTAATGGGACAGTCTTCCAGCGGAATATAATCGGATGCGTTCGCCGGGAAAAACACATCTCTTTTGAAGGCCACGGGCCAGTGAATGAGGTAAAGGTCAAGGTAATCCAGTTGAAGTTTATGTAAGCTTTCTTTTAAGGCAGGTAGCACATCCTCAGGGAGATGTGCATTATTCCATAGTTTAGAAGTTATAAATATTTCATCCCTTGTGATTACGCCTTCTGAAAACAGTTCTGAAAGAGCTTCACCAATCTCGGTTTCATTCTGGTACACGGCGGCGGTATCGAAATGCAGCATTCCGGCATTCACAGCTTCTTTTACGGCATATTTAACAGTGTCACCGGTAGCTTTCCATGTACCGAGTCCTATGGCCTGCATAGGGTCGCCATTTGCGTATTTGAGAATTTTCATGATAACTTGATTAGATTTGATATGAAATTACAAAATCACATCAACAAGAGGAAGCATACTTACCGATTTATCTTTTCCTTGACCCCTAATCACTTTTGCGGGGGTGGTATCGGTTGATTACTTCTTTAAGATGGCGTTTATCTATGTGAGTATAGACTTCGGTGGTTGTAATGCTCTCATGTCCCAGCATTTGTTGAATGGCCCTGAGATCTGCCCCGTTCTCCAGCAAGTGAGTTGCAAAAGAATGGCGAAAAGTGTGCGGACTTATATTCTTTCGAATTCCGGCTTTCTCTGCGAGCCGTTTCACGATGGTGAAGATCATGGCGCGTGTTAAAGCTTTTCCTCTTCGATTTAGAAATAAGGTATCTGCCGCTTCGGGCTGAATGTTTTGATGCACTCTCACTTCTTTTCTGTAGATTTCGATATATCGAATGGTCTGTAACCCTATTGGGACGAGGCGCTGTTTATCTCCTTTTCCGGTAACTTTTATAAAACCTTCGTCGAAATAAAGATCGGATAGTTTGAGATGTGTTAATTCGGAAACTCTTAGGCCACATCCATACAAAGTTTCAATGATACTCCGATTGCGCTCTCCCTGGGGTTTACTTAGGTCTATTGTTGAAATAAGGGCGTCTATTTCCGTTAATGAAAGTGTGTCCGGTAATTTTCTCCCTATTTTCGGGCTTTCTATCAGATCCATAGGATTATCCTTGCGATAATCTTCGAAAACCAGATAATTAAAAAACCCACGTAATCCAGAGATTATCCTACTTTGGGATCGAGCGTTCATTTCTATGGCAATATCATACACAAACTTTTGCATGGTTTCTTCCCGGATAGATACCGGAGATTCCGTGATATTGTTGCTCGTTACCCATTCTTCCAATTTTCGTATATCCAAGGTATAATTAGAAATTGAATTCTCGGACAGACCACGTTCTAACCGCAGGTAATTAAGATAATCGGTACGCAGATTTTGCCAATTCATTGTCTTTAGGATAACGTCTTAAATTTACTATTAGTTTTAAGAATATTGTACTTATTTTTGCGTTAGTTAAAACAACTAATTAAAAAATACTCACATGAAAAAATACATTTTATTGGTTATAGCGATCGGACTTTTTTCCTTCACCGCCCAGGCACAGGGTATAGATTTTGGTGTTAAGGCAGGGGTAAACTTTGCTAACATCACCGATGCCAGCGGATTATCGAACCGGACAGGATTCGTAGCCGGTTTTTTTGTTGGAGGAAAATTAAATGACAATATCGGAATCCAGGCAGATCTATTGTATTCCCAGCAGGGTGCCGAATTCGAATTTGGAGATTTCAATTTGGATTATGTCAATCTTCCGGTATTGCTGAAATATTATGTATCGGAACGATTCAATATTCAGGGAGGGCCCCAGTTCGGGATCGTGGTGAACGATGATGTGAACGCTACTATACTTGGAGAAATCATTGATGACCTTGGAACCAGTGATTTTGATATTTCTGCTGTAATCGGGCTTGGTTACGACCTGCCCATGGGATTACGAGTGAGTGGCCGTTATAATATTGGTCTTTCTGATGTTCCTGATGACAGCAGATATAGTACTTCCGGGAAAAACAGTGTAGTTACGCTTGCAGTTGGGTACTCGTTCTTATAAGATCTATATAGATTGAAATATAAAGGCAACTCGAAGAGTTGCCTTTTTTATTGATAGCCAGAGTGTTAATAAGTGTGTTTACAAATAGGGCATGTGGCGTATAGACTTCAATATCAATAATTTATAGCTTTGTTAATATTTATCATCATGAAAATGTATCACTCTAATCAAGTTATGACCTAAATCATTTTTGAATAAATATAAATTTGTAGATTTGCCACTTAATATAACAACACAAATGATGAAAAAAATTCTTATGCTTGCTGCAATTGCAGTACTATCGTTTACAACAGCACAGGCTCAGGGAGTGAGCTTTGGTGCTAAAGCGGGTGTCAATTTTGCCTCATTAACAGGCGATGATGCTGATATGCTTGAACTTGAAGGAAGAACCGGCTTCCACATCGGGGCAGTTGCGAACATCAGTATTTCCGAGTTATTCGCAGTTCAGCCAGAAATTGTGTATTCAACACAGGGTTTCACCCTCGAGGAAATGGGTGTTGAAGGTACCGGTAAATTAGATTATATCAATATTCCTGTTATGGCAGATTTCACAGTTGCTGAAGGATTTAGTCTTCAAGGAGGTCCACAGATAGGTATAAATGTTACCGACGAATTCGAAGCCGAAGGCGAAACCGAAACCCTTGATGCTGAAAGTACAGATTTCGGCGCAGCTATTGGTGCTCAGTATCGATCAGCTTTGGGACTCTTCGTGCAAGCACGGTATACCATAGGATTGTCGAATGTAGCGGGAGACGATGAAGATGACGTAGATCTTAAGAACGGTGTTATTAGTATTTCAGCTGGTTGGTTCTTTTAATTAACCACCAATAATAGAGTAGAAAAGCAGGATCGGAAGATTCTGCTTTTTTTTGCAGATAAAATATGTAATTTTAAACCTCAATAAAAATAAAGAAATATGAAAAAATTACTTCTCCTACTTACAATTCTAATCTGTTCTTACACCATGACTGCCCAGGGATTCGGAGCTGCCATCTCGGGTGGTTATTTAAGTGAGATCGAAGGGTTTGGCGCAACCGCCGACCTTATATATGAAATAGATGAGAAATGGGGTGTATCTACCGACGCTACATATTCTGTGGCCGATGCAGGTTCAACAAGAGCTAAATGGTTCATTATTGACCTCAATGGACGCTACAAAGTTTATGATGAGGCCTATATTTTAGCTGGGGGAGAATACCTAAATATCACCCTGAAACAAGGCGGGCTAGGCCTTGGAGCTGTTACAACAACGGAGTTTGAAACATCCAATGGTGAGTTTGGTTTTAACGCAGGAGCGGGCTATAAATACAACATCATTGATAATGTAAATGTATTTACTGAAGTTAAATATGTGATCATTGATCCGGCGGGGTATTTTCATGCCAGGTTAGGATTACAGTTCGATTTTTAAAAATACTACCAATTAATATTGAAATTCGGAGCACACCCCTCCGAATTTTTTATTTCTATATCTTTGAATAATGAAGATCATCATTATAAACGGACCTAATCTCAATCTTCTCGGAAAGCGGGAAACTGATATCTACGGGGATCATTCCTTCGAGGATTTCTTCGAAATTCTTAAGGATAAATACGATTGGTTTGAAATCGATTACTTCCAAAGCAATATAGAAGGAGAGCTTATCGATAAGATCCAGGAGGTGGGTTTTAGTTATGACGGAATAATCCTGAATGCAGCGGCGTATACACATACTTCCGTTGGGATTAGGGATGCTGTTAGCGCGGTAAACTCTCCGGTGATCGAAGTTCATATATCAAATACTGCCTCGAGAGAGGAGTTTCGGCACGATTCCTACATTACTCCTGTGGCACAAGGCCTTATCATGGGCTTTGGTTTGCAGAGCTATGAGCTGGCATTGCAATCTTTCATCAATTGAATTCCTAAAAATAAAAAGCGCCCTTTAGGACGCTTTTACACTTTATATTTCGCTGTGTCTAGAGATGAATTACTTCATCGTATGCATCGGCAACAGCTTCCATTACAGCTTCACTCATTGTAGGGTGAGGATGTATAGCCTTTAATACTTCGTGCCCTGTGGTTTCAAGTTTACGGGCTACAACGGCTTCAGCTATCATATCGGTTACACCGGCACCTATCATGTGGCAACCTAACCACTCACCGTACTTTGCATCGAAGATCACTTTCACAAAACCATCTTTTGTTCCGGCAGCACTCGCTTTACCGCTTGCAGAGAATGGGAATTTCCCGACTTTCAGATCATATCCTGCGTCCTTAGCCTGGGCTTCTGTCATACCCACACTCGCGATCTCAGGGCTGGTGTATGTACACCCTGGGATGTTTCCGTAGTCTATGGCTTCTACATGAATACCGGCAATTTTCTCAACACAGGTTATACCCTCTGCTGAGGCAACATGAGCCAGCGCAGGACCAGGGACCACATCACCAATGGCGTAATAACCAGGGATGTTGGTTTGGTACCAGTCGTTCACCATGATTTTGCCTTTGTCGGTAACGATACCCACATCTTCCAGGCCTATATTCTCAATATTGGAGGCGATCCCAACCGCAGATAAAACAACATCAGCTTCAAGGACTTCTTCTCCTTTTTTTGTTTTTACAGTTGCTTTTACTTTCTTACCCGAGGTGTCCACACTCTCCACCGAAGAATTGGTCATAACCTTAATGCCAGATTTTTTGAAAATTCGCTCAAACTGTTTCGATACTTCTTCATCCTCCAGCGGCACCAGGTTCGGCAGGAATTCTACTATCGTAACTTCTGTCCCCATAGTATTATAGAAGTTCGAGAATTCCACACCTATAGCGCCACTTCCAACCACAATCATACTTTTAGGCTGTTCTTTCAGCGTCATGGCTTCACGATATCCTATTACCTTTTTACCATCCTGTGGCAATCCAGGTAGTTCCCTGGAACGGGCTCCTGTTGCTATAATAATGTGGTCGGCAGTATATTCTTTTCCATCTACATCTACTTTCTTTCCGGGTTTTAATTTTCCGAAGCCTTCAATTACATCTATCTTATTCTTTTTCATCAGGAACTGAACACCTTTGCTCATGCCATCGGCAACACCACGGCTTCGCGCCACTACTTTGCCAAAATCCTTATCGGCATCTTTCACCGTAAGACCGTAATCTTCGGCATGTTTCAGATATTCAAACACCTGGGCACTTTTCAGCAACGCTTTTGTAGGAATACATCCCCAATTCAAGCATACACCCCCCAAATTTTCTTTTTCAATAATAGCCGTTTTGAGACCTAATTGAGATGCTCTAATGGCAGTTACGTAGCCGCCCGGGCCACTCCCTAAAACTATAATATCGTATTTACTCATTTCCTAGAATTAGTATCGTTAAATTGAGGAGACGAATTTACGAAATGTAAGCGTAACGAAGAAGAGTAGAAATGTTTTTTAAACTTATCGAAGTTTTACAAGTACATAACCGTTTCTGGTTTTGCGGTAATGGTTTCCGTTCCAACGATAATAGCGTTTTCCGTTCACTACCACAACCTTATGGTTTCGAGGCGCTTTTTTAATAACCACGACCTTCGATGATGCTGCGGGAGTAGTGGTTACAACTCTTGTTGCGCAGCTTGTTAGTAGAAATGCTCCTAAACCTAAAATAAGTAAATATCGTTTCATAATATTGAATTTCAGTTCTATACTATGACTTATTCACAGGAAAAGGGTTTAATCTTCTTTATTCTGAAAATCCACCGATAGTGAATTAACGCAATACCGTTGTCCGGTTTCCGTAGGGCCGTCATTAAATACATGCCCAAGGTGACTACCGCAATTAGAGCAAAGGATCTCTGTTCTAACCATGCCATGAGATGTGTCCCTGATATATTCCACGGTTCCTTCAATAGCATCATCAAAAGATGGCCAACCGCAACCACTGTCGAACTTGCTACTGCTATCAAAAAGTTGTGTTTTACAGGCCCCACAGGCGTAAGCACCTTTATCGAAATTAAGATTGTACTCCCCAGTGAAAGGTCGTTCTGTTCCTTTCAGTCGTAAAATCCGGTACCGTTCAGGGCCTAACTCTTCCAGCCACTGTTCTTCGGTCTTCTGAATGGCGTATTGTTTCTGTGTCATTAGTTCTTCGGTATAAAATCCAACGCAACTCCATTGATACAATGCCTTTTTCCTGTAGTGTCTTTCGGTCCGTCATTGAATATATGGCCCAGATGGCCACCACAGCTAGCACATAATTCTTCTGTGCGGCCGTACCCTAATTTATAATCGGTATCGTACATCACATTACCTTTTATTTCACGATCGAAACTAGGCCATCCCGTTCCACTATCAAATTTATGTTCACTTTTAAATAATGGAGTCTGACAGGCGGCGCAAACATAGGTTCCAGGTTCATAGTTTTTATTTAATTCACTGGTAAATGCCCGTTCCGTTCCTGCCTCGCGAAGCACATAGTATTCCATTTCAGTGAGTTCGGACTTCCATTCTGCCTCTGTTTTTGTGACAGGGAAGATAGTTTCTTCTTTTTCTCTTTTCTGAGCTTTGGTGTTGCAGCTCATAAACATCGCACACAAAGCGATCAATACAATTTGTTTCATATTAATTTCCTATGGTTTGAATATCTGTTCCTTCCAGGTTTATGGTTTGTAATAATTCGGCCATAGACATATTAGCATCTGCAAATTCCGACGGAACTATTGCAATACGGAACGTTTGGTTATCCGTGAATGTTGGCCCTAGGGTATTTAAATCGAAATTTCCGTCGAGGAATAATCTCACATCAAGGAATGTATGGTCAAAGCTGTAAACCAGTGTATTGTCTCCTATGAAAAAGGTTTGTGGCAGCTGACTCCAAACATCGATTGTCCCTCCGGCTCCGGGGATTACATCTTCTAAAAGATACACTAAGACGGCATCACTTTCAAAGACTTCAACATTGGATGGGAAATCAACCACTTGACTAAAGCCATTTCCAGGCGTGAAATTCACAGTAACTTCAAATACCTGGCCCAGGATGTTAATTCCAGGTTCTCCCGGAGGCCCCGGATCACCTTCACAAGATGTTAGAAATACGGTCGCGGATAAAGCTAAAAATAAGAGTAGGTTTTTCATAATTATACGTGTTTTCGACTAGTTGTATCAAAAGTCGTTCCATCTGTTTCAGTTATCAAAAATAATGGTATATCTTTTGCACCTCAACAAAAAAATCATAAAACTTTTATCATTAACTTTATTGAAAATTATAAATTCGATTAGCATGAAATTTAAAAAGACATTATCCCTTCTTGGAATCCTTGTATTCATAGTGGCCTGTGCTACTAACCCGTTTACAGGGAAGAAGACAATGGCGCTTGTTCCAAATTCTCAGATATTTCCAATGGCTTTTCAGCAATACGATCAGTTCCTCGCAGAAAATAATGTAGTTACCGGTACCGCTGAAGCAAATAAAATTAAGAAAATAGGCCAGGAGATCGCCATCGCTTCTGAACGATGGTTAAATGCCAATGGCTATGCCGGTTACTTAAAAGATTATCAGTGGGAATATAATCTAGTGAATGATCCGGCCGTCAACGCTTGGTGTATGCCTGGCGGAAAGATTGTTTTCTATACCGGGATACTTCCCATCGCTCAAA
This sequence comes from Flavobacteriaceae bacterium, assembly GCA_013043685.1. Classification (GTDB taxonomy): domain Bacteria; phylum Bacteroidota; class Bacteroidia; order Flavobacteriales; family Flavobacteriaceae; genus Pukyongia. Next base: position 60,729 of record JABDNT010000021.1, on the reverse strand, counting down.
ATGATGCAGGAATTGCTGCGGTTATGGGACATGAAGTGGCGCATGCCCTGGCGAATCATGGACAGCAACGCATGAGTGCGGCCCAGTATCAGGGACTAGTGGCTGTTGCCGGAAATGTCGCTTTGTCTAAGGATCCGAAGGCGCAGGAAGATTTTAATAAATACTATGGTATCGGTTCAACAGTAGGGGTGATGCTACCTTTTAGCAGGAATCACGAAAGTGAAGCGGATAGAATTGGCCTGACTCTAATGGCAATGGCAGGTTACGAACCTCTGGAAGCCGCCGAGTTATGGAAGCGGATGAAGGCGAATGGTGGTCAGGCACCTCCTGAATTTTTAAGTACGCACCCTTCCAGTCAGACCCGAATAAATAACATTACCAGTTGGGCTACCGAGGCTAAGGCTGAGGCCAGAAAGTTCGGAGTTACTTCTTTCAAAAGGAGATAACTCCTTCCAAATATTTTACTAATTTAGAAGCTGCCAAATCATGGCAGCTTTTTTTATGGCCAACCTAAACAAAGGGAGCAAGAAACTTTTAAATGCCTGGGCGTTTTACGACTGGGCGAATTCGGTTTACAGTCTCGTAATAGCTTCTGCAGTTTTTCCAATATTCTACCAGGCGTTGTTCAGTTCGGCTGGAGTAGAAACAGTAACTGTTTTTGGTGGTGAAATACGGAGCACTCCATTAATAAGCTATACTACTGCGGCAGCCTTTCTCACCGTATCTGTTTTATCACCAATACTTTCAGGAATTGCCGATTATGTTGGAAACAAAAAGGTATTCATGCAGTTTTTTTGTTACCTGGGCAGTGTTTCCTGTATTGCACTTTATTTCTTCGATCTCGATCACATCTATCTTAGCCTCACCTTTTATTATTTCGGCTTGATAGGTTTCTGGGCGAGCCTTGTTTTCTATAATTCGTATTTACCGGACATTGCTTTTAAAGAACAGCAGGATAGTATTAGTGCCAAAGGCTTTTCTATGGGCTATATAGGAAGTGTGATATTGCTGATTTTCAATCTCATTATGGTGCTTAATCCCCAATGGTTTGGTTTGGGCGAAGGAGATGAAGCAAGTATGAAGGCTATGCGTATATCATTTATTACGGTAGGTATATGGTGGATGTCCTTTAGTCAGTATACCTTCTTTCACCTGCCAAAGGGGGTGTCCTCAGGTCATAAGGTGACACGCAGAGTGATATTCAACGGATTCAAGGAACTGAGAGGAGTATATAATTCCCTGTCGGAAAACATCCGTTTAAAAAGGTATCTAGGGGCATTTTTTGTTTATAGTATGGCCGTACAAACGGTCATGCTGGTGGCAACCTATTTCGGAGAAAAGGAGATTTGCTGGTGTGAAGGATGTGAGGACATATCCTGTAGTGAAAAAACCATTGGACTTATACTGAGTATTTTAATTATTCAACTGGTGGCGGTTCTTGGCGCTTATCTTACTTCCAGAGCATCTTTCAAGTATGGCAATATTCCTACGTTAATTGTGATAAATATAATTTGGTTGGCAATTTGTGTGGTCGCTTTCTTCATTGAAACACCATTTCAGTTTTACAGTACGGCCGGTGCTGTTGGCCTGGTGATGGGAGGGATTCAGGCCTTATCACGCTCCACCTACTCCAAATTCTTACCCCAAACAGAGGACACAACCTCATTTTTCAGCTTTTACGATGTGGCCGAAAAAATTGGGATCGTGGTTGGAATGATCATTTACGGATTTATCGATCAGATTACGGGTTCAATGCGAAATTCGGTCTTATTCCTGGTTCTATTCTTCGCCACCGGTGTTATTTTACTTCTCAGGGTGCCAAAAAACCTGCCTGAATAGACAATTTTTACTTATGTTTGCGTTAGATACCAAAGAAAACTTACTTACTTATGAAGAAATTTCAACTAGGAAGCTGGTTATCGTTATTTTTTCTCGTGCTCCCATTTACTGCCTGTGATGATGAACCCCTTGAAGGTGAATTTCCACAAGAAGAAACAGTAATTGCCGAGGAAGGACAGTTTGTAGCCACTATTGGTGGCCAGGCATGGACAGCTAGCATGGCAAGTGCGTTCTTTAATGACGATAACACCCTTGTAATTACAGGAGAACTAGACGCCACTGGACAAAGTATATCACTAACGGTAGAAGATGGTGGTGTAAACACCTTCGACCTTTCTGCAGGTGTTGGAACTGTCAATACTGCTGTTTATATCGATGCAGATCAGACCAATCCGTTTATTTCAGCCGCGGCATTAGGTGGATTTGGACTGTTAACTATTACCGAAGTAGATATTGATGAAATGACCATTTCAGGAACCTTTAGTTTTGAAGGTGTCCGTATCGCACTCGATGCGGATGGAAATCCTGTTACCGACGGTGATGGAAATCCGGTGATCGAAAATGTTTCTATTTCCAATGGCGCGTTTAATTCCATACCGTACACTGAAGGTGTATCTGGCGGTGGTGGAGGTGGAGGAACTACAGACGATTTCTTTGCCAAGGTAGATGGAGAAGATTTCACACCTGAAACTGTGAATACGGAGCGGAACCTGATTTCAGACGTGCCAATGATCAATATTATTGCACTTAATTCATCGGGAGAAAAGATAAGAATTGATATCCCTGAATCCTTAGGTGTTGGAACTTTTGCGATGGAGCAATTGTCTGATGGAACAAAACTAATTGCACAGTATAACCCAGGATTAGGAACGGAAGACCTGTCTTCAGATCCGGGTACAATAGAAATACTCGAATTCAACACATTAACGGGTCGTATAGTGGCCAATTTCGAATTCACAGCTACGGATCCCCTGGGTATTGATAATACGGTAGTGGAGATAACCCAAGGGAACTTCGAAGTACTTTATGAACCGGGAGAGTCAAATCCAAATAACAGCATGAGTGCCTCCATAGATGGTGCCAGCTGGACAGCTAATTTTGCCGATGCCTTCGAATTTGATTTCTCCGGTACTGAAACTGTAACGGCCAGAGGATACAATAGCGATACAGGCGAATCCATTGAAGTAACTTTCCCGAAAAGCCTTGAACCCGGTAGTTATGATTTTGTGAGTACCGCTGTTCCAGGAGAGTCTATCGCAAGATTCTATACAGAACCGGGAGGTACGGAATTCACATCGACAGACGGTAGTATAATTGTGATCGCAAATGAACTTGAAACAGGAGGAACGATAGAAGCTGCATTTCTTTTCCTAGCTGAGGACCTTAGCGGAGAAGATACTACAACATTCAATATCACCAACGGGCAATTCCTTATGGAATTACCTTAGTCTAAAATTTAGAACAAAAAAAATCCGCTATACCAGTTAAGGGATAGCGGATTTTTTATTTAGTTCATTTTCTAGTTTGATTTTATAGTTCCGGATCCGGATGCCTTGGTATCTCTTTTTTCAGGATTACCATTGTAACGAATATCTCCCGAACCACTTACACGTGCCTTGAGATATTTACTGGCGTAGACAGATACATCACCCGAACCTGAAACACTAGCTTCGGTATTTTCAGAACGCAGCTCGTCGCCGTCAAAATCACCACTACCTGTAACCCTAACTTCAAGGTTGGTGGTATTTCCACTTACTTCAATATCACCGGAACCTGTGACTGTTGCCTCAACAGTATTTGCGGAAACATCCAGGTTTACATCTCCCGAACCGGTAATTTTGATCTCCAGATCATCGCTGTTAATCGTATCCTCGGTATCGATATCGCCGGATCCCGTCAAGGACACTTCAGAGATATCATCGAATGGAACATATACATGAATACCTTTTTTGGTTTTCAGGTAGGTATTCTTTTTTGTGCGGATTTTAAGTGCTCCGTTTACTACTTCCACGATCACATATTCCTGAAGATTCTCATCGGTTTTTACAGTTATCGTGCCTTCTGAACCTTTCTGAAGATGTATATCCATAGAACCCAAGCCCCGAATTGCATCATAATTCCCCGTGTTAACAGTTCGTGTGGTAACATTTCCGTTCCCTACTACTTTCTTGCCCCATTGGGCCATAATATCGCCACATCCAAAGATTATCAAGGCGATGACAAGTGAAAATTTAAATAATTTATTCATGTTGATTGTTTTTTGACCGTTATTGTTTCTTAAGACTAACTCCTCCATAACTGGAGTTTATATTAATCGTATTTCCCGAATTCTTGGTTCCGTGATACCCTTCGTACGTTCTGTTCGTATTGCTCTTATGGCTATACGTAATTTCTAAGTCGTCTCCTTCGTTAAAACCTGCGTAGGAAAGTTTAACCACGAAGTCGAAATTAAAACCGGCGTCGTAACCCAGTTTGACCCCCGTATAATCCGATTTGATTACTACTTCTTTTACCGAGGAGGCTAATTTCTCAACAGAAATAGAGCCGTAGTCCGTATTTAGATTAAGTGAACGGGTAACTGTACCTATCTTGTTAGGGAGATAACTTCCTCTTCCCATAAGCTTACCTACCTTATTCACGACAAGTTTCCCGTAATCACTGTTGTAATTAAGATCACCAACTTCAACGATCTCTGAATTAGTATAATCTGCGTTCAATTCGATCTTTTCGGCTCTGTCTAAAGTAAAACCGGAGTAATCTGCATTGATACGGCCACTTTTCATATAATCTATGGTGGAGTTGTTGGTATAATCGAAATTCAGCAAGTTATCGTCTGCCATTAGATCGCCAATCACGATCTGGCCATAGTCGCAACTGATCTTTGCATTTCCTTCAAGGCGATTCAGGCTTATGGATCCGTAATCATTTCCAAGATCGACCGAGTTGGTCACAGGGACTTTGATCACATAATTGATTTCCATTTGAACATTACTCTTGTTGCCCCAGAGGCTCCATGAACTTGACTTACCACCTTTAAAAGTAGTCTTCGCTGTAACCTGCGATGCACTTGCAGAGAAATCTACATCTATATCGTCCAGTCGCTTCTGGACTTTATCTTCATTATTACCATTTGTGGTAATAGTGACTTCAATAACCGTCCTGTTTTCATTCCAGGAGGTAATATCTATATTGCCGTACGAGTTCGAGACCCTAAGTCCGGCATTGGCGTTCACTGTATATTCTTTATTCAAAGTCTTTGTTTTAGTATACTTGCCTTTGAATTTGTCGTTAGCTGTTGCCATCATTGGCAGCAGTAAGAGTATAATAAGGGATTTAAATAGTAATTTCATTTTCATTCGTTTTAAGGTTTTTAAAATCCTCGACGATCACCACAACATGTTCCAGAAGATCGATTCGGCTTTGGAAATTGGAGATCATTGCATAAATCACTCGTTTGTCATTTCCGCTTTCCACCAAATCGATTTTGAGCTGTTGGTATTCTTCCTCAAGGTTGGATATTTGAATTAATGCGTCATCGATAAGTTTTTTCGTATCCGGTGTTTCAAAACTTTTTAGTTTTTCGATTTCACTGTTGATGGCTAAGACGAAAAAATTTTGTGTTTGTTCCATTTCAGGAGAAACACTCGCTAATTCGCCAGATGGTCCAGGGCTTTTCAATATTGAAAAACCAAGGCCTAGTATTACTACTATCGATGCCGCAATCGACAATGGTTTCCACCAATTGCGCTGCGATTTCGAATCCTGTTGGGCATTTAAACGATCCAGGAACCGTTTCTCATGACCAACGGGGGTTTGGTGCACATCAAACGAACCTTCCAGGGATTCGAATAGGTTATCAATAGTATCTTTTTTCATATTACTTGTGTTAATTTCTTACGTAAACTCTCTTTAGCTCTGGATATCATCGTTCTGCAGTTAGCATAACTGATATTTAAAATCTCACATATTTCTTCATAATCATAGCCTTCAATGAAGTGAAGGTTCAGAATCCTATTGTAGCTTTCATGTAATTCATTCATGCAATCCAATAGTTTCTTCGCATTAATTTGCGATCTATCGTCTTCAGTGAGGTCGAATTCATCCTGATGCGCTTCTTCTGAAATACTATCTTCTGAAACCACAGTAAAACGACTGTTCTTACGATATTGGGTTAAACTATTATTGATCACAATGCGTTTTAACCAGGCTCCGAAAGAAGCATCACCTTTGAACGTATCCAGCTTATTGAAGGCAGTAATAAACGACTCCTGCATAATATCTTCAGCTTCTGCGCTGTTTTTTACTATTCGCACTGAAACATTGTACATTGCCTGCTGATATCGGTTATAGACTTCAAGCTGAGCTAATTGATTCCCTTGCTTACAAAGAACGAGTAACGTATTTATATTTTGACTGGTTAGCGACAATTAAAAAACTAATGTTTACCCTAAAGATAACCCTCTTTAATATTTGTTACACTTGTCCGGAATTTTTTTTTTGGGTTGGCATAACAATTGAACTATACTAGACATAGAAAGCTTGAAAGCCTACTGAATTTAGGCGTTTCAGCTAATATTGAACGAATAAAAAATCAAGAGCACATTGTGAAATGTATTATTAATGACACAATGTCCTAGTTTTATATATGGCGAAAACAAAATTAACCTCAGTAGACAGTTTGTCATTCCAGGACCTAACGGAGGATGCGGATCTTATACCATTAATGACCCCCGAAGACGAAGATGCAATGAATAAGGAGGACCTTCCACAGGTGTTACCCATATTACCACTTCGTAATACAGTTCTTTTCCCCGGGGTAGTTATTCCTATTACTGCCGGCCGTGATAAATCCATCAAGTTGATAAACGAGACCAATAAGGGAAGTAAAGTGATTGGAGTGGTTTCTCAAAAGGAAGAGTCTAAAGAGGAACCGGAAATAAATGACATCAACAGGGTAGGTACCGTAGCCCAGATATTGCGGGTGCTGAAAATGCCGGATGGGAATACCACAGTGATTATCCAGGGTAAAAAGAGGTTTGAGGTGAATGAAATCATCACAACCGATCCTTACATGACGGCGACCATTAGTGAAGTTGAGGAGGCACGGCCTGCAAAAGACAATGAGGAATTTAAGGCGATCATTGATTCCATAAAAGAAATGGCACTTGAGATCATCAAGGACAGCCCGAACATCCCCTCTGAAGCAGCATTTGCAATAAAAAATATTGAGAGTACTTCTTTCCTGATCAATTTCGTCTCATCCAATTTGAACATTTCAGTAGAGGAGAAGCAAAAATTGCTGGAGATCAACGACCTAAAGGAGCGCGCGCTAGAAACGCTTCGCTATATGAATATTGAGATTCAGAAGCTTTCCCTGCGCCAGGATATTCAATCGAAGGTGGAAAGTGATATTAGTCAGCAACAACGCGAATATTTTCTTCATCAGCAAATGAAGACCATTCAGGAAGAATTGGGTGGCACGTCCACGGAAGCTGAAATTGAGGAGATGCGTAGTCGAGGAAAGACAAAGCAATGGAATGAAGACGTAGGAGAGCATTTTAACAAAGAACTGGCTAAGATGCAGCGTATGAATCCACAAGTAGCGGAATACAGCATTCAGCGAAACTATCTGGAACTTATCCTGGATCTTCCCTGGAATGAGTACAGCAAGGACCAGTTCGACCTTAAAAGAGCCCGGAAGATACTGGACAGGGATCATTCCGGTTTGGAGGATGTTAAGAAACGTATTATTGAATACCTGGCGGTTCTGAAACTGAGAAACGATATGAAGTCGCCTATTCTGTGTCTTTATGGTCCTCCTGGAGTTGGTAAAACATCGCTTGGGAAATCTGTAGCGGAAGCTTTAGGTAGAGAATATGTTCGCATGTCACTGGGTGGTTTACGTGATGAAGCAGAAATTAGAGGGCATCGTAAAACGTATATTGGAGCCATGCCCGGACGAATTGTTCAAAGCATCAAGAAGGCGGGAACATCCAATCCCGTATTCGTGCTCGATGAAATCGATAAATTGTCCATGGGGCATCAGGGTGATCCGTCTTCGGCTATGCTGGAGGTGTTGGATCCCGAACAAAATAGTTCGTTTTACGATAATTTCCTCGAATTAGGCTACGATCTATCTAAGGTCATGTTCATAGCCACATCCAACAGCCTTAGTACGATACAGCCAGCTTTGCGGGATCGAATGGAGATCATCAATGTATCTGGTTATACCATCGAAGAGAAGGTTGAGATCGCAAAGAAACATTTACTTCCGAAGCAATTAAAGGAGCATGGATTAACACCAGAACATCTTAAAATAGCAAAACCACTACTGGAAAAGATTGTTGAGGGATATACCCGGGAAAGTGGGGTTCGTGGCCTGGAGAAACAGGTAGCTAAGATGGTGCGTCATGCAGCCATGAAGATCGCTATGGAAGAGGAATATAACCCGAAAGTGACCAATGCAATGATCGTGGAGGTGCTAGGAGCACCGCGACTTGAACGCGACAAATACGAGAATAATGAAGTGGCCGGAGTGGTTACTGGTTTAGCCTGGACACGTGTGGGAGGAGATATATTGTTTGTGGAATCTATTCTTTCGAAAGGGAAAGGACAGCTTACTATGACAGGAAACCTTGGAAAGGTGATGAAAGAATCTGCTACAATCGCTTTGGAATTTATCAAGTCCAATGCAGAGAAGTTAGGTTTGGATCCTTTGATTTTCGGTAAATACAATGTGCATATTCATGTGCCCGAAGGAGCGACGCCTAAAGATGGTCCGAGTGCAGGAGTCACTATGCTTACGTCCCTGGTTTCATTATTTACACAAAGAAAGGTGAAGAAGAGTCTTGCGATGACCGGTGAAATTACTTTACGCGGTAAAGTATTGCCAGTAGGAGGTATCAAAGAGAAAATATTAGCTGCAAAACGAGCACGGATCAAAGAGATAATGTTAAGCGAGGGAAACAGAACTGATATCAAAGAGATAAAACCCGAATATTTGAAAGGATTGACATTCCATTATGTAAAGGACATGGATGAAGTATTGGATGTGGCGATCACGAATCAAAAAGTGAAGGATGCTAAAAAACTCTGACAGGACTTTGTATCTACTTTTTCAGAATTTTCCGTCTTACTTTTCCATCGTCTGTGTGGACCTCTAGGAAATACATACCATTTTTTATATTAGATATATCCATCGAATAGGATCCCAAATCAGGTGATGCCTTTATAATGACCCTTCCGTTGACATCGAGTAAGTATATAACTTCTAAATTACCGATCTCGAAGACCAGGTTAATCTTATTTTTAGCTGGATTTGGATAGATCTGGATGTTATCGGCTATAAATTCATTTATACCCAGGATCGGCGTATTACGATAGGTGTAACCTATAAACGGCTGGGTTCCATACGTCAGTGTTTGAAAACCGTCCGAGTCATCAGTCACTTGAGGGCCAATGATAGTATAGAAATTGGGGTCTGGATCTACAAAACCAAAAGGGCCAATGATGTAGGGTTCATCCATATCTTCAAATGCTCCGCAGCTATCAGTAGTCAGGGTGACTGAAGCTGTCCGAAAACTATTAATAGACATATCATACTCCAAAACCCCTTCGAAAGTGTTGCAGATTCCAAGGCCATTAAAATTAAGTGCTTCGTCGATGAACACATATGGCGAAATTTGTGGGATCATAGGTTCCCCACCGTAGGGTTGATATCCTTCAATATAGAAATACTCATTCTGGTCACTGTCATAGATTTCGTATAAATACCAGTTTTGATTGAAAATGTCAGGATCGGGGTCCTGTGCTATGGATGTAGCAGCAAAAAATAATGCCATTAATACCATTAGAGCTTTCATAATTCCTTCATTTTGATGTATTCTTAAAAGTAAACATTTAAAAAACCGAATGTGTAAACATTTATAAGGAAAACTCTCAATTTATAAATCAAGACCATTTTTAACATATTCGACATAACGCAAGATATAATCAATAGTTTTAAGAATATTTAGATTTCAATCATTTCGTCCTCCGCTAAAAATAAATTATACTTGCATTCGTTTTAGTTTTCAGGGAAAAGAATCTCACGCTCCATGCACCATAAGGTTTTCTACGTACTAGCTTTACTTTTATCGGTTTCAACATTGGCTCAGGTGGGCGGCCGCGCTACGTATCAGTTCCTTAACCTTGTGAATTCACCCCGTCAGGCAGCTCTTGGCGGTAAAACCGTTACCAATTACGACTACGATGTTACTCAAGCCCTTTTTAATCCGGCAAGTATCAATCCTGCCATGGACAATCAGCTATCACTGAACTATACTAATTACATTGGTGATATTAATTACGGAACGGCGGCTTATGCTTATATGTGGGATCGCAGGACACAAGTTTTGCATGCGGGAGTTACTTACATCAATTACGGGCAATTTGACGGTTATGACGAATTTGGCAATCCAACTAGCAGCTTTACAGGGGGAGAAGTGGCATTATCGGTAGGACACGCTCGCAATATCGCTTTTACCAATTTTCATGTGGGCGCCAATCTTAAATTGATCTCTTCCACCCTGGAACAGTATTCCTCCTTTGGTGGGGCCATAGACATAGGAGTTATGTATGTATATGAGGACTGGGATCTGCATATCACTGGTGTTGCACGTAATATTGGAACGCAATTCACACCTTATGACACGGTATATGAGCCGCTTCCTTTTGAGTTAATCTTCGGTATTTCTCAAACACTGCAAAATATTCCTATCCGCTGGCATGTCACCTTTGAAAATATGCAACGCTGGAATGTGGCATTCTCCAACCCAAACCGTGAAATAGAAGATCTTGAGGGTAATGTCCAGGAAGAAAATATTAACTTTATCGATAATGCGTTGCGACATACTATACTGGGTATTGAGCTCTTTCCGAAAGGTGGATTCAATATAAGATTAGGGTATAATCTGCGTAGGGCAGAGGAGTTGCGAATTCTGGAAAGACGTGCGTTTGCAGGACTTAGCGCAGGATTTTCACTTAGGCTCAATAAGCTTACATTAAGTTATTCATATGCTAAATACAGTACAGCGGCCTCTACGAGTAACTTCGGACTTAATATTAATCTTCAGTAATGCGAACCATTACCATAGCTATCGATGGCTATTCATCAACCGGAAAAAGTACCGTGGCCAGGCAATTGGCAGATTGGCTGGACTATTTGTATGTGGATTCAGGAGCTATGTATCGTGCCGTGACGCTCTTCGCACTTCGGAAGGGCTTGATTTCTGAAACAGATTTCAATAAAGAGGCGTTAATTGAAACGTTATCGGCTATTGAACTGGAATTCAGAAAGAATTCCGAAGGGAAATCCGAGATACATCTCAATGGGGAAAATGTTGAAAAACAAATTCGCACACTGGAAGTCTCAGAACATGTGAGCCCTGTGGCGACAGTTCCTGAAGTTAGGCGTAAACTCGTTAAGTTACAGCATGCCATAGGGGAGAACAAAGGTGTTGTTATGGACGGCCGGGATATCGGTACGGTAGTATTCCCGAATGCAGAACTTAAGATATTTATGAATGCTTCCGCCAAGGTGAGAGCCCAACGCCGGTATGAAGAATTGCTTGAGAGAGGGGATTCAATAACTTTTCAGGAAGTATTGGATAATGTGACGGAACGCGATCATATAGACACGCATCGGGAGGATTCTCCTCTGGTTAAAGCTAAAGACGCGATTGAAATTGATAACACTGAAACCAATATAGAAGATCAGTTTCATATAATTCTACAACTGGCAAAAGACAGGATAGCCGGTAGAATATAGATATTTTTAATGTACGAATACACCTACAACCAATACAAGAATATTCTTTTTTAACAGATAAATTTGCTTTTTATCTGATTTTGTCGTTTTTTTGACCCATAAATAGCCCCTAAATTCCTACAAATGAAACGCTTAAAATCTACTTATGTATTGGTATTTGCCATCGTATTATTGGTGTCCTGTACTCAAGATACGGAGGATAATTTCGACATAGATACAACCTCCAGCGCTTTATTGCTCAACACTCAGCAACCTTTACTAACCGATGATGCTACTGTGCATGGATTGTACATTGGTGCGGTATTGTCGGAAACCACTGATTCCAGAGGAAAAATTTGGATCAATATTGGTAATGACGGTAATTACAATGCACTAATCGAACTTGTATCGGGTGAGAACCTTACATTCGAGCTGAATCCAGGTGAAACACTGCAATCTTCAGAATATTTGTTTTTTGAGTTCGAAGGCACAGCCGGTTCTTTTATTTTCGATACTAGCGATATAAATCAGCCCAGGTTGCGCGAACTTTCTTTATTTAATGAAAATTATTTTGCTCAGGTGGTGAGAAGCCGAAGCAATATGGCGAGCGTTGAAACTGCAACCTTTTCAGAAACTGGAAATCCCGCCTTTTCGGGAACGTGGAGTCTAATTGCTGATGGATCTGTATCCAATCCGAACGGAAATAACGGAGAGGGAATAACCTCTGTTTTAGTAGTGATTTCAGGTGAGGATTATGAAGACTTCGAATTCGATTCTTTTAACGCAACAGCTTGTTTGGGTAATAATGACTATGTTCCCACTCTGAATTCCTTCGGAGTTAATGGATATATTATTAGTGATTATCAAACCACAATGTTTGCGAACGGGATGACCAAGTGGAATTTGAGTTATGACCCTATGGGATCAACTTATATGAATTATCAACTATGTGATACGGCTACTTCAGGAACATTTTTCTGGTCCAGCCTGGATGGCGTAGTTACAAGATATGGCGAAATCATATTGGACTAAAGAAAATATGATATAATAAAAAAACCACTCTTATTTAGAGTGGTTTTTTTGTAGCTAACTTTAACTAATAACTAACTAATAAGTCCGGTATTTAAGAGATGTATGGCTTTCCCGGCATTACCATATCACTACGCCCGCAGGCGAGATATGCTTTCTTAAGCTGAAACAGGTCCTTGCGCTGCGCCTCCTGCTTCATGATCGTATGGATGTTTCGTGCTAAATTCATGACTACTGTTTTTATGTTTTTATAGGTCGGAAAATCGTTTTATCTGTAACGTCTTTTGGTGTTCCATTCATATCCCATGCTTGTTTTGGGCTTTTCTGTAAGTGTGTTTGAATCTAAAGTTCTCATGATGTCCGTTTTTTATTGATTGAGTTTTTATTTATTTAGTTTTTAAGTGCAATACTTATCTGAATCGTCTCTTTGAGTTCCAGGTAAATCCTAAGCTTGTTTTAGGTTTTTCAGTTAATGTGTTTGAATCTAAAGTTCTCATGGTTTCGTTTTTATTTATTTAGTTTTTAAGTGCAATACTTATCTGAATCGTCTTTTTGAGTTCCAGGTAAATCCTAAGCTTGTTTTAGGTTTTTCAGTTAATGTGTTTGAATCTAAAGTTCTCATGGTTTCGTTTTTAATTGTTATTGTTCGTTTTTTGATTGATTTTATTTGATTGATGTACTAAGTAGACGAAGTAGAAACAAAAATGTTACAGTACTATGCAATACAAAGTACTATTTTAACACATTTTAACACATTTTAGGCTCGGAATAGGGTGGTAAGGTCAACTATAATGTATGTTTAGCCTAAATATCCTTAGTTATCAGAAAGAGATAAAATATTAAAATTCTTTCCTTTCAGACGTTTTTTTGATGACCAGACAGTGCGAAATAATTGGTGAAAGCAATTAAAATGAAATTTTATTTCGAAAACCGGTATGCGTTTAAAAGAGCGTCAAAACCCTTTGATTATCAAAACAAAAACACTATTTTTGCCGTCCTTTTGACGGTTAAGCAAGTACAAGAGGGAAATTTTAAAACAAACACAACCCTTCTGTGGGATCACCGGTTACTAACTTGCAACAACACAGAATACAAAACAGTTTTTTGGTTGGTTAGACTACTCGACCACGCAAAGAACTTCTATTGAAAATGGCTGAAAAAGCAGAAGCTAAAAAAGAAACAAAGGCCAAAGCTACCAAAGCAGAGGCATCAAAGGCCAAAGCTACCAAAGCAAAGGCGAAAAAAGCTGAAGCTACCGAAGAAGCGGTAGTGGAGCAACCAAAACAGGAAGTATCTCTTAAAGAAAGCAATCCTGAAAAATTCCTAAAAGATTTTAACTGGCACAACTACGAAGAAGGTATCGATCCTATCGACGATGGTAAACTTGAAGAATTCGAGAAACTGGTTGCCGCGAATTTTGTAGATACCTTAGACGATGAGGTGGTGGAAGGAGAAGTGATCCACATTACCGATCGTGATGCTATTATTGATATCAACGCTAAAAGTGAAGGTGTGGTTTCTCTTAATGAGTTCCGTTATAATCCGGATCTTAAAGTAGGAGATAAGGTTGAAGTATTGATCGATGTGCGTGAAGACAGCACCGGACAATTAATACTTTCACACAGAAAGGCAAGAACTATCAAGGCGTGGGATCGTGTTAACGCGGCTCATGATGATGGTACCATCGTAAATGGTTATGTGAAGTGCAGAACTAAAGGAGGTATGATCGTTGACGTATTTGGTATCGAAGCCTTCCTTCCCGGATCGCAGATCGATGTGAAACCAATTCGCGATTACGATATCTATGTTGGAAAGACCATGGAGTTCAAAGTAGTGAAGATCAACCACGAGTTTAAGAACGTGGTGGTTTCACACAAAGCTCTTATCGAAGCCGATATCGAAGAACAAAAGAAAGAAATTATCGCGCAGCTTGAAAAAGGGCAGGTACTCGAAGGAATTGTGAAGAACATCACTTCGTACGGTGTATTTGTTGATCTTGGAGGTGTTGACGGACTTGTTCATATTACAGACCTTTCATGGTCTCGTATCAATCATCCAAATGAGATCGTTGAGCTGGATCAGAAATTAAACGTTGTAATCCTTGACTTCGATGAAGACAAAACCCGTATCCAACTTGGATTGAAACAGCTTAATGCGCATCCGTGGGATGCACTTGGTGAAGAATTGAAAGTTGGTGATCAGGTAAAAGGTAAAGTAGTGGTTATTGCCGACTACGGTGCGTTTATCGAAGTAGCCGAAGGTGTTGAAGGATTGATACACGTAAGTGAAATGTCATGGTCTACACATCTTAGAAGCGCTCAGGACTTTGTGAACGTTGGCGATGAGGTAGATGCTGTGATCCTTACCCTGGATCGTGAAGAAAGAAAAATGAGTCTTGGTATTAAACAATTAACACCAGACCCATGGACAGATATCACGACGAAGTATCCTGTAGGAAGCAAGCATACCGGTATCGTTCGTAATTTCACGAACTTCGGTGTTTTTGTTGAATTGGAAGAAGGGATCGACGGACTTATATACATCAGTGACCTTAGCTGGACCAAGAAAGTGAAGCACCCAAGTGAATTTACTAATATTGGTGAAAACCTGGATGTGATCGTGCTTGAACTGGATGTTGAAGGACGTAAACTTAGTCTTGGACATAAGCAAACTACTGAGAATCCATGGGATAAATACGAAGATGAGTTCGCTGTTGGAACCAAGCACACTGCCGCTATCACCGAAATGGTAGATAAAGGAGCAGTGATTGATTTCAATGAAGACATCACCGCATTTGTACCAAAGCGCCACCTGGTTAAGGAAGACGGAACCGATGTTAAAAAAGGTGAAGAGGCCGAATTCCAGATCATAGAATTCAACAAAGAATTCAAGAAAGTGGTTGCATCGCATATGGCGATCCACAAGGAAGAAGAAGCCAAGATCGTGAAGCAGGCAGCTAAAAAAGCAGCCAGGCAAGCCGAAGAAGCTAAGCCTACTTTAGGAGACGCAAATGCGAAGCTTCAGGAAATTAAAGACAAAATGGAGGGGAAGAAGAAATAAACCCGAAATTTAAGCTATAGATGTAAAGCCCTTCAGCAATGAAGGGCTTTTTCTTTGCAGTAAGTTTTAAATTCCATAAAAACCCCTTACTTTTGTACCCTGAACAAGATTCAGATCTACTGTATGAGCCAAAAAGTGTTATTAAACGCAACCGAAGTGCACATAGCCCTTCATCGCCTGGCTTGCCAATTAATTGAAAATCACGATACTTTCAGTAATACGGTTCTTATAGGCATTCAGCCTAGAGGCGTACATTTGGCCGAACGTCTGAAATCCATGCTCGAAATCGATTATAAAGTCAGGGATATTAAATTGGGATACCTGGACATTACCTTCTACAGGGATGACTTCAGGAGAAGCGACAAACCGCTGGAAGCGAATACCACCGAAATAGATTTCATTGTAGAAAATAAAAATGTTGTTTTCATAGATGATGTTTTGTATACCGGAAGAAGTATCAGAGCTGCACTAACGGCTATTCAGTCCTTCGGAAGACCCACAGAGATTGAACTATTAACCCTTATAGACAGAAGGTTTAGCCGTCATTTACCAATACAGCCGGATTACCGGGGCAGACAGGTAGATGCAATAAACAGGGAAAAGGTCAAAGTGTGCTGGAAGGAACAGGATGGGGAAGATGCAGTATATTTAATTAACAATTAGTATGAGCGAACTAAGTGTAAATCACTTACTGGGAATAAAATACATCAACGAAGATGATATTAACCTGATCTTCGAAACCGCCGATCATTTTAAAGAGGTGATCAACAGGCCCATTAAAAAGGTTCCTTCACTCAGAGACATCACAATAGCCAATCTTTTCTTCGAAAACAGTACCAGAACCAGGTTATCCTTCGAATTGGCGGAAAAAAGACTCTCTGCAGATGTAATCAACTTCTCGGCCGCCTCTTCATCGGTTAAAAAAGGAGAAACACTCATAGACACGGTAAATAACATCCTTTCAATGAAAGTAGATATGATCGTGATGAGGCACCCGAACCCAGGTGCGGGAGTGTTCCTTTCCAAGCATATCGATGCAAGCATTGTGAATGCCGGAGATGGAGCTCACGAACATCCAACCCAGGCTTTACTGGATTGTTACTCTATTCGGGAACGGCTTAAAGATGTAGCCGGGAAAAAAGTGGTAATCGTAGGAGATATTCTTCATTCCAGGGTGGCTCTGAGTAATATATTTGCGCTTCAAAAACTTGGAGCAAAGGTTAAAGTATGCGGTCCTAAAACCCTTATACCTAAATATATAGAAAAATTAGGAGTAGAATACGAAGGAAATCTTCGAAAAGCTCTCGAATGGTGTGATGTGGCCAATATGCTACGGGTGCAAAAGGAGCGTATGGAGATAAGTTATTTCCCAACCACACGTGAATATACCCAGCAGTACGGTGTCAATAAAGCATTACTCGACAGTCTTGGCAAAGAAATTGTTGTCATGCACCCGGGTCCGATAAATCGAGGTGTGGAAATCACAAGCGATGTGGCCGACAGCAAACAGGCGATCATCCTGGAACAAGTTCAAAACGGAGTTGCTGTTAGGATGGCCGTTTTATATTTGCTGGCTTCAAAAATACAGCATAATGAAAATTGAAAATTTTGAAAACTATGTGGTTCTGGCAGACGACCACAATAATCTGAAGGAGTTTGCCTCATTTCTGGAATTTCAGATAATCAAGAAGTTTAAGGGGCAAAATGTGGTGATAGACCTCACTGATTATCATGCGCTTGAGCTTGAAGAGCTACTGTATTTTTTAAAAACATCCAATATTCATCGTAAGACCAAACAATCCTTCGTCCTTGTTACAGCGACCTTGGATCCAGATACTATCCCGAGGGAACTTATAGTGGTTCCCACGCTTCAGGAGGCAGGAGATATTATAGAGATGGAGGAGATAGAGCGGGATCTGGGATTTTAATTCAGCAATACTAAGTAATGAAACTAACTATTCTCGGATGCCATTCTGCTACCCCGCGCACAAGTGCACATCCCACTGCACAGGTGCTGGAAATGAAAGGACATCTTTTCCTGATCGATTGTGGTGAAGGAACGCAGGTGCAACTAAGAAGGTATAAGGTAAAATTCTCTCGTATAAAACACATTTTTATTTCGCACCTGCACGGAGATCATTTCTTTGGATTGGTAGGCCTGGTTTCTACTTTCAGGCTCTTAGGGCGTGAAGCCGATCTTCATATTTACGGTCCAAAAGGGATTAAAGAAGCGATCGTCCTTCAATTGAAATTGGGGAAGAGTTGGACCGATTATAACTTGATTTTCCACGAACTTGAATCGAAATCGGCTCATGTGATATTCGAAGATGAATCGCTCACTGTATCAACGATCCCGCTGGATCACAGGATCTACACCAATGGCTTTTTATTTCGGGAGAAACCGGGAGAAAGAAAATTAAACCTGGATGCAGCCGTAAAAGCTAAAATTGACACCAGTTATTTCTCAAAATTAAAGCAGGGATTCGATGTAGAGAATCGCAAGGGGGAGATGATCGATAATAAATTAGTTACACTGAATCCGGATCCTCCCAAATCGTATGCGTTTTGCAGCGATACTTCTTATTATCCCGAAATGGCAGCGCAAATTCAGGATGTAACGGTGCTTTACCATGAGTCGACCTTTCTGGAGTCTCATCAGCATCTGGCCGAGGCGACCAAACACAGTACTGCGAGAGAGGCCGCGCTCATTGCAAATAAAGCTTCGGCCGGGACTTTGATCTTAGGGCATTATTCGGGGCGATATAAGGATTTAGAAGAGTTCCGAAAGGAAGCCATGGAGGTTTTCGATAGGGTGGAGCTAGCAGAGGATGGAAAGGTTTATGAGTGGTAAATTGATACAAGAAGGGAAGTAATTCCATATCTTTTGGTAACCATGAAGTTTAGAAATATTATATTCGACCGTATGAGAGCATCTCTATATTGTGTGCTGCTTCTGGCTGCATCAATATTATCAGTAGCCCAAACCACGGTTGACCTGGATTCAAGACAGCCACCTTGTACATTTATAAGTGAATCTAACGCTTTTGAAAACGGTTTGCTTTCACCTTCAGAAGGGACCCAGACCGTCGCCAATGATATACTGGTAGCTGCCGGAGACGTGTTTACGCTCAGTGAGATCGAGGTAAACTTCTTTTCAGTTTCAATTATAACAGATGCAGATATTACCTATTACGAGGATGATAATGGCCTACCCGGATCCGTACTAAACACAATGACCGATGTAACCCCGACCGCAGTCTTCGATATAGGGTCTTTTGGGATCTTTATATGGAAAGCGATCTTCGATGTACCCCAGTTTGATTTTGTAGGCCAAGCAGGAGAGGAAACACGGTACTGGATATCCATTACAGTTTCAAACATGGATGGAGATGATGAGGTGTATTGGGAAACTAAATCGGTGGGGCAACAGGGATTCCAGCCGGCTATCAATGATAACGGAACTGGATGGATGCTGGTTGATACAAGTAATGGCCAGCATGTGGAAGGGGTATACGAATTTATTGGAGAATGTTCGCTTGGCATTAATACAGTAGCGCAGCAGAATGTTACTGTATTCCCGAATCCAGCGACAGATCTTGTTCAGTGCGTAAATTGTCAGGACATCACCAAAGCCACTATTTATAATCTAACAGGACAGCAAATGGCTGTGTTAACCGATCTATCAGGTGAAATAAACATTGGTTTTCTGCTTCATGGGATGTATTTCTTTGAATTGGTAGGCAGCGATATTAAGAAAACAGTATCTCTGCTCAAGATCTGATTTTATCCAAATTTAAATCTATCCTTGCATCATAAAAATTCCAAAACTCGTAAATTGCGGTACAAAGTAAAATTGATGAAAGAGGACCTTCATGGCTATCGCCGTAATTATGATAAAGGCGAACTTACAAAGACTTCTGTAGACCCGAATCCATTGCAGCAATTCCGAACCTGGTTCTATGAAGCGATGGACACCGACGGCGTAGACGAAGCGAACGCCATGTCACTGACGACCATAGGGACAGATGGTTTTCCCAAGGGTAGAATGGTCCTTCTGAAGAAATACGACGAATACGGATTTTATTTCTACACGAATTACAATAGTGAAAAAGGACGCGCCATCGCCGAGAATAACAAGGTTTCCCTTACGTTTTTCTGGCCTATCCTGGAACGACAGATCATTATTCAGGGTACTGCTGAAAAGACTTCCAAAATTGATTCCGATAATTATTTTCAATCACGGCCGAAAGGCAGTCAGTTGGGTGCAGTTGTTTCCGATCAGAGCGAAATAGTTACGGATCGAGAAATCATGGAAGAAAGGCTACATGAATTAGAAGAAGAATACGAAAATAAAGAAATACCGAGGCCCGACTATTGGGGCGGCTACCTGGTTAGACCTCTCAGGATTGAGTTCTGGCAGGGAAGACCAAACAGATTACACGATCGTATACAATATATCCTGAATGAGGATTTCGACTGGATTATAAATAGACTACAACCTTAAAATTTACCTGAATGAAAACACTCTACATGGCTCGTCATGCGAAATCTTCCTGGAAATATGACCTTCCGGACCATCAGAGGCCTTTAAAAAAAAGAGGTCACAAAGATGCCTCCTTAGTTTCCGAAAAAGCGAAAACGGACCATAAACCCCCGGAAAAGATTATAAGCAGTGATGCTAACAGGGCACAAACCACCGCTATGTATTTCAAAAAGGCCTTCGGGGTATCCGATGAAAACTATATACTAAACCACGATCTGTATGATTTTAGTGGACAAAGTGTGATGGAGATCATCAAAGGGCTGGACAATTCTCTGAAAAGAGTAATGATAGTGGGTCATAATCATGCTTTCACCTCGATAGTGAATATGCTGGGTAATGAATACATTGATAATTTACCTACCAGCGGATTCGTAATTATCAAATTTCCGGTAGATTCCTGGAGTGAGATTACGACTGGAAAAACCAAGACACTTTTATTTCCAAGGCATCTCAAAGAATAGTTTACCTGATCTTTGATACATAGATTAAGACTGAATATATTGATACCTTTGAGGTATCTGTTTAACTAATGCAAAAATTCCTCGAAAAAAAT
This sequence comes from Flavobacteriaceae bacterium, assembly GCA_013043685.1. Taxonomy (GTDB): domain Bacteria; phylum Bacteroidota; class Bacteroidia; order Flavobacteriales; family Flavobacteriaceae; genus Pukyongia. The sequence goes on along the minus strand of JABDNT010000021.1, from coordinate 39,918 downwards.
AAAGTAGATTGCTAAACATAGAAAAATACGCGGCAATTGATATAGGATCAAATGCCATAAGATTGTTGATAGCTACGGTCATTGAAAAAGGACCAAGTAAAGTTCAATTTAAGAAGACCTCCCTCGTACGTGTTCCAATTCGACTGGGAGCAGACGTATTCCTAAAGGATAATATTTCGGAAGAGAATTATTTACGCATGGTGGACGCCATGAATGCATACCGCCTTTTAATGAAAACTCATAATGTAGTAAAATACCGGGCCTGCGCTACATCTGCTATGAGAGAAGCGGATAATGGTGAAGAGATAGCAAAGCGTATAAAGAAGGAAACCGGTATCGATATCCATATCATTGATGGGAAGGACGAAGCTGCCATAATAGCCACTACAGATCTTTACGATTTAATTGACAACGATAAGGCCTTCCTTTACGTGGACGTGGGTGGTGGTAGTACCGAATTCACAGTTTTCGCGAATGGTAAAGTAATAACTTCTAAATCATTTAAACTGGGAACTGTGCGGATCCTTAACGACATGGTTCGGGAATCTATCTGGGATGACGTGAAGGATTGGATTAAGAAGAATACCAGGAAATACGATAAGATAAATTGCATTGGTTCCGGAGGAAACATAAACAGTATCTACAAACTAAGCGAGAAGAAAATAGGTAAACCCCTGAGTTATTTCTATCTCGCCGGATTTTATGAAGAACTTAAGTCGTATACCTATCACGAACGAATTTTCGAATTACAGATGAATCCTGACCGCGCAGATGTGGTAATCCCTGCAACACGGATTTACCTATCTGCTATGAAATGGAGCAAGTCCAAAAACATGTATGTTCCTAAGATCGGACTATCCGATGGAATTGTGAAGAGTCTTTACAATGAAAAGATTGCTAGGCAAATCGAAATAAGAAAGTAAGAGGTGAAAAACGGTATTGTAATGTCCTGGTAATTATCCGTGTATGGTTTCTTCCTTACCCAGATCCTTCATGATCTCCGCTTCAAAACTGAGAAGAGCCTGCCACTTTTCATTAACTTGCTCGACACTCTCTCCATATTTCCTGGCAAATCCAAGGAACATAGTATAATGATTTGCTTCACTGATCATTAATTTACGATAGAACCGCGCAAGTTTCTTGTCTTTCAGTTCTTCACTCAATAATCTGAAACGTTCACAACTTCTTGCTTCGATAAGAGCTGCGTATAAAAGTCTGTGCACGAGTTGGGTGGATCTGCTACCGCCTTTGGGGAAGAATTGCGTTAATCGGGACACATAATAGTCCTTTCTATCCCTGCCCATCACAAAACCGCGCTCCAGTATAAGATCGTGCACCATTTTGAAATGGCTCATTTCTTCTTCAACGAGATCAATCATTTCTCGAACAAGCTCGGTGTATTCAGGAAAAGTAACAATGAGCGAAATCGCAGTTGAAGCTGCTTTTTGTTCACAATAGGCATGATCGGTAAGGATTTCTTCAATATTTTTTTCCACGATATTTACCCAACGCGGATCTGTGGGAAGTTTCAGACCGAGCATCTTTTTGTTTAGATCTTTTTTCTCCTTCTCCATATTCCATTGTTAAATTTCTAAATCGAATTCCTGCCTCAGTTTATCAATAAGCGGGTTTTTTTCTTTAAGTTTTTCGAATTTCTCACGGGCTGTGTACGCATAACGTTTAGTCTCCGCTTCATTTACTTCAATAGACAGGTCTATTTCGTAATTCTGAAGTTTTTCCCGCAGAAATCCTAACAATTCAAATTTTGCTCGTTCCACTTCTACCTTTATAGTATCATTCGGAAAGACCAGGTGAATGACAGATCCCTCTAATTTTGGTGTGCCCATGGTGAGGTGAGAGAGAAGATTGTATTTCCCGTCCATTTCAACCTTTTTAGCATAATCATCCCATGCGGTTTGCATTTCCTTTTCTGAAAATTCAGTAGCCGGGAGATTATCCTCATTTGGCTGATTGGCAATTAGTTCTTTTTTAAGTTGTTGTTTTTTCTGAATACTCTTAAGGGAAAGAGCAGAAACTTTCTTGGCATTCCGCTCGGCCAAAATCTGAGGCCGTTCTATAACTCGCTCCTGTACAACAGTAACGTTTTTCTTCTCCGAAATAACGGGTTCAGGCTTATTATTTACCTCCGGGAAGCTTCCGGAATCATCTTTAACCTCAGTAGGCGAGGGGGTGTTTTCAACCTTCGGCTGCTGCTTGACAGCAACGTCTTTGAAAAATGAAGGCGGAATTACGAAACGTTTGGCGTTAGTCTTTTTTTTTTCGTCTTTTTGAGTAATGGACCCCAATTGCATCAGGCAAAGTTCAACCAGCAATCTTGGATTTCTGCTGGATTTGTACTTTAGGTCACAGCTATTTGCCAGTTCGATGGCCTCAATCAGGAAATCGGCAGAAGTCTTGGATGATTGCTCCAAATACATGGTCTTCACAGTATCACCAACTTCGAGAAGCTCAACCGTATCCTCATTCTTACAGACCAGCAGGTCACGGAAATGAGAAGCAAGTCCCATTATAAAATGATGGCCGTCGAAGCCTTTGGAAAGAATTTCATTAAATGACACCAGCAACTGCGGAATATTGTTTTCCAGTAAAAGATCCGTAATAGAAAAATAGTAGGTGTAATCGAGTACGTTTAAATTTTCTGTGACCGCTTGTCGGGTAAGGTTTTTTCCTGAAAAACTCACCACCCGGTCAAAAATCGACAATGCATCCCGAAGGGCTCCATCTGCTTTTTGAGCGATGATATGCAAGGCATCATCTTCTGCTTCAATCCCTTCAGCTTCGGCTACCCTGGCTAAATGCTGCTTAATATCCTTTACGTTGATCCTTCTGAAATCAAAAATCTGACAACGCGAAAGTATGGTAGGTATGATCTTGTGTTTCTCGGTAGTAGCCAGAATAAAAATAGCGTGTTTCGGAGGTTCCTCAAGGGTTTTCAGAAAAGCATTGAAGGCAGCCGATGAGAGCATATGTACCTCGTCAATTATATATACTTTGTACTTACCAACCTGCGGTGGTATTCGAACCTGATCAATAAGGTTTCTAATATCATCCACAGAATTATTCGAGGCTGCATCCAACTCAAAAATGTTGAAGGCAAAATCTTCATCTTCTCTCTCTGTACCATCCTGGTTGATCTTCTTCGCCAATATTCTCGCACAGGTTGTTTTACCCACCCCTCTGGGGCCTGTAAACAATAAAGCCTGTGCCAGATGGTTGTTCGCTATTGCATTGTCCAAAGTATTCGTTATCGCTTGCTGTCCCACAACGTCTTCAAACTGCGTAGGTCGATACTTCCTGGCTGATACAATGAAATGCTCCATAGATAAACAAATATAGAAACCTGCCATCGCTTTTTAAAAAATTGCTACTCCTATTTTACGCTATTTATTAACATTGAAGTACCTTTGCATTGCAGGCCGCCTTATCGCTCTTCAATTCGTTGAGGGGAGGAAAGTCCGGACACCATAGGGAGGCATAGCGGCTAACGGCCGTCGCCCTGTAGTACTTACTATAGGGTAGGACTAGTGCAACAGAAAGTATGTACAGATAATGCTGTAGTGAAATCATGTAAACTCTATGCGGTGAAATACCACGTAAACTTGCATTTTAGGGTTCCCGCCCAACGTAAGAGGGTAGGTAGATAGAATTATTTGGCAACAAATAATCCAGATAAATGATAAGGACCACGCATTTAGTATGGTACAGAATCCGGCTTACAGGCCTGCTTTTTTTTCTTTCTTGTATTGTTCAGTAATAAACGAAATACAATCTTCCAAGGTATAGAAGGCTGCATGAGGCCATGAGAAAAACTGCTCCGCAAACAAAGCCATATCATACGATTCTTTAGAATAACACAAGGTGGCAACACCAACAATGTTGATGTTGTATTTTTCTATTTCTTTGTAATATAAGGGATTGATGGTATAGTCGTTCTTCCTGTTTGATATATAGCCGAACGGTTTGTCGCCATACTGATTCTCAAATACTTCATAGAATTTGGCCATTTCCTCCTTGCCCAGGACGACTCCTTCTCCCACTGTGGCAATAACGTATATATCGTAGAATTGAAAATTTGCAAATCCTACGTCCAGAAATGAATTTTCTGAAGTCTCCATGAACTTCTGAGGGGTTAGTTTTTTGTAAATATAAATGTAGTAATTATTTTAATATGAGATTGCCTGATCCTACTATCTGCGAACGGAGATATTAATAATGCAAAAAAGCTTAGGTGAAGAAGCTAAATACAGACCCACCATATTTTCTGGATTCCTGAAAATGACTTATTTCCGATAGGTCGAGATGTTTGGTATGCTCGATGATGAGGCACCCTTCTTCCCTTACTAAATTATTTCCAAAACTTAAAGAAACCAATTCTTCTAATTGATCTGAGCTGAAATCGTAAGGGGGGTCGGCAAAAATTATATCATACGCATCCTGTTGAATCCGAAGGTATTTGAATACATCCGATTTAACAGTTGTTATTGGTATTTCCAGGGACATGGCAGTTTGTTGAATAAATTTCACACAAGCATAATGGGCGTCAACACAAAGTATTTCCTTCGTTCCTCTTGAAGCAAACTCATAACTAATATTCCCGGTACCCGCAAAAAGGTCCAATACACGTAACTCCCCAAAATCATATCGGTTATTCAGAATATTAAATAGCGCTTCCTTTGCAAAATCTGTAGTGGGCCTGACTGGTAACTTCTTTGGAGCTATAATCCTTTTGCCTTTGAATTTTCCTGAAACTATTCTCATATTCAGACTGATTTCAGCAGCATATATTGATGTGCAAATGTATTTTCGATATTCAATTTGCTCAGGTCGTCTTCCATTAATTCAACATTCCGTATATAGGTATAAACCATTGAATAAAGTTCATCTTCCCTGTTAATGTTACCAAGCAATACTAATTTCACCGTGTCCGGATTTATTTGAAGCTGTTCGAAGCAAAACAATATATAGTATATAAAGTCCTCGGGAGTTACAAAGTGATAAGAATTGCACAATTTCAATTCTCCGGAAGCCTGTACTATGATTTGAAAATTGGTCTTTTCCACATGGATGTGGACAGTGGGTTCTTCTGAAAACTTAGTGCCGACAGGAAGTGTATTTAATAGCACAGATGTCGTGTGAAAATATTGAAAACTTCCGAAGGTATCGAACAAATAATTGTTGATATTGACATAGGGTACATATACCAGGTGCATGTTTCTCTCAGCCAATTCATCCCAGGCTATAAAATCATTGGCCAGGATCTTCGAGTTGAATTTAAGGTAATCGCTGGCTTTGGTTTCATCGAACAGAGCAGAAGGCACGGCAGTGTACTCGGCATTCGAATATAAGACAGTTACGGATTCAAATAGAGTAGGGTCCTCAATTTCGGCGTTGACGAATGCTTCTACATCGATTAATAGTTCCTCAGGAGTCCTGGCCTTTTCAAATTCTTTGGCCGAGAAGTGGAGCACTTCTGTTTTCGCACTATTCGTCACTAAAAAAGAAAGTCCGGTCAATGCTACTTGAACGGACAGTCTTTTATTTGGTATTGTATGTAAACTACTGGTTGTCGTCTGTGTCATAAATTTTTGGCCAGTTACCACTGGTATCAACTTCATCCATGGAGCCGACTTTAATATACGGGCCATTCACTCCATCTACAGATATCACTTGTTTTTCCTGGGCTAAGAGGTCTTTGTCAAGATCCGCTAGAATTACATCCTTTGCCACCCGCGATTCAAATACGGAATAAATAGTACCGTTCTTATCCAGTTTACCCGCTTTAAGTTCGAATTGTTCACTCACATTTTCCACGGGAATATTCATCATGGTCTTGTAACGATCGGTCCCTTTGTAAATTGAATCTTTTACCGGGGTAAATCCAAGCGTATCAATTATAACCTCTTCAACAAAATAACCACCATCTTGAGGATCCAGACCAAATGCCACATTTTTCTCAACATCCGGATAACTGGTATCGCGACGCTGTATAACTGCGAATTGTGCGGTATCGATAAATCGGACAAGACTGTCGAAATCACCCATAAAACCTCCATTTATTTCCTGGAAGGCTAACTGAGCGGCTTTTATGTCTTTTAAGTTTTTAATAACCTTAGCGTATCGTGCCTCTTTCACTTTGTTAAATTCTATTGGTCCCTGAATAGAATTATAAAGTAAATAACCAAGGTAAACGATAACAGCCCATAGGATTATCGAAATTATTGGATTGAATTTCTTAGGAACAAATTTTTCCAGAAAGAGCACTAATCCAATGCTAAGAATAATGCCTATTACAATATATATAATCATAATTTATAAGATGAAGGTTATATTAGATACTTAGGTCTATCGCAAATCTACAATTTTTTTTTGTTCACAAAAGTATAATCCGAAAAAATCATAGCTATCTTTAGCCCCTCAGATTGGTTATTACCTTATGGATGTTTCTGGTTTCTACAGCCTGCTAAAAAGCGATTTTAAATTTACTGCCACTTCTAAACAGGATATCACGCTGCAGTTGCTTTCCAGGTTTGTTCTCAGTAACGTAAAAAATGAAGTTTTTTTACTAAAGGGATATGCCGGAACGGGTAAAACCACAATAGTCGGGACCTTGGTAAAAAACCTCTGGAAAGCCAAGAAATCTTCAGTATTACTTGCGCCTACCGGTAGAGCCGCTAAAGTAATTAGCAGTTATTCTGGCAAAGAGGCTTTTACTATTCATAAAAAGATCTATTATCCGAAAAGTAATAAGAGTGGGGGAGTTTCATTCACTTTACAACCAAACAAACACCGCAATGTGATATTCATTGTGGATGAAGCCTCAATGATTCCGGATGTGAACCAGGATTCAAAACTATTTGAAAATGGTTCGTTGCTGGACGATCTTATGCAATATGCCTATTCCGGACATAATTGTAAGTTGATGCTCATTGGTGATACGGCACAGTTGCCTCCGGTGAAGCTGGACGTAAGTCCGGCACTGGATAAAAGAATACTGGAAAATCACTACAACAAAGAGGTTATTGAAATTGAACTGGACGAAGTTGTCCGACAGGAGCAGGACAGCGGTATTCTTTTTAACGCTACTAAAATTCGGAACAGGATAGAAGATGAATTATTTGAGGCGTTTAAACTTAGTATTCAGTCCTTCCCGGAAGTAACCCGGCCTGAAGATGGCCAGGAGATCATGGATGCTATAAATGATTGTTACACCCAGCTGGGAAACGAAGAGACCGTTATTATTGTTCGCTCAAATAAGAGAGCTAATCTCTACAATCAAAACATCAGGAGCAGGATATTATTCCAGGAGGAAGAACTTTCGGCAGGAGATTATCTTATGGTAGTCAAAAACAACTATTTCTGGGTAAAACCTCATACGGAGGCTGGCTTTATTGCAAATGGTGATATCGTACAGGTACTGGAAATATTTGGATTCAAGGATCTTTACGGGTTCCGATTCGCCGAAGTGAAAATCCAAATGGTAGATTATCCGAAGATGGCTCCATTTGAAACGGTGCTGTTATTGGACACCTTAACTTCTGAAACACCTTCTCTTTCTTACGACGATTCCAATAGGTTATACCAGGAAGTAGTGAAGGACTATGCCGATGTGAAATCGAATTACAAAAGATTTCTATCGGTTAAGAACAATAAATACTTCAATGCACTTCAGGTGAAATTTTCTTACGCAATTACCTGTCATAAATCACAAGGAGGGCAGTGGCATACAGTGTTTGTGGAACAGCCTTATCTGCCCGAAGGAGTGAATAAGGATTATCTCAGATGGCTCTACACCGCGATTACCCGTGCCACCAAGAAAGTTTACCTGATAGGCTTTAAAAATGAATTTTTTGATGATTCACTGTAAACCTTTTTACATTCTTTACATCTATTCTTTAGAAATGTACTGCGATAATGTAGAATTCTCTTATTTTTGGGGCCAATAATAAAGATTTCTCAATTGAAAGTAATAGCAATGATACCCGCCCGTTATGGCGCGTCCCGTTTTCCGGGAAAATTAATGCAAGACCTGGGAGGGAAGCCCGTAATCGTTCGTACGTATGAAGCCGCTAAAGATACCGGCTTGTTCGACGAAGTATATGTGGTGACAGATAGTGAGATTATCTTCAATGAGATTGAATTACATGGTGGTCAAGCCATAATGAGCAAAAAGGAACACGATAGTGGAAGTGACCGAATTGCCGAGGCTGCCGAAAATATGGACGTCGACATTGTTGTTAATGTTCAGGGAGATGAACCTTTTACCAGCAAAGATGGTCTGGAACAGGTTCTCAACGTTTTTAAAGGTGCCGATGCAGATAGAATTGATCTTGCATCACTAATGACCGAAATCCACGACTGGAAAGAGATCAGTGATCCGAATTGTGTAAAGGTTATTGTCGATAAAGACAACTTTGCCCAATATTTTTCACGATCTCCTATTCCTTATCCCAGGGATAAGAACGCTGCAGTGCAGTATTATAAACATAAAGGTATTTATGCATTCCGAAAGCAGGCATTAATGGATTTTTACCGCCTGCCAATGCGGTCTCTAGAGGCTGCAGAAAAGATAGAATGTATTCGATACCTTGAATATGGAAAAAACATCAAAATGGCTGTAACCGCAACACAAGGAATTGAAATAGACACCCCGGAGGATCTAAAACGGGCAAATAAGATTTTAAAAGAAGAGAAAAAAGATACGGTAAACAACAAGTATCGAAATTTTCCTATGGTACCGAAAGTTGTTTTCGGTGAAGGCAGTTTCGATCAGTTGTCATCAATTCTCGCACCTCAACGAAAAGATAAAGCGCCGTTTATCTTCCTGGTAGATGATGTTTTTGAAAATAATCCGAAACTAGTGGACCGTATCAACCTTAGGTTCAACGACAAACTCTTATTTGTTTCTGCCGACGAGGAACCGAAGACCAGCCAGGTGGATGAGATCGTTGAGGATATCAAATCGGAATTCACCTATAAACCCTCCGGAATAATAGGAATTGGCGGTGGAACTATCCTGGATCTGGCCAAAGCCGTTGCGATTATGCTTACGAATAAAGGAAGTGCGTCAGATTACCAGGGATGGGACCTGGTACCGAATAAAGCAATTTACCATGTAGGTATACCCACTATCTCAGGGACCGGAGCAGAAGTATCAAGAACTACAGTCCTTACAGGTCCCGTAAAAAAATTAGGTATCAATAGTGATTATACCCCTTTCGACCAGGTTATCCTCGATCCGGACCTAACTAAGGGAGTGCCAAGAAATCAATGGTTCTACACCGGGATGGATTGCTTTATCCACTGTGTGGAATCTCTGAACGGAACCTTCCTTAATGCTTTCAGTCAGAGTTATGGAGAAAAGGCATATGATCTTTGTAAAGAGATCTTTGTTGACAGTAAACTTTCCGTGGAGGAATCCAGAGGTAAACTCATGATGGCCTCATGGCACGGCGGAATGAGTATCGCCTACTCACAGGTTGGTGTGGCACATGCGATGAGTTATGGACTTGGGTATGTGCTTGGAACCAAACACGGGATAGGGAATTGTATCGTATTCGATCATCTGGAAGAGTTCTATCCGGACGACGTGGCGTTGTTCAAGGAAATGGTGAAAGCCCACAATATTGATATTCCAAAAGGGTTGTGTAAAAACCTTACGGAAGAGGAAATGAATACGATGATCGATATCGCCTTGAGCCTTGTGCCATTATGGGAGAATGCATTGGGTGACAATTGGGAATCCATCGCAACCCGCGATAAATTAAGATCATTGTATCTTAAAATGTAAAGCAGAATAATCTTTTATTGATACTTACCAAATTTATATTCCACAGGCTGCTTGGCTGGAAGATTGAAGGAGATTTTGACAGGAATATTCTGAAATCAGTCGTTATTGTTGTACCTCACACCAGCTGGCATGACTTCTATATTGGTGCGTTCGCTCGGAAATTACTCCGAACAGAAATTAATTTCGTAGCTAAGAAAGAACTATTTAAATGGCCTTTCGGGGCTTATTTCAGATGGATGGGAGGTACGCCCCTGGACCGAAGTGGCGGCATGAACAAAGTAGAAGCGATCGCCAGTATATTTTCAGAGAAGAAAGAATTCAGAATGGCGCTGGCTCCGGAAGGAACACGGAAAAAAGTAGATCGATGGAGAACGGGATTTTATTTTATCGCTTTAGAGGCCGATGTGCCCATAATACCAGTCGCGTTCAACTACAAAATAAAAACGGTTAAAATAGGGCAGGCATTTTATCCAACCGGCAACATCGAAGCCGATCTTGATGAACTTCATCAATTCTATGATGGTGTTGTGGGTAAGATCCCCGCGAAAACATAATCCGGAAGTTAAGCTCCTGATGAATTTTCATCCATAGTGTGGTACACATTCTGCACGTCATCGTCTTCCTCTATCTTTTCAAGCAGTTTTTCAACATCGGCAGCTTGTTCAGGGGAGATCGTTTTAGTTACCTGTGGTATGCGTTCAAATCCCGAAGATAAGATCTCAATAGATCGTTCTTCGAGAAAGGATTGAATGGCGCCGAAACTTTCGAAAGGTGCATAAATCAGTACGCCGTCTTCATCTTCAAAGATCTCTTCCACACCAAAATCGATCAATTCCAATTCGAGTTCTTCCATATCATTACCTTCGGCATTAATCCTGAAATTACAAACATGATCGAACATAAAAGCAACCGATCCTGATGTGCCCAGGTTTCCATCACACTTATTGAAATAAGAGCGGACATTCGCTACAGTTCGTGTATTATTGTCGGTAGCGGTCTCTATCAGGACAGCGATCCCATGTGGAGCATATCCTTCAAACAGCACTTCTTTATAATCTCCCTGGTTCTTATCGGATGCGCGCTTAATGGCACGTTCGATATTATCTTTGGGCATATTTACGGACTTCGCATTCTGAATAACCGCGCGCAATCTTGAATTGGCATCCGGATCGGGTCCACCTTCCTTTACCGCCATTACAATATCTTTCCCTATCCGGGTGAAAGCTTTAGACATGGCCGCCCAACGCTTCATTTTACGCGCTTTTCGAAATTCGAATGCTCTTCCCATAAATCTATTTGTTGTTGATTATTTTCGACAAATTTAAAAAAATCTGTTAGTCCTTCGGAATATGCTTGGCTAAAAACCGTTCATAAGCCGCATTCAGATTCCCAAGAACTGCCTCGCGTTTTTTATTTAAAGCAGCATTGGTTTTATTGTAGTTTTCCACTGCCTTGTTGATGAGAGATACTTTTTCGTTATACGCATCTATTTGGGCTTTGGTACGTTTTCTTTCCGGAGTCCCGTCGAGTTTACTTTTAATCGCCTCAAAATCCTCATTTGCAATTAGAAAATCTGTTAAAACCGGTATCTTGTTATCTGCTTCATCTTCAAAAAACTCAAAAGCCTTTCGTGTAGCATCTACGAGCATTCGATCCTTTTTATAAAGTGATACAGTGTCGAGTTTTTTAAGGCCTTCCTTCGCACTTTCACTTAAGGCTCCGGCACTTTGTTCTATAGCACTCACATCGCTGCGTTCCAGGGCATCGTACAGATAGACCTCGTTCATATTTACCTTAAAGAACATAAGATACAGGTCGTTGTAATGATCAAAGACCTCACTCGAAATTTTCATTTTCTTTCCTAGATCACTCTCACTTTCAATAATGTTGATATTATGCTCTCTGGCGTATTGGTAATAGTGGACCTCGAATTCCTGCTGGGCCTGGGCCATCTTTTTATCGGCTAATTCCTGAGCGAGCATATACGCTTCCATCGCATCGTAGGACTGCTCAGCTACAGCTTTCATATCGATGATTTTGGCGTAATCCTGTTGCAGCAAACTCTTGTTTAGTTCGAGGTTCTTCAATACATTTTCTTTAAAATCATCACCCTCGAAGGCATTTGCCTTGTTGATTTTTGTTAACGCCCGCTCTATGGATTTTATCAAGGAACTGCGTTTACTTGCTATAGTCCTGTCTCTCTTGCTGTGAGCAATAGCTTTTGTATACTTCCAGGTATTCCTGGTAATGATCTCCTGTTCGTTCGATACAAATTCAAGATACTCCAGGGCATTATTAAATTGTTGGGAATACAGGTTGTTTGTAAAAAAAAGGAGAAGCAGGAGCAAAAAGGATAGAGGTTTGCGCATATTAGTTAATGTTGTTTATATCGGCTATAATATGGTAGGCTTCCTCTATAAAGATATCATTGCTAATTTCATCTATGGATAAAGCGTTGACCTTCTTATCTTCATCACTGTACTTAAGAAGCTCTTCGGTAGAAGCTGTATTCTTTACCGTTAATATACCTTTGCGTTCCTCAAAATAACCTATAAAATCTTTCCATAGATCGTTATAGCCCCTTAGATCACCGTAGACATTTTTTAAGGTTAATGAATAGATAGTATCTTTCTGAATATAGTTCCGCAGGAGTGTTTTGTTTAACCTCTTTATTTTCTGAAAACCCTCATCGATATACATTCTGTATTCACTTTTTTCCCGTAGCAGCTTTAACGGGATCTTCCGTTTAGGTTGATGTTTTACCTTGATTTGTACACTGTCGTTGGGCAGGGAGAAATCAATAAATTGTTCGTTGACGTCGAGGCCGTCGTACATACTTGGAAAGAAAATATCCGGAATAACACCTTTCGATTGATTGCTCTTTCCTGTAACCCTGTAAAACAGGTCCGTGGTAATTTTACAAAATCCAAGTTCCTCACGATTCTTATCAAGCGGTACAATGGTCTGCATACTGGATTTTCCATAACTAGGAGTACCTACAATCACCGCCCGGTTGTAATCCTGCATAACACTTGTAAAATATTCCGATGCGGATGCGCTGTAACTGTTCTGGATTACTACTATGGGTTTGTTGAAAACCGTACCGCGGTTGGCATCACGCACGGTAAAAGTCTCTCCATTGCGATATTTTAAGATGGAAACGGGTCCCCGGTCTATAAACATGCCACAGAGATCTGAAGCTTCTTTCATGCTGCCACCTCCATTAAAGCGCAGATCGATGACCAGACCCTGGATGTTTTCCTTTTTTAGTTTGTAGATCTCTTTAGCTATATCGTTCGCTACGCCCATACCATGTGGCGATTCAAAATCAGTATAAAAACTGGGAACATTAATGTAGCCTATGGGAAATTCACCGGACATCACATATCCCCGGGTTAAATTCTCAGCTGCTTTTTCAGCTTTTTTGGTCAGCATAACCGATTTGATAGTACCGTCCTTTTTCTTAATCCTGAATGTTATTCGTTTATTGTTATTATCTGAAAGGAATGCCGTGATCTCCTCGTTCGAAATGCAGTTGGTTTCTACAATATTTGTTCCCGCCGTGAGCGATCGTATAACATCACCTTCTTCGATACTACCTTCAAAATATGCCGCACCTCCCGGAGTGACATAACTGATCACAATTTCACCATCCTCATTCTTTTCAGTGTATAGTCCAAAGGTCATCATACTCGTAGAAACCGAGTTCTCGAACATGGTCTTATCCGTATTATTAAAAAATGTGGAGTTCGGATCCTGGTAATTGGTATACGCATTGAGGAATGTTTCTGTCACAAAACGTTCCAGTCCGCCATAACCATTTTCCATTTCATCCAGCTGACATGAAAGTTTTTCAAAGATAAGGGGCCTCACTTCATTTTCGAGGATATCGAAGTTCATCTCAAGTCGGTCGAGTATCGAATCTTCTTCGCTGATTTTGGATAAGATCTCAAAGCGAAGCCGTTTAGACCAATACTTTTTCATGGCAATATCGTCATCAAAATAGCCCGATTCCCTGGTTCGGTAGTACTTTAAAGTATCCTTCCCGCTATAGTCGAATTCGGTATTCTTATACGAGTCAATCACCTGCTTGGTCTCTGCTATTCGCCAGCGTAATGTTTTAATATATTTTCCAATAAACCCGCAATTATTATCTCTTAAGTAATCATCGAACTTCAAAGAATCCTTTCTGATTTCAGCGATATCTTTATCATTAAAGAGTACCTTGTCTTCATCCAGTCGTTGGATAAATAATTTATATATTCCACTGCTGAGTGCATCGTCCAGCGGTTTGGGCCGATAATGCTGTGTTTCGATTAACAATTTGAGGGCGGCCATCTGGTCGCAGAAAGGAGGATCGGTTTGCGCGGAAGCTGATAAGCTGAACAAACAGACAATTATGAGGCAATAATTCTTAAGCATTAGCAATTATCCTTGATTGAAAAATACAAAATTTAACTTACAAGGCGATTGATCGTTTCGGCAAGCTCAAGGTCTTTTTCGGTAACTCCATTCTCACTATGAGTGTATAATGAAATATGCAATTGATTGTAAACATTACTCCAATCAGGGTGATGATCTAATTTTTCCGCTTCAAAGGCGATGCGGGTCATTATGGTAAAGGCTTCTTTAAAATTTTCAAATTCAAATGCTGTGTGAATCGCGTTATCATTGTATTCCCAGCCTTCAAGTGATTGGAGTCGTTTCCGGATATCCGCTTCAGAGAGTGCTTTCATAGTTACTTTTTTATCGAAATTATTTCATCATGTAAGGTACTGCTTTCTATAACTTCAGCAATAGTAATTCGATAGGGTTTTGGTAATAGGTTTTCCTTCGGAAGGATTGCCTGGTATTCATCTTCATTGGAACTAAAAACCTTTTTAAAAACAGGAAGGCTGTCACTTATTTTCATAGCGATTTCTCTAAAGATATCGTCGTGATGAATTACATCGGAACTCGAGAGATGATAAATATCGGTCAGGTCTTTGTTAATAATATAATGGACCTGCTGGCCGATCTTTGCCGCGGTCGATGCACTGATAATTCGTTTCGGAAATACCTCAAATGCAGCCTTATGCTTAATAGCTTGCCGGAGTTGTAATATAAGGGGGGCGTTTATGCCAAGAACAACGGGCATTCTAATTATCGTCGTTTGGAATGGAATATGCTCTAACAATAATTTTTCAAGGGTAAGTTTTTGTCGCCCTTCTGTGGATTCTGAAAGAGGCTTGTCATATTCATAAGCCGGGAATTTTTTCCTGGCGTCGAACACTTCTGCGGAAGAGGAAAAAATAACCCTGCTTTCAGGTAATAGTTCACAATAACTTACTAGGTCCTGGTGAACCTTCATTGACGCCTGATACTGTGAAGAAAATGAAGAAATAATATAGCGTGGTTTCAACTTTTCCAATAAAGGAAGAACGGAGTTCTTTTCAGCATCGAATTGGTAAAACACCTGATTGTCTGCGTATAATCCATCCTGGGTACAATACGTCCCATACACATCGAAATAGGAATCCAGTTCCCTGTATAATGCATTGCCAATATACCCACTGGCGCCCAATATTAATATTCGATTATGAATCACCCTTTGTAGAACGGTAATTTTACGATGGTAGCAGGAATGATATTTTTCCGAATCTGAATTCCCATCGCAGTACCCGGTTTGCTGAGTTCAACGGGAACATAGCCCATTCCAATGCCCTTGTTTAGGGAAGGTGACATGGTTCCGCTGGTAACTTTTCCTACTGAATTTCCATCCTGATCCACTATATCATAGCCTTGACGCGGAATCCCTCGTTCGTTAAGTTCGAAGGCGACTAACTTCCGTTTTACGCCTTCTGTTTTTTGCTGCTGAAGTGCATCCGAATTAATAAAATCCTTAGTAAATTTTGTGATCCATCCCAATCCTGCTTCGAGAGGGGAGGTGGTGTCATCAATATCATTTCCGTACAGGCAATAACCCATTTCCAGTCTCAGGGTGTCCCGGGCGGCAAGGCCTACCGGTTTAATACCGAAATCTTTTCCTGCTTCCAGTACTTTATTCCAGATCTGTTCTACTTCGCTGTTCTTGCAGTAGATCTCAAAACCGCCGCTGCCCGTATAACCAGTGGCACTGATGATCACATATTCTATGCCTGCAAAATCCGACACCTTAAACGTATAGAATTTTATACTGCTTAGATCTTCTGAAGTTAGCGATTGCATAGCTTCCACAGCCTTTGGCCCCTGGATAGCCAGTAGCGAAAAGTCTTCCGACAGGTTACGCATTTCAGCGTTCATACTGTTATGGCTGCTAATCCATTCCCAGTCTTTGTCGATATTAGAAGCATTGACCACCAACAACCACTTTTCGGCATCCAGTCTATAGACGATAAGATCGTCCACGATTCCACCATCGGCATTTGGAAAACAGCTGTACTGTGCCTGGCCGTCAACTAATTTTGAAGCATCATTACTGCATACTTTCTGAATAAGCTCAAGCGCATTGGGCCCTGTAATTAGAAACTCGCCCATATGAGAAACATCGAAAACTCCAACGGCATTTCTTACCGTTTCGTGTTCGGCATTTACGCCTTCATAAGAAACCGGCATATTATATCCCGCAAAGGGAACCATTTTGGCGCCGAGGACTTTATGAATGTGACTTAAGGCTGTATCTTTCATTCGTAGAAATAATTTTTTGGCAAATGTATTATAATCTCAACAAGCTAACGAAGGAATTCCTTGATTGTTTTCAACAAGGATGGTAACTTGCAGAAAACAATTTGCAGAATGAAAGTATTCTCCGCGACACAATTACATGAGGCTGACAAGGTTACAACCGAAAAAGATGGTATCACGCCATTGGACCTTATGGAAAGAGCGGGCACCATGGTTTTTAACTGGTTGCACCAGCGAATGCAGGGAGCGCAGGTGCCTGTACATATTTTCTGCGGAATTGGAAACAACGGAGGTGACGGACTTGTTGTAGGCCGGCTATTAATAGAACATGGGTATAGCGTTCATATCTATATTGCAAATTTTACCGACAAGCGATCCAAATGTTTTCTGTTAAACTACGACAGGATAAAGAAAGTCACGTCCAGTTGGCCCACGTTAATGACATCAGAGGCAGATTTTCCTGAAATTCATCAGGATGATGTTGTGATAGATGCTATCTTCGGTATAGGGTTGAATCGCGCACCGGAAGGGTGGGTGAAAAAATTGATACAATATCTCAACAATGAAAAAGCATTCAGACTCTCTATCGATATTCCCAGCGGACTGCATGCCAATAAACCCATAGCCGATAAGGAAGCCGTACTTAGAGCAAATCATACCTTGACTTTCCAGGCTCCGAAATTAGCCTTTTTCCTTCCGGAATCAGGACAATTTGTTCCTTATTTCGAAACTATAGATATTGGCCTGGACCCAGAGTTTCTTCATCAAACTGAACCACTTGCTCGGCTTATTAGTAAAGCAGAAGCTCAGCAATTTTATAAGCAGCGAAAAAAATATTCTCATAAAGGAGATTATGGACATGTTGTCGCAATAGGCGGAAGTCATGGAAAAATTGGTGCAGTGGTGCTTGCTTCTAAAGCTGCTTATCGCTCAGGAGCCGGATTAGTAACCGCTTTCATTCCCAGTTGTGGATATGAGACATTGCAGACAGCAGTACCCGAGGCCATGGCGGTCACTGATAAGGATGAAGAGATCATTTCCGATATTTCTGGTATACCTGAAGCTACCGCATTTGCTGTAGGTATGGGACTTGGTACGGATGAAAGAACCGTTGATGCACTAAAGAAATTTTTCAAAGAAACAAAAGCTCCCATGGTAATTGATGCAGATGCGATTAACTGCATAGCTAACAATAAGGAACTTAAAACATTACTACCAAAACAATCAGTGTTAACTCCACATCCCGGTGAGCTAAGGCGGTTAATAGGGGACTGGAGCGACGATTACGATAAATTAGCGAAAACGAAAGCATTTGCGAAAGAACATGAATGTATTGTGCTCATCAAAGGAGCGAATTCCATTACTGTATCCGAAGATAAGCTGTATGTTAATACCTCAGGAAATCCTGGAATGGCCACGGGCGGTAGCGGCGACGTGCTTTCGGGAATGATAGCCGGTTTGCTTGCACAAGGATATGATCCATTATCGGCTGCGATTTTCGCCACCTATATTCATGGAAGTGCGGGCAATATAGTTTCCCAGACAAATGGTTTTGAAGCCGTCATGGCTGGTGATATCGCCGATCATATTGGAAAAGCCTTCTTAATACTCTTCGAACCAGATGCACCTGTGCAAACAGATGCCGACGAGGAGGCATAAAAAAAGGAGCAATGCTCCTTTTCTATTTCCAATCGAGAAAGTTCTTTTAAATGAGGCTCTTCAGTACCTCCTTGAGTTTGGGATTTGAAGGGCGTGGTGCATCAGGGTCTACTACATTGCCTTCCGGATCAATTAAAATAAATCGTGGAATACCATTAATTTTATAGGCCTTCACAAAATCGGATTGCCATCCGTTGGGCGCCATGATCTGAACCCCGGTGAGTTCTTTTTCTTCAACCATCTTTTTCCAGCTTTCATGCGCTTTTTCCCATGAATCCTTGTGCCTTTTGGCATCATCGATAGACATACTTACAAATGCGATATTCTTGTCTTTAAATTCTTCATCTAATTCTTTCAGATAAGGAATTTCAACTTTACAAGGAGCACACCAGGTGGCCCAAACATCTACGTACACATATTTGCCTTTAAGGTCTGCAAGGGAAGTGGTTCCCCCTTTAAAATTCTCATATCCTTCAAAGGTTGGGGAAGGGGATCCTTTAGGGAATTCCTTTCGTAATGCTATAATTCCTCCGTAATATCGTTGAAATGACTGTAAAGTAGCATCAAGGTCATCTCTGCTACTACTGATGATCATGGAATCTACATTTACTGCACTATCAACAAACTCGGTGTATTTTGTGCGGGCATTATCCAATACTGCATTCAGTTTTTGTTCATCAAGGTTATCGGTATCAATATCCAGCAAGGATTCCATTTTTAAAGCGGATGCAGCGAGAAAGTTATTATTTTCAGCTCCAACACCTGTATATATCACAGTTTCATCAAACATTTCGGTATCCAGAGTCAATTTGAGGTCATATCCATTCTCCAGGAATAGGGAGGTTGCTTCACCACCATCATGGAAGGTATAATTTCCGGTTTCAACCTTCAATGTATCACTAAAAGTTCCATCATCATTTACCGCAATGGTCTTGCTATAATTCCTGTTATAAATCCTGATAGAGTCACTGTTCTTGTTTTTTATCTCTCCCGAGAATGTCACATAATCTTTGGGTGAGTCATCTTCACATGCAAATATTGCCATTGCACATAGTGCCAGTATAAGTTTTTTCATTCATTGGGTTTTAAGGAAGGCTAAAATAAGCGAATATTTCGAGTTTACAGAATTATTCAATTTCATGTCAGGGAATTTGTATTTTTGCGGTAAACAACCCAGTCCATGCAAAATACACATTACGTAAGTAGTGATATCCTCGATCTGCCGATACTAAAGGAAATTATTGAAGAAGGCAGGAAATTAGAACTTTCTGAAGAGGCAATTCTCAATATCAATAAATCACACGATTACCTTCACAAAAGAATTGGGCAGGATGACAGTGTGATCTATGGTTTGAATACTGGTTTCGGGGCATTATGCAATGTTAAGATATCTTCCGAAAACTTGTCAAAGTTACAGGAGAACCTTGTTATGTCTCATGCTTGCGGGACAGGTGATTTCGTCCCTAAGCATATAATAAGGCTGATGTTGCTACTTAAAATTCAATCTTTAAGTTATGGACATAGTGGAGTGCAATTGGGCACTGTTCAAAGATTGATAGATTTCTTTAACCACGATTATCTTCCGGTGATTTATACCCAGGGCAGCCTGGGAGCTTCCGGCGACCTGGCACCATTGGCGCACCTTTCACTTCCATTGATCGGGAAAGGGGAAGTATATGTGAACGACGAAATTATTAAAACCGAAGAAGTACTTAAGAAACATAATTGGGAGCCCATTACGCTTCAGGCGAAAGAGGGACTGGCTCTGTTGAATGGAACTCAGTTCATGAGCGCTTATGGTACTTATATACTGCTTAGAGCCCATAAGTTATCCTATCTGGCCGATGTGATAAGTGCCTTATCAGTTGATGCATTCGACTGTAATTTGAGTCCATTCGACCCATTGGTGCATCTGGCAAGGCCTCATCGTGGTCAGGTAAAAACCGCGGAACGGATGCTTTACTTACTCGAAGACAGCGAGATAGGGCGAAGTGAGAAGGATAATGTCCAGGATCCATATTCATTCAGGTGCATTCCGCAAGTGCATGGAGCAAGTAAGGATACTATTGTATTTGCGCATAAGACATTTAAAACAGAAATTAATTCAGTGACCGACAATCCAAATATTTTCGTTGCTGATGATAAGATCATTTCCGGTGGGAATTTTCATGGCCAACCGCTGGCACTCGCATTAGATTATTTATCAATCGCATTGGCAGAACTGGCTAATATATCAGAACGCCGAACATTTCAACTGGTTTCCGGATTAAGAGGATTACCGGATTTCCTGGTGAACAATCCGGGCCTGAACAGTGGCTTTATGATCCCGCAATATACGGCCGCCAGCATTGTGAGCCAGAATAAACAATTAGCCACTCCGGCCTCGGTAGATTCTATTGTTTCCTCGAACGGACAGGAAGATCATGTGAGCATGGGAGCTAATGCAGCCACCAAATGCCTTCGCATACTAGAGAATTTGGAAACCGTTCTCGCTATCGAACTTATGAATGCTTCACAAGCCATACACTTCAGAAGGCCGAAAAAGACCTCCCCGTTCCTGGAAAGTTTTGTGGCGTCCTTCAGAAATGCCGTTACATTTGTGGATGAGGACCGACTCCTGGCAGACGATATTCATACGGCCATTGGTTTTATTCAGGATATGAGTATAGACGGGGAGATATTGTTCAACTAAGTGCGACTATCTTTTCAACCCAAATTACAGCATCCTTCAATCTCTTGAAGACCTTTAAGGGTTTATCGAGAAATATTTCCTCAACTTTTGCTGTAGTTCGGCGTATATCCTCATCAGACACTATGGCGAAGGCAACCAACATTTTTATTTTCGATGTTTCATTATATACATTGGGGTCCACTGAATAGGAATTCTTACGATAAGTAATATATCCGAAAGGCCTTTCTTTGAAATGTTCTGCAGCTAAATCCGTTAATTGCGCATTGATAGAAGAATTAACGGTTATACCTTCATTCATAACCATGAGCATATAATTTTGATGAAGTTCTGCAACGCCAAAATCGAAAGTAACAATATGCTTTTCAGATGGTAACATACTAAAACAGTAGTCTTAAGGTAATCATTTTGCACAGTTTACGCAAGTGACGGCATGAGGTAGCAGCATGATCCTGCCCAGTGGGATTTCATTTTTGCATTTCAGGCAGATCCCAAAATCCGGGTCATCAACCTTGGATAATGCTACCTCGAGGTTCTTGAGCTTAGTTTCCGCTTTGCGCAAAGCGGCATCATTAACAGATTTGTTATTGATCGCATCCATTCGTGAAATACGGCCTATGGCATTCTCCGGGGCAATAGGCTTTGTGAGTTCACGGTATTTCAGCACTAACTCTTTAGTGGCCTTTATCTCTTCATTTATGCGTTGTTTGATTTGTGCTGTATCTTTCATTTCGAATAACAGTAATAAAAAAAGCACCTGCTTTATGATTCAAACAGGTGCTTATTCGGTTAAAGAAATATACGCTAAGACTCTGTCGTTTTTTTCTGTTTCTTGATCTTGATCTTTAATTCATTGCTCTTCTCATCCAGGTCCATTGAAATGGAATCACCTTCTCGTAAATTCGAGTTAATGATCTCTTCTGCCAGAGCATCTTCAATATATTTCTGAATGGCTCGTTTCAGTGGCCTCGCACCGTAATCCTTGTCGAAGCCTTTATCTACTATATAATCCTTTGCTTTATCCGAAAGGATTAATTTATAACCTATATCGGAAATCCGCTCGTATAATTTTTCAAGTTCGATATCGATAATCGCATGGATATGTTCACGTTCCAGTGTATTGAAGACCATTACATCGTCTACGCGATTAAGGAATTCCGGAGCAAATGTCTTTTTTAAGGCATTCTCAATAACACCCTTGGCGTGTGAATCAGCCTGGCTTTCTTTAGCCGCTGTACCGAATCCAACACCTTGTCCGAAATCTTTTAGCTTTCTTGCCCCGATGTTCGATGTCATAATGATGATCGTATTTCTAAAATCGATCTTTCTACCAAGGCTGTCGGTTAAATAACCGTCATCAAGAACCTGAAGCAACATATTAAATACATCGGGATGTGCTTTCTCAATTTCATCGAGCAATACAACCGCGTATGGTTTTCTTCGAATTTTCTCGGTAAGCTGTCCACCTTCCTCATAACCTACATATCCCGGAGGTGCACCAATTAACCTGGAAACAGCGAATTTTTCCATGTATTCACTCATGTCAACACGCACAAGTGCATTTTCACTATCAAAGAGTTCTCTCGCCAATACTTTTGCAAGTTGCGTCTTACCTACACCAGTTTGCCCAAGGAATATGAACGAACCAATCGGTTTATTCGGATCCTTCAATCCGGCGCGATTACGCTGTATGGCTTTCACTACTTTAGAAACAGCTTCATCCTGCCCAATTACTTTGCCTTTGATACGATCGGGTAATTCTGCCAGCTTATTACTTTCAGTTTGAGCGATACGATTCACAGGAACACCTGTCATCATGGAAACCACTTCCGCTACATTTTCCTCATCTACGGTTTCCTTATGCAATTTAGATTCTTTCTCCCATGATTCCTGCTCCGTAGCCAGTTCTTTCTCAAGATTCTTTTCATCATCTCTAAGTTTTGCCGCCTCTTCGTATTTCTGTTTCTTAACCACTGAATTTTTCAATTCGCGAACTTCTTCGAGTTTCTGTTCGATCTCAAGAATTTTTTCCGGAACATTAATGTTTGTGATATGAACACGTGATCCCGCTTCGTCCAGGGCGTCTATAGCCTTGTCCGGAAGGAATCTTTCCGTCATATATCTATTGGTGAGTTTCACACAGGCCTCAAGAGCATCATCCGTATAACTCACATTATGATGTGTCTCGTACTTATCCTTAATATTCTGAAGAATTTCGATCGTCTCTTCAACAGTGGTTGGCTCCACCAATACTTTCTGGAAACGTCTTTCCAGGGCTCCATCCTTCTCTATATATTGTCGGTATTCATCCAGTGTCGTTGCGCCGATGCACTGAATTTCGCCCCGAGCGAGGGCTGGCTTGAACATATTAGAAGCATCCAGAGACCCCGTAGCGCCACCAGCGCCTACGATGGTATGAATCTCATCAATGAACAAAATAATGTCGTCATTCTTCTCTAATTCGTTCATCACGGCCTTCATCCGTTCTTCGAACTGACCGCGATATTTCGTTCCTGCTACAAGACTGGCAAGATCCAGGGTAACCACTCGCTTGTCATATAAGATCCGCGAGACTTTCCTTTGAATGATCCGAAGTGCTAGTCCTTCGGCAATGGCCGACTTACCCACACCAGGTTCCCCAATGAGGAGTGGATTATTCTTTTTTCTTCGACTAAGGATCTGCGAAACTCTCTGAATTTCAGCTTCACGGCCAACTACCGGATCCAATTTACCTTCTTCGGCTAAACTGGTAAGATCTCTTCCAAAGTTATCTAAAACAGGGGTCTTGGACTTTTTACTCCCTTTACCGGCAGAACCGGAGAACAGGTTTTCCTTAGAGGTCTCTTCATCGCCTGCAGATTCATCTTCATTCGGAAATGATTCTGAGGTAGGTCCTTCTATATAATCTTCATCGTTTGTGATCATAAGTTTGAATTGATCTTTAACACCATCATAGTCTACCTTCAGTTTGTTCAGTAGCTTAGTGGTAGGGTCATTCTCATTGCGCAGGATACACAATAGCAAATGTGCTGTATTGATCGAAGAGCTTTGAAATAACTTTGCTTCAAGGAAGGTAGTTTTCAAAGCGCGTTCTGCCTGTCTCGTGAGATGTAAGTTCTTTTTATCATTCGTACTGGTTCCGGGGCTTGGGTTTGCGGGGCTTAAAATCTCTACTTTTCGTCTTAAGTGGTTAAGGTCGACATCCAGTGCATTAAGGATAGTTACTGCCTTACCATTCCCATCACGAAGTAATCCCAGCATCAGATGCTCGGTACCAATAAAATCGTGGCCTAATCGTAAGGCCTCCTCCTTGCTATATGCAATTACATCTTTTACTCTTGGGGAAAAATTATCATCCATAAATTTAAATCCTATTCCTTCTAAAACGCTAAATTTACCTAAAATTAGGCAAAAACCATACCCACTTTAGAACAACTGTAGTAAAAGGACAAAAAAACATTGAATATTCAAAGTATAAAGGTCGATACTTATTAACGAATTACTACTAATTATTTGTTAATAAAATCGTGAATTAATCCGTCGTTAACCCCTATTAAAACTTACAAAAAGGTGTATCTTGCCTTTTAGATTTAACATTAAATTTTAAAGGTAAATTTTTATGGCTGAAGGCGAAAAACTTATCCCGATAAACATTGAAGATGAAATGAAATCGGCGTACATAGATTACTCTATGTCCGTCATAGTGTCACGAGCACTGCCAGATGTGCGGGATGGAATGAAACCTGTTCACAGACGTGTACTGTATGGAATGCACGAATTAGGAGTAAGGGCGAACAGCGCCCATAAGAAATCTGCCAGGATCGTTGGTGAGGTATTGGGTAAATATCACCCACACGGTGATACATCGGTGTATGATGCCATGGTGAGAATGGCGCAGGAGTGGAGTTTGCGATATATGCTTGTGGACGGTCAGGGAAATTTTGGGTCCATAGATGGCGATAGCCCTGCTGCAATGCGGTATACTGAAGCAAGGATGCAGAAGATATCCGAGGATATGCTTTCTGATATTGATAAAGAAACGGTTGACCATCAGCTCAACTTCGATGATACCTTACACGAACCAACAGTGCTTCCTACGCGGGTCCCGGGACTATTGATCAATGGGGCCTCCGGTATCGCAGTAGGTATGGCCACCAATATGCCTCCTCACAATCTTACGGAGGTGATCGACGGAACCATAGCATATATCGATAATACCGACATTGAGATCGATGAGCTCATGCAGCATGTTAAAGCACCAGATTTCCCTACAGGAGGTGTGATCTATGGATATGAAGGGGTGAAAGATGCTTTTCATACTGGGCGCGGACGAATTGTAATGCGTGGAAAAGCGAATTTTGAAGAGGTTAACGGACGCGAGTGTATAATCGTTACCGAAATACCATATCAGGTAAATAAGGCTAATATGATCAAGAAAACGGCCGACCTGGTTAACGACAAGAGGATCGATGGGATATCCAATATCCGGGATGAATCCGATAGAAAAGGTATGCGGATCGTATATATACTAAAACGCGATGCAATTCCCAATATCGTGCTGAATATGCTCTACAAGTATACAGAGCTGCAATCCAGTTTCAGTGTAAATAACATCGCACTTGTGAACGGGCGTCCACGATTACTTAACCTGAAAGAGATGATCCATTATTTTGTGGAACATCGTCATGAAGTTGTCACACGCCGAACTCAATACTTACTTCGCAAAGCAGAGGAAAGGGCACATATACTGGAAGGACTTATTATCGCGTCAGACAATATCGATGAAGTTATCGCGCTTATTAGGGCCTCTAAGAATGCAGACGAGGCTCGTGAAAAACTGATAGAAACGTTCGAACTTTCTGAAATTCAGGCGAAAGCGATCGTGGAAATGCGACTTAGACAGCTTACCGGACTGGAACAGGATAAATTGAGAACAGAGTATGACGAATTGATGAATACCATCGAGGATTATAAAGATATCCTGGCGAAGAAAGAACGGCGTATGCAGATCATCAAGGACGAGCTCGAAGAGATCAGAACCAAATATGGAGACGAGCGGAGGTCGGTTATAGAGTATGCCGGAGGTGATGTAAGTATTACTGATCTTATCGCAGATGAGAAAGTAGTGATCACTATTTCACACGCGGGTTACATAAAGCGAACCTCATTGACCGAATATAAGAAACAGAACCGGGGCGGGGTTGGTCAAAAAGCTTCCGCAACTCGTACTGAGGACTTCCTCGAACATTTGTTCGTAGGGACAAATCACCAGTATATGTTGTTCTTTACTCAAAAAGGGAAGTGTTTTTGGATGCGTGTATTTGAAATCCCCGAAGGAAGCAGGACTTCAAAGGGTAGAGCTATTCAGAATTTGATCAATATATCTCCCGATGACAAGGTGAAAGCTTTTATTTGTACGCAGGACCTGAAAGATGAGGATTACATCAACAGTCATTATGTGATCATGGCGACTAAAAAAGGCCAGGTTAAGAAAACTCCGCTGGAGCAATATTCACGCCCCAGAACCAATGGAATCAATGCAATAACCATAAAGGAAGATGATGAACTTCTGGAAGCGAAACTCACCACAGGAGACAGCCAGGTTATGTTAGCTGTTAAGAGTGGAAAAGCGATACGTTTTGAAGAAGGAAAAACGAGGCCCATGGGTAGAAATGCTTCCGGTGTTCGCGGTATTAGACTGGGACATAAGGATGACGAAGTTATTGGTATGATAGCCATTGAAGATGCCGAAACAGAAATTCTCGTAGTTTCTGAAAACGGTTATGGTAAACGCTCGAGCATTGAAGATTATCGCATCACTAACCGCGGTGGGAAAGGAGTAAAAACCATAAATGTTACGGAAAAAACTGGTAACTTAGTGGCCATCAAGAATGTGAGTGATTCAGATGACCTGATGATCATCAACAAATCGGGGATCGCCATTCGAATGGCGGTCGAAGACCTTAGAGTAATGGGGAGAGCAACTCAAGGGGTTCGTTTAATTAAAGTTAAGGAGGACGACGCTATTGCGGCTGTCGCCAAGGTTATGCACGACGAAGACGATGTGGATGAAAACGGGGATGAAACCTCAGAAGGAGAAAATGGCACCACTCTTGATACTAACGAATCGAATACAGAAAACAATGAATAAAAATTAAAACCATTACAATGAAAAAACAATTATTGCTGGCGGGTCTTTTTTGTATTTCCGCTATTGCTTTCGGACAAAAAAAAGAAATAAAAAAGGCCGAAAAAGCATTGAAAGCAGGAAACGCCTCAGAAGCCATATCTTATATTAACCAGGCCGAAGGCTTATTGAGTAATGCAGACGGTGCCATGAAATCTCAATTCTACATGTTAAAGGGTAAGGCCTTCTTAGCTGAAGCTGGAACGACCGATTATGGTAAATTAAAGACAGCGGCTGAAGCCTTTAAAATGGCCAATGAAAGCGGTGCTGCCGGAAAGACAGCAGATGAAGTTGCGATAGGGATGCAAAATTTGCGTGTAGCACTTGTTAATAGTGCCGTAGCAGATCAGAATGCGAAGAATTATGCTGGCGCTGCCGAGAAATTATATACGAGCTACACTATTCAGAAGGACACATCGGATCTCTATTACGCTGCCGGAAACGCAGTCAATGCCAAGGACTACGAAAAGGCTTTGATGTATTACAAAGACCTTCTCGATCAGGGATATACAGGTATTAGAAAGGAATTTGTAGCGATCGAAATCGAAACTGGAAAAGAAGTAGTTTTCGCAAGTGAAAGTGACAGAAATACCAATATGCTCACCGGTAAGTACACCAATCCAACAGAACGCATGTCGCAGTCGGTTCGTGGTGATGTACTTCAGAAAGTAACACTTATCTACATCAGTAGAAATGAAAATGAGAAAGCGCTTGCATTAATGAAAGAAGCCCGTGAGGCGAACCCCGATGATAAAAGCCTGTTACGGGCGGAAGCTGATATGGCCTACAAAATGGGTGACATGGAAAAATATAGTTCTTTAATGGAAGAGATCATAGCTGCAGACCCGAACAATCCTGAATTATATTACAATCTTGGTGTAGGTTCTGCCAATAAAGGAGATAAAGAAAAAGCACTCTCGTATTACAAGAAAGCACTTGAATTGGATCCGGATTTCACCAATGCAAAGATCAATATTGCCGCTACCATACTGGCTGGTGAAGGTCCGATCATTGAAGAGATGAATAGCCTGGGAACATCTAACGCAGACTATGATCGATACGACGAACTGAAAGAAGTTAAGAACGGACTGTACAGAGAAGCAATGCCTTATTTGGAAGCTGCTTCGGCAGACAAGCCAGACAATCTGGAACTAATTAGAACTCTTATGAATATCTATAGCCAGCTGGGAGAGGATGATAAACACAAGGCCGCAAAAGCTAAACTAGATGCATTGGAAGGCGGAGAATAAAAAAACCGCGTAACAAATATATGATCCTCCCGAGCGAAAGCAACGGAGGATTTTTTTATACAATACGTTTTATCACGCGAAGTTTATGAGTGTGGGTGCGCTTTTCCGCATTGAAGATCCCAGTGTGATCCAGCCTGTCGATACGTACTTTGCCATGAGCATGAATAATATGGTGGTCTTCCATGATAATACCGACATGCGTAATTATCCCTTCCTCGTTATCGAAAAAAGCCAGGTCGCCAGGCTCACTTTCTTCAATAAAACTTAAAGCTTCTCCCTGTGAAGCCTGCTGACTCGCATCGCGTAACAAGGAATATCCGCAAAGTTTATAGACCATCTGGGTAAAACCACTGCAATCTATACCGAGCGGTGATTTTCCTCCCCATAAATACGGAGCGTTCAAATAAAGCAGCGCCGTATCTATAATTGCTTCCTTTGTTAGCGAGCTTTCTACTTTGTTTCCTTCATATTGATGAGCGAGAAAGTCAGAAGCAGCCACGTTACTGCCAATGGTAATGATTATTAATTGGTTTTCCCGGGTAGTGATGAAATTAACGAGGTCTGAAGATAATTGGACTGGAAGTTCGTTCAACTTCTTAAAATCCTCCTTAGAGATCTCTGTAAATTGTTTATTGTCGATCCATCCCTCATACGAATCGAATTGCAGCCTGATCTTACTCCATTTCTTACGTCTTTCAAGTACTTTGAATGTCTCTCCATAAAGAATCTGTGAGACCAGTTCACTTTGATCCGAAGATTCAGCTCGTAAGGGCACAATACTTAAGTTACAAAGGCCGTATTTCATCAAGAGGCAGGGAAATTAATTACGTTCGATTACCATGGCAGATGCTCCACCGCCACCATTACATATAGCAGCTGCTCCGTAACGCGCATCATTCTTCTCAAGAATATTCAGTAATGTAATTAATATCCTAACACCACTACATCCCAGCGGATGCCCTAAGGAAACGGCGCCACCATTCACGTTAACGTTGCTGTCATCCAAGCCAAGAATTTTCATATTAGCAAGACCTACTACTGAAAAAGCTTCATTGAATTCAAAATAATCTATTTCATCCTGGCTTAGGCCGGCTTTGGCAAGCGCTTTGGGCAATGCTTTGGCAGGAGCAGTGGTAAACCACTTTGGTTCCTGAGCTGCATCGGCATAACTTTTTATAGTCGCAAGCGGCTTCAATCCCAGTTCCTCTGCTTTTTCACCACTCATAAGAATTACTGCACCAGCGCCATCATTAATGGTGGAAGCATTTGCAGCAGTAACCGTACCTTCTTTGGTAAATGCAGGCCTCAGTGCCGGAATCTTTTCCATCTTAACATTCTTGTATTCTTCATCTTCGGATACAATCACTGGTTCTCCGCGTCTTTGAGGAACTTCAACCGGAACAACTTCGTTTGCAAATTTACCTTCAGACCATGCTTTCGCAGAACGTTCGTAAGACTGAATCGCAAATGCATCCTGATCTTCTCTGGAGAATTCGTATTCGGAAGCACAAAGATCTGCACATACGCCCATGGCCTGCTTGTCATACGCGTCCACAAGACCGTCTTTTTGCATGCCATCTTCCATGCTTTTTGGCCCGAATTTATGAGCAGTGCGAAGATGCATGTAGTGAGGAATGTTACTCATGCTTTCCATACCGCCTGCTACTATTATATCCGCGTCCCCAAGCGCAATGGCTTGGGCGCCATGCATCACAGCTTTCATTCCCGAAGCACAAACTTTGTTCACAGTTGTGCATGGAACAGAATCCGGTATTCCGGCACCAAGAGCAGCCTGTCGGGCGGGCGCCTGACCTACACCGGCCTGAACCACATTCCCCATGAAAACTTCTTCAATAAGAGAAGGATCCAGGTTTATTTTAGACAGGGCTCCTTTAATCGCGACAGAGCCCAAATGTGCGGCTGATAATGATGAAAGACTACCCATAAAACTCCCGATGGGTGTTCTGGCAGCAGAAACTATGACTACTTTTTTATTCATTAGATCGTACTTTTTTCGAATTATTAAGAGGAAAGCAAATTTACATATTATAAAGTGAATTATCAATGAATACTGCTAATGCTTCTTGTATATCTGCTACGTTATTTCTACTTTTTCCTGTACATTTGAGGTTATGAACAAACGTTTGTCGCGGTTCTCCAAAAAGCAATCTCTGGTTTACAAGGTATTCCTGTTTATAG
Source organism: Flavobacteriaceae bacterium (assembly GCA_013043685.1). GTDB lineage: Bacteria > Bacteroidota > Bacteroidia > Flavobacteriales > Flavobacteriaceae > Pukyongia. The sequence goes on along the minus strand of JABDNT010000021.1, from coordinate 9,463 downwards.
CCTCAACCTTACTGGTAATTTATTTACTTCCGAGAGGAGGGCAGTTCAAGTATGATTTTCAGAAAGGAAAACCCTGGCAGTATGAGAATTTGTATGCCCCTTTCAGTTTTACCATAAAGAAGAGTGAGGAGGCTCTTGAAAATGAAAAAGCTGATCTTCGAAAACTTGTAGTACCATATTTCGACCTGGATATTCGTGTTATTGACCAAAATAAAACAAAACTCAGGCAATTACTTAGTGAATCATATGTGGATACGCTTTACACTATAAGAGAGTCTGCCATATACGATATTGGCAGCTCTATTATTGACCAGGTGAATATTCACGGATTGTCAGATGAAATTCACGCCTATTCACAAGATCAGCTGGTATATCTCAAAAATGGGAATGAAGTGGATGAGATTACCTATGGCCAGATATTAAAAATGGACGAACTGGACGATCGAGTGTTGAACCTTATCAATGGCGCATCTAATTCGGAAAGCGTCCGAAACCTGTTGGAAATACTATTAAAACGGTCTATCTCTCCCAATGTTACCTTCAATAATAAGCTAACTGAAGCGGCGATTGAATCAGAATTAAAAGATATAAGTCCAAATCGAGGGATCATTGAAAAAGACGGACGAATTATTGCCAAAGGTGAAGTGGTGGAGGGGGATACCTTCCAAATCCTGAATTCGCTTAAAGCGGAATACCAATCAGAGGTTTGGAGTGAATCCAATCGCGTATGGCTGCTGGTGGGCTATGCATTGCTGGTTTCCCTGGTTTTTCTCATGTTATTCCTGTTTCTCAATAAATATCGCAAGGAGATCTTTTCGAACAACACCAAAGTCACTTTCATCTTCTTCAATATAGTCTTAATGGTGTTTCTCACCACTTTTATTGTGAAACTGGATGCGGCATTCGTATATGTAGTGCCCTTATGTATACTGCCATTGATCCTTAAGGCATTCTTCGACCCCAGATTAGGGCTCTTCGTCCATGTGCTCACGCTACTTCTCTTAGGATTTATTGTTCCTAATAGTTTTGAGTATCTCTTCCTTCAGATCATTGCTGGTATTGTCACTATACTCACTGTTTCCGAATTGTATCGACGAGCGAACCTGTTTATTTCCGTGGGGCAAATAACACTAATATATATCGTCGGTTATTTTGCATTTTTTATTATTCAGGAGGGTAATATACAGACCCTGGAATTGGAGACATTTGGTTATTTCATTTTGTGTGGTTTGGCAACGCTCTTTGCGCATCCTCTCATTTATTTCTACGAGAAACTCTTTGGGCTAGTATCAGATGTATCTTTACTTGAACTAAGCGACACTAACACTAAGCTGTTAAAGGAGTTAGCTAACAAAGCACCAGGGACTTTTCACCATTCTCTTAACGTTGCAAACTTGTCGGAAGCCGCTGCCAATGAGATCGGTGCAAATGCAATGCTGGTTAGAGTTGGAGCCCTGTATCACGATATAGGGAAGATGATAAACCCAACCTATTTCACAGAGAATCAATTGAACGCGGTGAACACCCATAACGAGTTAGCACCTAAAGAAAGTGCGAGAATCATTATCGATCATGTAATAAAGGGTATTGAGATCGCACGGAAGAATAATCTGCCGGACCGAATTATTGATTTTATCAGAACTCACCACGGTACTAATTTGGTTTATTTCTTTTATAGTAAAGAAAAGGAAATAAGTGGTGAGGCCGATCCTAAAGACTTTATGTACCCCGGACCGATTCCCTTTTCCAAGGAAACTGCTATACTGATGATGGCAGACAGTGTTGAGGCAGCCAGTAAAAGTTTAAAGGAACCCACGTCTTCGAAGATCGATGCCTTCGTTGAAAAGATAGTGAGCGTACAGATGGAGAACGGACAGTTCTTAAACGCGAATATCACTTTTAAGGAAATTCAAACCATTAAAAAGGTACTCAAGAAGAAACTTAATAATATTTACCACCTACGCGTAGAATATCCCGAATAAATATATCTCATTATGAAGAATATTAAGTATCAACCAGCCGGCCAATTTGAAAGCACACGGTTTGAAAAAATTCATAATGTAGAATTCAACAGTCACATAGAAGCCTCTTTAGTAGTTGCTTCAGAGATCGCAGCGTTAATAAGGAAAAAGGAAACCGCTGGCGAGACCTGTTTACTGGGCCTGGCTACGGGATCTTCCCCTATCAAAGTGTATGATGAATTGGTTCGACTTCACAAGAAGGAAGGATTGAGTTTTAAGAATGTGGTAACCTTCAACCTGGATGAATATTATCCAATGGAGAAGCAGAACTTTCAGAGTTACTATCACTTTATGCACGAACATCTGTTCGACCACGTAGATATACTTCCTGAGAATATTAATATACCGAATGGAGAACTTGAATTCGATGAAATTCATCAATACTGTATCGATTATGAAGAGAAGATCCTGGAAATGGGGGGGCTTGATTTTCAATTACTGGGTATAGGCCGCACTGGTCATATCGGATTCAATGAACCCGGCTCTCATATTAATTCCGGAACCCGGCTTATTACCCTGGATCATATTACCAGGGTTGATGCAGCCGATTCGTTCCTCGGGATCGATAATGTACCCAGGAAGGCTATAACCATGGGTATCGCGTCGGTGAGAAATGCAAGACGTATTGTACTCCTGGCCTGGGGTCAGCACAAAGCCGGTATCATTAAAGTGACTGTAGAAGGAGATATCACCTCTGAGGTTCCGGCGACCTATTTACAGCAGCATGAAAACACGACATTTGTACTGGATTATGAAGCAGGTTCACAGTTAACCAGGAACAAAACTCCGTGGCTCGTAGGACCTTGTGAATGGACTTCAGCACTTAAAAGCAAAGCAATTGTGTGGTTGTGTGGCCAAACCGGGAAGTCCATACTTCGGCTAACGGATACCGACTATAACAATCACGGGATGTCAGGTCTACTGGCACAGGAAGGATCTGCCTATAATTTCAATATTGAGATGTTCAACAAACTGCAGCATACTATTACGGGCTGGCCGGGTGGTAAACCCAACGCAGATGATTCTAAAAGACCTGAACGGGCTCAACCTGCGTCCAAGCGTGTTATTGTGTTCAGTCCGCATCCGGATGATGATGTGATTTCCATGGGGGGGACCCTGGATCGTTTGATAGAACAAGGGCATGACGTGCATGTTGTGTATCAGACATCGGGAAATATTGCGGTATCGAATGAGGAAGCGTTGAAATTTGCAGAAATAGCGTCAGCCCTGGATACTGAATCGGATCTGAAAGATGAAATCCTGAAGGAACTGGTCTCTGGAAAAGAACACCAGGCAGACAGTACAAATCTTAGACGGCTGAAGGGATTGATAAGAAGAAGTGAGTCCTATGCGGCCACCCGTTACCTTGGGCTTAAGGATGAAAATGCCCATTTTCTGAACTTGCCGTTCTATGAAACCGGTAAAGTGAAGAAGAATGAACTTTCCGAGGCCGATATAGAGCTTATGATAGGTGTCATTTCCAAGATCAAGCCACATCAGATCTATGCTGCTGGAGACCTTGGAGATCCCCACGGTACGCACAAGGTATGCCTGGAAGCCTTATTCGAATCACTAAACCGTATGAAATCCGAATCATTTATGAAGGATTGTTGGGTTTGGCTCTACCGGGGAGCCTGGCATGAATGGCAACTCCATGAAATTGATATGGTTGTACCGATGAGCCCCGACCAGATTGTTAAAAAGAGACATGCTATTTTCTATCATCAGTCTCAGAAGGACAGGGTGATGTACCAGGGCGATGACGATAGGGAATTCTGGATGCGAGCCGAAGAACGCAATAAAACTACGGCGTCCAATTACCGTGCTGTGGGACTGGCCGATTATGCGGCTATGGAGGCATTTGTCAGGTATCATTTTTAATCCCTGAAGCAACCCTTGAACTAGTCTTCAATAGCCTCCCAAAGTTTTTCTGAAGTGAGCCTGAAGCTTCCAAGATGATCGAAATGGCACTCTTCGGGAGAGAGGATGGATAGGAATGGAATTTCAGATTTATTCCGATATAAATGATAGATATTTCCAACGATGGGTTCAAAGCTGAATTTAGCGTTATACACCAATTCATTGAGCTCCATTTTTTCTACCAGTTTTTCGTACTTATATTTTATTTCTTCGAAGGAAGATTTCAAATGCTCATTCGCCCTTTTAGCATTCAATCGTTTCCAGGCAACAGTTTCAACAAGGGCTATTGCAGGAGCACCCAGGTTAGTAGGGTAGGGCTTTAAGCTCGCGTCATATGTTTGTGTCTCCTCGTTGAAGACAACCTGATCTGGTTTTTTTTCTGGCATATACCGGAAAGGTACTAATCTTTCAGATAATTCTGAAGTTCTGCGATCTTCTGAGGTGTATTAAACTGTCCTCCGTAAAACGACGTGACCGTAGAGGAGGTATCATCTTTAATGCCCCGGGAAGATACACATAGATGCTTCGCGTCAATTATAACCGCCACATCCTCGGTGTCCAGGATCTCCTGCAAATCCATTGCGATCTGGTTGGTTAGCCTTTCCTGTACCTGCGGACGTTTGGCATAGTATTGAACGATCCTGTTGAGTTTGGAAAGCCCAATTACCTTACCTGATGAGATATAAGCAACATGCGCCTTTCCGATGATAGGCACAAAATGGTGTTCACAATTTGAATAAAAAGTGATATTCTTTTCAACCAGCATTTGGTTATACTGATATTTATTATCGAAGAGAGCGACCTTTGGCTTGTTCGCGGGGTTAAGACCCGAAAAGATCTCTTCTATATACATCTTGGCCACGCGGTCCGGGGTGCCTTTAAGCGAGTCATCCGTAAGGTCAAGTCCCATTACATCCATTATTTCTGCAAAGAGAATAGAGATACGCTCTTTCTTTTCTTTATCGGACATATCGAAAGCATTGTCCTTCATGGGTGTCTCAATCCCTGTGTATAAGTGGTCGTCACCTATTTCTTCGTGGTTGAAACCATTGAGAGTATTTCCTTTTAATAATGAGGTGACCAAAGATTCCTGATTCTTCATAGCTAATTAATTTGTGATGTAAAATTAGGAATAATGTTTAAGGATAAATGTTAAAGATTAAACAAAATTTAATAAGATAGTTATTGTGCTTCCTCTAAGCATGTCTATCATTTGGAAAGAATTGAGAAGCTGAGAATCTAATTTGAGCCCGATAAACTAACGCAAAAAAGCCCTGCTTTACTTAGAATCTATCCAAAACTAATTGATTTTGGAAAGAAATGCCTCAAGGTATATAGGTGTTAGCGTTTTATGACTTTTATCATATTATATGAGGGGGTGTTTTCTTACTTTCAAAACATCTATAATCTGTACTTTCCAATGCAGATTTTGAGAGATTGTCAATTTAATTCTATATCATGGATCAATCTGATAATCAAGCATACAAAAGAACCGAACCTTTGTACACGCTTTCAGTTGCGTCAAGACTATCGAATACCCCAACCCATTCTGTTAGACAATACATAGACAAAGGACTTATCCTGCCTTTTAAGACCAAGAATAAACGTCATCTCTTTTCCGACGTCGACATTTCCAGACTAAAGTGTATAAGAAAGCATTTGGATGAACAAGGACTTAATATCGCAGGTATTAATGCCTTGTTCGCGCTTGTCCCTTGCTGGATCATTAAACCCTGTTCGATTGAAGATCGAGAGAATTGTGATGCTTATTCAGAAATCAAAAAACCCTGCTGGCAGGCCTCGAACAAAGGACCTGAATGTAAGAATACGGATTGCAGGCTATGTTCGGTTTACCAACTTCCGGAAAAATGTGTGAATCTTAAAGATTTCATTAAGAAAATAACAAATACATAAAATCAATTAATTATGAGCACAATTAATATAGAAAAAGTATTGGATTTGAAAGGATTGTTATGTCCAATACCCGTTGTAAAAATCAGTAATGCGATTAAGGAAATCGAACCAGGAAATGTGATTGAAGCAACTGCCACGGATCCTGGAGTAATGATGGATATACCTGCTTGGTGTGCCTCTACAGGTAACGAATTAGACAGCATGGAGGAAGCGGGCGGTGTAATTACCTTCCGTGTTAAAAGACTTAAATAATTTGTCATGGATAGTCAAAGTTTCATGCATTTCGTTGAATACGAATTACAAGCTATTGCAATTACTTGGATGGTAGTTATGTATACCATTAAAGCAGTACAGCTTTCCAGATTACCCATGCCGTGGGAAAAGGAAAAGCCTAAAGGAAGTGGCGCAAAAGGTATTCTTAGATCATATGGAAGCATCTTCATGCCATGGTCTGTAGAAAGTAGTCGTAAACATATGGGCAGATGGATTGGATTTTCTCTGTATCATGTTGGTTGTTTGGTGGCCATAGTAAATACGTTCACCTACACCTTTACACCAGGGATGATGACACCTACCGTGAAGATTGTATTTTCAGCGTTAATCGCTCCGGCAATTTTTATTGGATTTATAAAATTTTACAATCGGTTGAGTAGACCTGAGTTAAGACATATCAGCACGCCAGATGATTACTTTTCTTTACTCTCGCTACAACTCTTTTTCTTTACAGGAATAATGGCATTGCTCCTTGACACTGTATTTTGGAGATCAAGCTATTATATAATTACAGCAGCATTTTTGTTTTATGTTCCGTTTAGTAAAATTTCACATTACATCTATTTCTTCTTCGCTCGTTTCTTAACAGGAAAGCGATATGGTTGGCGCGGTATAATTCCTCAAAAGTAAAACAATGGATACAAGAGAAAAGGTAATTCAAGAACTAGATAAGCGATATAATAGACTCGTTGGAACCTCAGCAACGAACCTATGTACCCATTGTGGATGGTGTATAGAATCATGTCATATTTTTAAAGCTACCGGTAATCCGGAACATTCTCCTGTTGCAAAAGCTGAGAAAGTAAGAAGAGTATTGAAGAGAAAACATGATTGGTTGTCTCGTTTGTTTCCAAAATGGACAGGGGCTAAAGATCTCACCGAAAGCGATTTGGATGAATGGATAGAGGCTGCTTTTAAAAACTGCACACTATGCGAACGTTGCGTAATTAATTGTCCTATGGGGGTTGAGACGCCTCAAATCTTAGCTACCGCCAGAGGAGTTCTTACAGCGATGGGAAAAAGTCCGGAAATTCTAAATCAGCTAACGGATGCTGCCATCGCCAGGGAAGAAAACATGGAAATGATGGAGGGCTTCTTCAGAAAGCAAATAGCTAATTTGGAGAAACAAGTGCAAGAACGAATGAACGACTCCAATGCCAGGATCCCGGTGTCTGAAGAGGCAGATATTTTATATGTTCCCCTTTCAGGTGCCCATACTATGGTTCCTGCCGCCTTGATCTTCAACGCGGCAAAGGCGAATTGGACAATGAGTCTCTTTGAGGCTTCTAACTATGGCGTATTTGTAGCAGATATTCCTAAAGCAAAGAAAGTAGTAGAAAGGGTTTTAAAAGAGGCTAAAAAAGTAAAGGCAAAAACGCTTGTCGTTACTGAATGCGGGCACGCCTATGGTGTATTAAAATGGGAAGCACCAAAATGGTTCGGAAAACAATTCGATTTTGAAGTTAAAAGCCTTCTTGAAGTAATGAATGATTACATTCAAGAAGGAAAGATAGTACTAGATCCTTCCAAAAATTCTGAACCCGTAACATATCATGATCCATGTAATATTGGAAGAAAAGGTGGAATTTTTGAAGAACCTCGAAACGTAATTCAGGCCTCTTCCAAAGAATACAAAGAAATGACACCGAGTAAAGTTGAAAACTTTTGCTGCGGAGGAGGCTCCGGAATGGTGGCATGCAGCGAATGGACGGAAGACAGGCTTCTCTATGGGACAGTGAAAGTAGAACAGATCAAAAAAACCAATGCGAAGAAAGTTGTAACGGCATGTGATAATTGTCTTCACCAAATTAAAGAACTGGGTGAAAAAAATAATTTGAACATTAGTGTTAGTAATGTTTCTGAACATTTGGCAAATGCTCTGGTTTTCTCTTAAGAATAAAAACACATTACAAAATCAATAATAAAATGGAAGAAAATAGACCTAAACGAATGGCAATAATTGCCTCACAAGGGACATTAGATTGGGCTTACCCTCCATTTATTCTGGCGTCTACTGCGGCGGCAATGAATATGGAGGTAACGATCTTCTTTACTTTCTATGGGCTCACGTTGCTGAAAAAAAAGGTAAAAGGAAAAGTAGCTCCTCAAACGAACCCTGCCATGCCGATGCGAATGCCATTTGGGCCAAACTGGTTTCAAAAACTGACTTGGCCTATACCAAACGTAATTATGGGCAATGTTCCATTTTTCGAAAATATGGCTACGGGATTGATGAAGAAAACCTTCAAGAACAAAAAGGTTATGTCTATAGAAGAGCTTAGACAAATGTGTTTGGATCTAAACGTTAAGATGGTTGGTTGTCAAATGACCATGGATGTCTTCGGATTTAAGAAGGAAGAATTTATAGATGGGGTAGATATTGGTGGAGCTGCAACATTCTTAAATTTTGCATCGGATGCAGATATCCAGCTTTTTGTTTAGTTTACGTTTTATTGAAATAAAATTTTAGAAGATCAAGATTCCTGATTTTTCATGATTCTACAATTTCTGAAAAAAAATTAGGAATAATGTTTAATGATAAATGTTAAAGATTAAAGATTAAACAAAATTTAATTATCGAGATTAGATCAATAAAAAAGAACTTCCAATGCCCCCATACGAAAGTTCTTTAATAATAGTAGGTTAAGAGGGGTTATTAAGTTATTTTTTGAGGTAATACTTCACTTTGGGTTAACCACAACCCAAAGCTTCCATTTTTCTTCCAATCACCAATGTGTGTAGCATTATCGCTTCCCATTCAAAAATGTAGTAATACACTTTTTTTAAGACTGTGTAATTCCCTACCTCATCATTATAACACATAGCTTGGAAAAAGCCTAAATGTATATCTTTTGCAGTTTTGGGTGCTTTTTTAGCTAAGGGAGTCCATGCTATAGGACCACTACTATCCCCACTATAATTACATTGATATAAGGAATTTAAGAAATCATGAAAGATACTTTTCTGATCCTCTTCAGGTAGATTGTAGAACCCTTCGGTACACGGTATTAGAAACGTTCCTGATATGTTCATCAACAGCGCTATTCCATACAAATCGTATTTCATCTTGCAGTTTTCTTCTTCTTCCGCTGCGATCAACAATGTCTGAAAATGATATGAATATAATCCCATAAGAGCAAGACACTGGTGATAGGGTTTATTCAGGCTTTCGATAAACTCCCCTGTGTCTTTGGTTTTTTCTTTCCAGTAATTTTGTATTCGTTCTCTTTCTTCCTCGCTGAGTTCCCTGTCATCACCCGAGTCGTCTCCGTGTTGTTCGTTATGCATCTCCGCCGTTTGTTTTAATGCATCCATCAGATCCTGGGTATATATAT
>JABDNT010000022.1 GCA_013043685.1 Flavobacteriaceae bacterium | reverse complement strand
TTACCCATATTACTGCCCAGGGAAAGGTATGCATGTTGAAGCGGCTTGTTCAAGAGATCGATTTTAACATTTAAGACGAATTTAAGGAAAAGAAAACGTACAACAAGTAACTTTGAATGTATAACTATTGTTTGTGACGCACCTCACTCTTAAAGACAGACTACTGGCACAACGCATCTACCTCATTCTCGGGGCTTTATTCATAGCATCCCTGGTAGTTTCAAATCTGATCTTTCAAAAATTTATTTCTTTTGATCTCTTCGGAATTTACACATTCGAAATTTCCGTAGGTGTACTCCCGTACCCGATCACCTTTCTCATCACCGACATCATTTGTGAAGTTTACGGTCAAAAAAAAGCAAACCAGGTTGTAACCGCAGGTATCTTTGCATCCTTTTTTTCCATGGGAATAATTTATGTTTCCAGTGCGATTCCAGCCACAACCTGGAGCCCTGTAAGTGATGCACTTTTTGAGACCGTGTTCGGAGCGACAGCAATCGCCGTGCTGGCATCCATGATGGCATACCTGCTGGCACAATATATTGACATCTCCATTTTTCATTTCTGGAAACGACTCACTAAAGGCAAACATCTGTGGTTGCGAAACAATTTCTCCACCTTCCTGTCGCAATTTGTAGATACATTTACTGTTTTAATACTATTATGCACCTTCGGAAAGATCGAATGGAAACTGTTTGGCGGACTTCTGCTAAGCGGATTCCTGTTCAAAGTAATAGTTGCAGCTACCGACACTCCTTTCTTATATGCTGCGGTCTATGGAATGCGAAAACGATTTGGCCTGAAGTTTGGTGAAGAACTGGATCTGAATAATGTAAATGTATTGAAATGAAAAAATTCCTCAAAATCATAGGTGTCCTACTGGGGCTGTTTATAATTGTTCTCATTGCCGCCCCGTTCTTATTCAAAGGCACCCTGGAAGATCTTCTGAAGAAGAATCTCAACGATAATCTCAATGCTGAAGTAGCCTGGGAATCCATGGACCTCAGCCTTTTCAGTAGTTTCCCCGATGCTGCAGTAAAAATTAAAAACTTCAGTGTAGTGAATAATGCTCCTTTCGAAGGCGACACCCTGGCAAGCGGAGAACGGCTCACCATTGACATGGGAATTACGCAACTGTTCAAATCGGGAAACGACCCGATAAAGATCAACGCACTATCATTGGACCAGGCCCTGGTGAATATAAAAGTGGATTCCCTGGGACGAGCAAACTATGATATTGCCATTGAAAAGGATACGCCCGAAGAAAATACTTCGGAATTTGAAGATGAAGGATTTACTTTCGAACTAAACGGGTATGAGATCAATAATTCTACCATCAACTATCTGGATGAAGTAAGCAAGACCTTCCTGATGCTTTCCGAAATGAACCATTCCGGCAAAGGTGATTTTTCCCTGGACTTATCTGAACTTGATACCGAGACCGATGCCGTTCTGTCCCTACAGATTGGCGATGTAAAATATCTTACCAATAATCTTGTTTCCCTGGACGCTTTGATCCAAATGGATCTTGTAAACCAAAAATATACCTTCCTTGAGAATGAGGCCAGGATCAATGAACTTCTCCTGACCTTCGATGGTTTTGTGAAAGTGAACGAAAACGATTCAGAATTAGACCTGATGTTCAAAACACCGTCTTCCGATTTCAGGAATTTCCTCGCAGTGATACCCAAGCAGTATGTAAAGAATCTCGACGGTGTATCGACAACGGGGGATTTTAGTGTGAACGGCATGCTGAAAGGCGTCGTTGATGACAATCTTATTCCAAAAATGGATATCGCTGTAAAAAGTTCGAACGCCTCATTTAAATACCCGGACCTTCCGAAAGCTGTGCGGAATATTTCCATAGATGCCCGGTTAAAGAATGAAACCGGCCTGGTGGAAGATACCTACCTGAATATAGGTGGCCTCACGTTCAAAATAGATAAGGAGATCTTTTCAGCGAACGGTAGTATACGGAATATCACTAAAAATGCAATAGTGAATATGGTCCTGAAGGGAACGTTAAACCTTGCGAATATTGAACAGGTACTCCCATTGGAATTGGAACAGGGCCTAAGTGGTGTTTTTAAAGCTGATGTGACTACCAATTTCGATATGTCTTCCATAGAGAATGAACAATACCAGAATATCAGGACGAACGGCACAGCCAGTCTTTCTAATTTCACATACAAGGATCCCGACTTTAAAAATGAACTTAAGATAGAAACCGTATCCATGGACCTGTCGCCCGGTAATATCAAACTGAAAGAGTTAAAAGGCTCAACGGGGGAAACAGACGTTGCTGCCACAGGAACCATCCAAAACCTTGTGCCCTGGATCATGGCAAAGCAGGACCTGAAAGGACGCTTCGATGTTCAGTCCAACACCTTCAACCTGAATGATTTTAAGTCGGCTGATACGGAAGTTGCCGGGGGTTCCGGAGCTTCTTCTGGCACTACCGTAAGTGATGACCAGATAAAAATCCCTGACTTCCTGGACGCGACCCTTGATTTTACCGCTAATAAGGTGATCTACGATGACATTACCCTCACCAATACCAAAGGAACCGTTAGTATTAGGGAGGAAACCGCTAATCTGAACAATGTCACTTCAGATCTTTTTGGGGGTAATGCGGCACTTAGTGGAAATGTTTCCACCAAAGAAAAGATACCCACATTTGCCATGGATCTGGATCTTTCGAAGATCAACATTTCCGAATCTTTTCAGAGCCTGGCTTTACTGAAATACCTGGCACCGGTGGCTAAAGCGCTTGACGGCGACCTGAACACTAAGATTCAGCTAAACGGATTTCTCGACAAAAATCTTTCACCAGACCTCAAGTCATTAGCGGGTAATGCCGCCGCACGGATATTGACTGCCGAAGTAACAGCAGCACGAACACCTATACTTGCGAAAATCGGTCAGCAGGCGCCTTTCCTGCAATTAGATAAACTTAGCCTGAAAGATGTATCCACTGCCTTTACCTTTAATAATGGTAAAATAGAAGTGCAACCTTTCTCGTTTGATGTTGAAGGCGTGAATGTAACGGCCTCGGGAAGCCATGGCCTGGATAAAAGCATGAATTATTCACTGGATATGGATGTTCCCGCCAAGTATCTCGGAACTGATGTAACAAACTTACTTTCAAAACTGGATCCCCTGGAGGCTAATAGTATGAGGGTAAATGTTCCCATGGGAGTGAGCGGATCGGTAACCGACCCAAAAATTTCCATCAATATGGGATCTGCTGTAAATTCCATCACTCAGAAACTGATAGAAAAACAAAAACAGGAGTTAACAGAAAAAGGAACCGATATACTCAAAGACCTTATTGGTGGAAACGAAACTACCGGAAAGGACCCAAAAAATGATAATACAGGAACCAAAACCGATCCGGTAAATACCGATCCTGAGAAAATCGTAAAAGGAATACTTGGAGATTTGCTTAAAGGGAATAAGAAAAAAGACAGTGTGAAGAACTGATCATTTCATTGATATTTCCACCACATACCCCTCATTACTGCGAACGTTGAACACCGTATTATCCTCGAAGATCAGGTACTGTCCCTTAATTCCCTTCAATACACCACTATAGTCCGGTGTCTTATCCAGATTGAGGCTTTTGGGTTTTACCGGGTATTGGAGAACTGGGAATTCAAGGTTGGTTTCGCTGTTATTCGCGATAAAATATTCTTTGGTCTCCTCCGGGATATGTGATTCGAGCCTCGACCGCCAATCCACGAGGTCCTCGTCTTTGATATCGTTCTTAAGCATCGCCCGCCAGTTGGTCTTATCACTCACATGATCTTTAAGCGCGACCTCGGTGATTCCCGCCAGATAACGGTTTGGAACCTCTACGATCTCTATCGCCTCGTGTGCTCCCTGGTCTATCCATCTCGTTGGCACCTGACTTTTCCTGGTCACTCCCACTTTTACACTGCTGCTATTCGCCAAATAGACGATATGTGGTTGTAACTGAACCTTTTTCTCATATTCAAGATCACGGTCTTCCTGGTTCAGATGTGCCTTACTCAGTTCGGGGCGAATTACCCAATCTGCTGCCTGGGGGACATCGTAGAAGCAGTCATAACAATATCCCATTCGAAATATCTTTTTGTCGAGGCCACAATTGAGGCATTGGTATTTAATGAAGGATATAGAGACCAACTTATCCAATAATTGATTTATATTGAGAAAGTCGTTTTCAAACACCAGGAAATATTGAATAGGAGAACCGATTTCGGTTTGCATTTTAGTGAGAACACCGGCGTATTTCATAAAAAAAGAAATTGCTACTTTTATGCTTTAAAGATAGGTTAAATATGCCAATACCCATAGTAAATTCAATTGCTTCGTGGTTCTTGAAGAAACGGTTTCATCAGATCGAGCTCTTCCTGAAATACCCTGTTGAAGTACAGGAAGAACTCCTGCAGAATTTACTTCAGAAAGCCAAACAGACTGAAATCGGTCAAGAGTATGATTTCAGTTCCATTACTACCTACCGGGAATTTGCCGATCGATTACCTATTTCCTCCTACGAAGACAATGAAGCAAGAATTGAACGCGCAAGGCGAGGCGAGAGTAATATTTTCTGGCCTAAAACCATAAAGTGGTTTGCAAAATCCAGCGGGACGACCAATGCGAAAAGCAAGTTCATACCTGTTAGCCAGGAATCCCTGGAAGACTGCCATTATGCGGCCAGTAAGGACCTACTGTGTATGTATTTGAACAATAACCAGGAATCACAATTGTTTGTAGGTAAAGGTTTGCGCCTGGGCGGGAGTAAAGAACTATATGAAGAAAACGGAACGGTATTCGGTGACCTAAGCGCGATTCTAATAGACAATATGCCATTTTGGGCGGAATTCAGTAGTACTCCAAGCAGCGAAATCTCACTAATGGCCGATTGGGAGATTAAAATGCAGGCAATAGTGAACGAAACTATAAAGGAGAATGTTACCAGCCTTGCTGGTGTCCCTTCCTGGATGCTGGTCTTATTGAATAATGTTATGGACACTACCGGAGCCAATGATTTATTTGAAATATGGCCGAACCTGGAAGTGTATTTTCACGGAGGAGTAAGTTTCGAGCCCTATGTTGACCAGTATAAGAAACTACTCCCGCGAGAGGGTTTCAAATATTACGAGATCTATAATGCTTCTGAAGGATTTTTCGCAATCCAGGACCAAAACCACAGTAATGAACTATTACTAATGCTGGACTATGGTATCTTCTATGAATTCATCCCCATGAGTACTTACGGAACTCCAGACCAGAAGATCGTTCCCCTGAGCGAGGTAGAAAAAGACGAGAATTATGCTATCGTGATCACTACCAATGCAGGACTTTGGCGTTATAAAATAGGGGATACGGTGCGATTTACATCGGTAAATCCATACCGTATAAGAGTTACGGGAAGGACCAAACATCATATTAACGTATTCGGAGAGGAACTTATCATCGAAAATGCCGAAGCGGCTTTGCGGAAAGTATCAAAACTTACAGATACCGAGATCGTAGATTATACAGTGGCTCCTATATTTATGGAAGGCAAGGAAAAAGGAGCGCATGAGTGGATCATCGAATTTAAAACCCCGCCTAAAGATTTTACCAACTTCTCACAGTTACTCGATAAGTCTCTTCAGGAAGTGAACAGCGACTACGAAGCAAAAAGATTCAATAATACTACTCTGAATGCACCTAAGATCCATTGTGCCCGCACAAGGTTGTTCTACGATTGGTTAAAGCTAAACGACAAACTTGGGGGTCAACATAAGGTGCCTAGATTGTCTAATTCCCGCGAATATCTCGAAGAATTACTCACCTTAAATTGTTGAAAAAAGAGCTAATTTCTGCATTTGGTCGATTATTTCATGGCTTCAACTAAAATTTTTGGTAGTACTTTTCTTACTTTCTATGTTTGACTTAACATTAAAGAATTGGGGCAATGAAAAGACTTATATATATCGTAACAATCGTATTCTTCTCGGCATCGTTAGCATCTTGCGGAACCACTGTAAGCACTATTCAGAAAGAGGAGAAAGTAGCAGGATACACCTTAAAGAATAAAAAGGAATTAATGCAGCAGAAAATTCTTAACCAAAAGAAAAAGACAGTTATAGCACAACCCTAACTTAGATTAGATACAAATAAAAAGCCTCAGGAATATCCTGAGGCTTTTTTTGTTTAGGTCGGTATATTCCTAAGAAACCGCTTTCAACTTTTTAATGGTCGATTTATTCAGTTTCTCCTGTGCATATTCCACGGTCACATTTAAATCCTTTTCATCACTGCCTGGTAGATCGTACATAGCGTCTGTTAGCACCGCTTCGCATAGTGATCGTAACCCACGCGCTCCAAGTTTGTACTCAATAGCCTGCTCCACAATGAAATCTAATGCCTCTTCGGTGATCACAAAATCAATATTATCCATCTCGAACAGCTTCTTATACTGTTTAATAATGGCGTTCTTCGGTTCTGTAAGGATAGCCCTTAACGTACCTTTATCCAATGGATTCATAAAGGTAAGTACTGGTAATCTCCCTATTATTTCAGGAATAAGCCCATAATCTTTAAGATCCCTTGGAATTATATACTTGAGCATATTATCCCGCTCCAGGGTTTCTTCCTTCTTACTCGCGCTAAATCCAACAGCCTGCATGTTGAGTCGTTTGGAAATATGCCTTTCGATACCATCGAAGGCTCCCCCGGCGATGAACAAAATATTCTCCGTATTCACCTCGATAAATTTCTGGTCGGGATGCTTTCGGCCTCCTTTAGGTGGAACATTAACAGTAGTTCCTTCAAGTAATTTGAGAAGTGCCTGTTGTACGCCTTCTCCACTAACATCACGCGTAATCGACGGATTGTCACTTTTACGGGCGATCTTATCTATTTCATCAATAAAAACAATTCCGTTCTGAGCTTTCTCAACATTGTAATCGGCAGCTTGAAGGAGTCGCGTAAGTATGCTTTCCACATCTTCCCCTACATAACCGGCTTCGGTAAGTACGGTGGCATCAACAATTGCAAGAGGAACATTCAGCATTCGGGCGATCGTTTTGGCAACCAGGGTCTTTCCGGTACCCGTCTGCCCCACGATTATGATATTACTCTTTTGAATTTCTATTTCCTCATCACTTTTAGGCTGAAGTAAGCGCTTGTAGTGATTGTACACTGCAACAGACATCACTTTCTTAGTGTGTTCCTGCCCTATAACATAGTCGTCAAGGAAACCTTTAATAGACTTAGGTTTCTTTAGCATAAGCTCTTTGCTTAGCTCACTATTTGTTGAATGCAATGCTTCTTCAATCACAATACCATGAGCCTGTTCTATACAACGATCGCAAATGTGCGCGTCCAATCCCGCAATAAGGAGATTGGTTTCCGCCTTTTTACGACCGCAAAACGAGCATTCTAGTTCTTCTTTCGACATATCTTCAGTTTTACCCGGAAATTAAGTACGCGTTAATATCTCGTCTATCATTCCGTAATCTTTAGCCTTTTCGGCTTTCATCCAATAATCACGGTCACTATCCTCGAAGACCTGTTCGAAGGTTTGACCGCTATGATTGGCAATAATTTTGTATAATTCGTCCTTCAAGGTAAGAATTTCTCTGGCAGTGATCTCAATATCACTGGCCTGGCCCTGTGCACCGCCCATTGGCTGGTGAATCATTACCCTTGAATGTGTTAGTCCGCTGCGCTTGCCTTTCTGACCGGCACACAACAGAACCGCTGCCATTGAAGCTGCCATTCCTGTACAAATTGTTGCCACATCCGGTTTTATGAATTGCATGGTATCGTAAATACCCAGACCCGCATAAACACTACCTCCGGGAGAGTTAATATAAATTTGAATATCCTTGGAAGCATCGGTACTTTCGAGGAAGAGCAACTGTGCCTGCACGATATTCGCTACCTGGTCGTTGATCCCTGTTCCCAGGAAGATTATCCTATCCATCATCAGACGGGAGAAAACGTCCATAGCCACGGCATTCATCTGCCGTTCTTCAATAATATTAGGAGTAAGGCCCACAGGATACATACTACTTACAATGGTATCGTAATATGTACTACTTATCCCCTGATCCTTAATAGCAAAATCTTTAAATTCTTTAGTGTAGTTCATATAATTTGAGTCGTTTCTGTATAATAAAAAAAGCGTTGAATCACCATAATTCAACGCCTAAATATAACTATTTTATCGCTGAATTATGCGTAGGCTTCCTTAATGAACTTGTCATAAGTAACCTCCTTGGTCTTCAGTTTTGCATTTTCCTTGTAAAACTGAAGCATTTTGTTAGTATTTAATTGCTCTGAGAGCCTTCTCACTTCTTCCTCATTCGACATGATCCTTGAAGTAATCCCATCAAGTTCCTCATCTGTAGGATTCATATTCCCGAATTGTGCCATTTGCATGCGGATCATATTGCGGGAATACTCTTTAAGTTCATCAAAAGTCACCTGAAGATTGTGCTCCGCTCTTAATCTACCTTCAATAAGCTGGTAACGTAAGCCTTTCTCGCTACGTTCGAATTCTTCTTTAGCCGCTTCTTCGGTTAATGCTTCCTCGCCAGATTTCTGGATCCATCGTTGCAGGAATTCACTTGGCAGGTCGAATTTCGTATTTTCGATGAGCGATTCCACCACATCATTCAATAATTTCTGATCGCTTTGTTGCTCGAACTGTCGCTCGGCATCTTCTTTTATCTTTTCTTTAAGTTGTTCTTCGGAAGTGACTACACCTTCACCAAACAACTTGTCGAACAATTCCTGGTTAAGATCGGCCATTTCACGTTTGTTCACTTCTTCAATAGTGAGCGTTACCTCGATCTCCAGACCGTGCGCATCATCATGTTCCACACCTAAAAATCGCTGATTATCATGATTGTCTTTGAATAGCCCTTTTGTTTTCAGGCTGATCTTATCACCTACCTTCGCTCCTACGATTGCGGATATTTGCTTCTTACCCTTCAGAACATCTGTTTCAAAGGTTGTTTTATTCTCAATTTCTTTTTCTTCTGAAGTAAAGGTTCCGGTTACTTCATCGCCTTTCTCTACGGTATCTTTCGAAATAAGCTTGCCGTATTGTTTACGAATGGTTTTCACCTGATTGTTGATCATTTCCTCATCCGCAACGATCTTGTAACTCGTAACGGCCTTACCTTTAAGGTTTACCTCAAATTCAGGAGCAAGTCCCAGGTCGAATTCAAAGGAAAGATCTCCAGCTTCCCAGTCGATATCCTCCTCGTTCTTCGGAAGCGGATTTCCCAATACATCAAGCTTTTCTTCAGAAAGGAACTTATGCAGTTCACTCTGCAGGATCTTATTCACCTCATCTACCAACACTGCCTTGCCGTATTGTTTTTTCACCATCCCCATAGGAACATGTCCTTTTCGGAAACCAGGTATATTCGCATTCTTACGATAATCATTTAAAATTGTATCTACCTTTTCGGAATAATCATCCTTTGAGATCTCTACTGTTACAACCGCATTCAGCGAATCGATTTCTTTCTTAGTAATATTCATAGTCTTTAACCTTTACCCATAAAAATTGGGTTGCAAAAGTACGATTTTTAATGCAACCCAACAAGCTTTTAATACCTGGAAACCTACTATTCCTTCTTCTTGTCCAATACCGAATGAAAGATGGATTGAAGGATGGACAATAAGAGGCTAAACAGCAAGGCCCACCAAATGGAATCGACCGCGAATCCGGGTATGAAATAATCGGCCATCATGATAATAATGGCATTGATAATCAAGAGGAATAATCCTAATGTGATGATGGTGATAGGTAGG
This sequence comes from Flavobacteriaceae bacterium, assembly GCA_013043685.1. GTDB lineage: Bacteria > Bacteroidota > Bacteroidia > Flavobacteriales > Flavobacteriaceae > Pukyongia. The sequence goes on along the minus strand of JABDNT010000022.1, from coordinate 15,270 downwards.
GTTAGAATAACCAGGACAGGCTTAACAATAAACCGCAGTAAGGCCACGACAATAGCAACAATTATGGCCGAGCCATAACCATCAACTGCCACCCCGGGAAGTACCTTAGCTAAAATCACCACAGCCAAAGCGGTGAGGAGGACTCTTAGTATAGTTTTCATCGGTTGTTAATTTGTATTAAAGGTATAAAAACATATTGTAAAACAGTGCGATCCGCTAAACCGCCTGTTCTTATTTTGCCAGGAAACATGAGACCTTTTCAAAGTATTCACTGGGATTCTCCGAATGAAGCCAATGCCCCGCGTTACTTACCATATCCACAGTCGCATTAGGAAAATGCTTCTTTATCAACAATTCGTCCATAGGTTCTATATACCCCGAATTTGCACCCCCGAGAAAGAGCGTTTCTCCCTCAAATCGCGCGTCTTTCGCTAAAGCTTTGCCCACTTCTTCAATTTGATCGTTCAATACTTCAACATTGGCTCGTGACGCCATGACGCCTTTTTCTTTCCAGTACAGATTCTTCATCAGGAATAGCCTGATTCCCGTTTCATGAATATATTCCGAAAGTACTTCTTCTGCTTCTCCGCGGGAACTGATCTCATCAAAATTAAGCGACAACAGGGCTTTAAATATATCCTGGTGATGATGTGGATACTCTTTAGGTCCGATATCGGCTACAAATAACTTGGAAACCATTTCCGGATAGAGCGTTGCAAAGCGCATGGCTGTCTTACCACCCATCGAATGCCCCATAAGCACACAATTTTCAATTTGGTGGTGGTCGAAATAGCTTTTCAGGTCGGCTGCCATGAGATCATAACTGAATTCGTGACTGTGAAAGCTCCTGCCGTGATTTCGTTGATCGACAAGATGCATTTCGTAACCGAGTTCGGAGAATCTGCGGCCCAGTGTTCTCCAGTTGTCACTCATACCAAGGAGTCCGTGAAGGATGATAAATGGTTTTCCTTCTCCAAATATTTGCGAGTGTAAGATCATTGTAATTTCTGAAGATATGCTTTTACCACGTTTTCCAGCCCCTGGTAAATAGATTCACAAATAAGTGCATGCCCAATGGATACCTCGAGCAAATGAGGGACATTTTCCTTGAAAAATCTAATATTCTCCAAAGAAAGATCGTGTCCTGCATTGACTCCCAGGCCAAGTTTATGAGCAAGTTCTGCGCATTCTGTGTACGGTTGGATAGCGTCCTCATTTCCCAATCCGTATTGATGGGCGAATTCTTCAGTGTATAATTCAATTCGATCGGTTCCGGTTTCGGCAGCACCTTCTATCATGGCAGGATCCGGATCTACAAAGATGGACGTACGAATGCCTTTGTTTTTTAATTCTGAAATGATCTCCTTCAAATAACCTTTATGGGCAACGGTATCCCATCCCGCATTCGAGGTAATGGCATCAACGGTGTCGGGGACCAGGGTCGCCTGGGCAGGCTGAATTTCCAGGACCAGCTCCATAAATCTATCTATCGGATTCCCTTCGATATTAAATTCGGTGTACACCGCCGGTTTGAGATCGTAGGCATCCTGATACCGGATATGACGCTCGTCGGGTCTTGGGTGTATGGTAACCCCTTGTGCTCCGAATTTCTGCACATCTTTAGCAACTTGCACCACATCTGGCAAATTTCCACCTCTGGCGTTACGAAGAGTAGCAATTTTGTTGATATTTACACTTAACTTTGTCATTCGAACTTTTTAGGTGTACAAAAATACAAAGCTTCAGCAGGCTTTTACATCTTTATTTTAAGTAATTTGCACAAAAATATAAGCTTTGAATACTACTCAATATATCATTAACGATATCAGTCCATTCAATATAGAAACGGCCATAAAAGAGGTTCAGGTTGCCTTCAACCAGCTCACTTATTCGCACATCCCGATATCCAAGGAAGGACGATATGTTGGCTGTATTTCGGAGACTGATGCACATTGTTTTGAAAGTGAACAGGCTATTAATGGGGTAGAATTTGCCCTGGAACCATTCTTTGTAACAGACCTTACGAATTGGCTCGATATTCTTGAGGCCTTCGCTATGCACGGCAGTAACATAATGCCAGTGCTGAATTCGAAAAATCAGTATATGGGATATTACGAGTTAAGTGATATCATGAATATCTTCAACGACACTCCTTTTCTCAATGAAGCGGGTGGGATTATTGTGGTTGAAAAAGGTGCAAGGGATTATTCATTTAGTGAGATCTGCCAGATCGTTGAGTCGAATGATGCCCGAATACTCGGAGCTTTTATATCGAAAATAGAGAATGAAACCGTACAAGCCACAATAAAAATTGGACATACAGGAATGAATGCTATTGTTCAGACCTTCAGGAGATACGGCTACAATGTGGTCTCTAAGCACGAAGAAGATAAATTTCTTGAAGATCTCAAGGAACGTTCAGATTACCTGGATAAGTATCTAAATATGTGACTATGAAAGTTGGTATCTACGGTCAGTTCTATCATAAATATTCGGAGCAATCGATTCAACTTATTCTGAATGCCCTAAAAAAGACCGGTATTGAAGTCGCTGTTGAAAAGAATTTTCTCAAACTTATCAAGCATCATGAAGAGATTGATACCAATGTAGCTACTTTCAGCTCCTTTACCGAGGTGGACCACTCATACGATCTTTTCTTCAGTATAGGCGGTGATGGAACCTTGTTGAAATCGATAACCTTTGTGCGCGATCTCGGTATCCCGATCGTAGGTATCAATACAGGTACTTTGGGTTTTCTTGCTACCATCCAGAAGGAAAAAATTACGGAAAGCATTAACCAAATCATAGCTGGAAATTTCAAGATCACGGAGCGAAGCCTCCTCGCGATAGAAACAGAACCTGGTTACGATGAAATTGGTGAACTGAATTTCGCCCTGAATGAGATAGCCATCAATCGAAAGAATACAACCTCTATGATCAAAGTGGAAACGTTTGTAGACGAAGAACATCTTGCATCGTATTGGTCTGATGGACTTATTGTTTCCACTCCAACCGGATCTACAGGTTATTCACTAAGTTGTGGCGGACCAATTATGGATCCTGGTTCGAAGAGTATCGTACTCACTCCAATTGCTCCGCATAATTTGAATGCCCGCCCATTTGTGATCCCTGATGACTCTGAGATCACACTGAAAGTTTCGGGCAGAGCTAAGTCTTACCTGATCTCGCTGGATTCGCGTACCGCGACTCTAAAGGACAATACTGTAATTCGTATTCGAAAAGCCCCATTCTCCATTAAATTGGCGCAATTAAAAGAGGACAGTTTTATTAAAACACTTCGAGAAAAATTACTTTGGGGTGAAGACAAGCGAAACTAGGCAATAAATCCCCTTAAAATTTGTTTATCATCTGAGACATTTTCGCATAATTTCCCCGATGCGAAGTTTATTGTTATATTTGCAAACTTTTAAGGTATATGAGGTATTTCGCAGTCATTCTTGTTGTTGTTCTTAGTACTTTTTCAGCCCATTCTCAGACTTATGAAGTTGGCGGGTTGATTGGTGGCACTAACTTCATAGGAGATGTTGGAAGAACTAACTACATTGCTCCGAATAATTTTGCGTTTGGAGGTATTTTTAAATGGAACCGAAGTGCACGACACTCATTTCGTGGCTCGATCATGATTGCCCGCATTAGTGGAGATGATGCGGATTCGAACGAAGAAAGAAGAAAACAACGAGGATATTCGTTCGATAACACGGTTTCTGAAATTTCGATCGGACTTGAATATACGTTCGTAGAATTCAATGTTCATAGTGGAAAACCTGTGTCTACCCCTTATTTATACACTGGTTTAACTTATTTTTGGTACGAAGCTTTGTACAAGGTTGGAGACGTAATAAGGGATTATGATGGTGCCTCCGCCCCGGCAATTCCGATGGTAATTGGCTATAAAGCCACAGTTGGCACGAAAATGGTACTCGCTTTTGAGATTGGAGCCCGATATGCCTTTACCGATGATTTGGACGGTAGCAACCCCGTAAAAGGGCTTGAAGACGATGATCAATTTAAATTTGGGAACACAAATAGTGACGATTGGTATGTGTTTACAGGAGTAACCCTTACCTTTAGCTTTGGTAGAAAACCATGCTATTGCAATTTTTAAAATGTCCTTACTTAATAAAATAGATTTAGATAGACTTCCTCAACACCTGGCTGTTATAATGGACGGCAATGGTCGTTGGGCTAAACAGAAGGGGTTATTCAGATCTATCGGACATGAGAAAGGAACTAAGGCCGTGCGTGAAATTGTGGAAGCATGTGCCGAAATTAATATTCCATATCTTACACTTTATGCCTTCTCTACAGAAAACTGGAGCCGTCCGAAGATGGAAGTTGAACTTCTCATGAAACTTCTTGTTAATTCCCTTAAAAAGGAAATTAAAACTCTTCAGGATAATGATATCCGTCTTAATGCTATTGGCAATCTTGATGCCTTACCTAAGAAAGCTCGAACAGAGCTAACTGATGTAATTGAAAAGACCAAGCATAATAGCAGAATGACCTTAACCCTTGCGTTGAGCTACGGTTCCCGTGAAGAAATCACAAAAACAATCAAAGAGATTAGCCTTAAAGTTAAAAATAACCTAATTTCGCCGTCGGCTATTGACGAATCGTATATTAATAACCATCTTTACACCCGAAATTTACCGGATGTAGATCTATTAATACGCACTAGTGGAGAGCAGCGAATTAGTAATTTTTTGTTGTGGCAGATCGCTTATGCGGAATTGTATTTTACAAAGACTCTTTGGCCTGATTATACAAAAGACCATCTTTTTGAAGCCATAATAAATTATCAAAACAGAGAAAGAAGATTTGGAAAAACGAGTGAGCAACTTCAAAACTAGTCTATTATCACATACTTCTAAAACACTGTATTGTATCTTTCTCTTTACAATACTTTCGGTTTTTTCTGTTTCCGCTCAGGACAATGAGCTTGACAAAAACAAAAGATATACTATTAACAGCATTTCGGTTACCGGTGAACAAACCTTTAACGAACAAACCGTAATTGCATTTACAGGCTTAAAAAAAGGAGATCGCATTTATGTGCCTGGAGAGAAACTTAGCGATGTTACCAAGAAATTATGGGAGCAGAACCTCTTCAGTGATATTGCGTTCTACGTCACCAACATCGATGGTGACCTGATAGACCTCGAACTCTACATCGTAGAACTTCCTAAAATGTACGATGTTACCATAGAAGGGATTCGGAAAGGAAAGAAGAAGGATATCATTAAAGATAACGGCCTAAAAAGGGGGGTTAAGATTACAAAAAACCTTACAACCACCACAAAGAATTACATCACCAATAAATTCCGCAAAGAAGGCTTCTTCAATACCAAAGTGATTATCAGTACCAGACCTCGCCTGGATTCAACAGGAAAAGAGATCGCAAAGGATATGTTCATTAATATCGACAAGGGGGAACGGGTTAAAGTGACCGACATCAATATTGAAGGCAATAAGGAGCTTTCAGATAAGAAAGTTCGATCGGCGATGAAAAAAACGAAAAGGAAGAATCCTTTGCGGTTTTACAAGCGATCAAAGTATACCGAAGAAGGATTTGCTGAAGACAAAGCCAATATCATTAAGAAATACAAAACGAATGGTTTTCGTGATGCCCGAATAATTAGTGATACTCTATTGGTAAAAGACGAAAAGAATATCAGCCTGAACATCAGTGTTGAAGAAGGTAGGAAGTATTATTTTGGAAGCATCGATTTCATTGGGAATAGTAAATATACCGACAGACAATTGCGTCAGATACTCGGAATAAATAAAGGGGAAGTGTATAACGGAACCTTACTTCAGGAACGAATTGCAGATGATTCGGATCCCGACGCAGCCGACCTTACCAACTTATACCAGAATAATGGTTTCCTGGCGGTGCAGATCAATCCGGTCGAAGTAGCCGTGCGAAACGATACTATCGATTTTGAGATCAGGATTATTGAAAGAAATGAATTCTATTTCGATCATATCACTGTGGTTGGAAACGATAAAACCAACGACCATGTAATCTACAGGGAATTACGCACCAAACCTGGTCAGAAATATAGCAAACGAAATGTTATTCGAACGTTACGGGAATTAGGACAGTTAGGCTATTTCGATGCGGAGCAGTTGACCCCGAATTTTAAGAAAGTAGATGAAGCGAATGGTCTTGTGGATCTTGAATATTCCGTGATAGAAAAAGGTGCAAGCCAGATCGAATTGCAAGGTGGTTACGGTGGCGGTGGTTTTGTAGGAACCTTAGGTTTGTCATTTAACAATTTCTCCCTGAAGAACATCTTCAATAAAGATGCCTATAGACCATTGCCAATGGGTGATGGCCAGAAATTATCGCTAAGGGCACAAGCCAGTAGTTTTTATCAAACCTACAGCCTTTCGTTAGTAGAACCGTGGCTGGGAGGCAAGAAACCGATTCAATTTAGCACTTCCTTCTCCCATACGGTGCAGTACCTGTACGATTTCATCAGCAGGGATGTTGACAGGTCCCGAAGATTCCTTATTACCGGTGGATCGATAGGAATCGCCAAACGCCTGAAATGGCCGGATGATTATTTTCAGTTCTCACAAGCTGTTAGTTTTCAACACTTCAATCTGAAGAATTATAATACTGGTTTGTTTACATTCGGAGATGGTTTCGCCAATAACCTGGCTTATACTGTCGGGTTAAGCCGAAACAACACTGCTATCAATCCGATATATCCAATAAGTGGTTCTGAATTCAGCTTAACCGCGAAATTAAGTCCGCCGTATTCTTTGTTCGGTAGTACTGATTTCACTGCGCTTGCGGAAGAACGTTCATTATTGGATCCTACTACGGTGGACGGAAATGAAAGAATAGCAGAAATAGACCAGGAAAGATTTAAGTGGCTCGAATATTATAAAGTAAAGTTCAAAGGAACCTGGTATACCAGTTTATATAAAAATTTGGTATTAAGAACGAATGCTGAATTTGGTTTCCTGGGAGCTTATAATCAGGATCGTGGAGTTCCTCCTTTCGAGCGTTTCTTCCTTGGAGGAGATGGTCTGGGTGCCTTTTCTCTCGATGGACGAGAAGTAATACAATTACGTGGTTATCCAAATCAATCGTTATCAAATAACGACGGGAATACCATTTACAATAAATTTTCGTTAGAATTACGGTATCCGATTACTTTGAAGCAATTGGCATCGATTTACGTACTCACTTTCGTGGAAGGAGGAGGGGCCTATAACGGCTTCAGAGACTATAATCCATTCAGTTTAAATAGGTCTGCTGGCGCAGGAATACGTATATTTATGCCGGCATTTGGATTATTGGGTATCGATTTCGGTTATGGATTCGATCCTATATTGAATGGAACCGAGAAAAATGGGTGGGAAACTCACTTCATTATCGGACAACAATTTTAACTTTGGCACGATATTTTCTTAAAAACAACCAGCAATTATGAAAGCAAAACAAATACTTCTTTTCGCGCTTGCAGTTTTCTGCTTTTCTTTTGTAGCAAACGCACAAAGAGGGGTTCGAATTGGATATATTGATATGGAATATATTCTAGAGAACGTTCCGGAATACAGAGAGTCTGAAACTCAGCTCGAAGGAAAAGTTCAACGTTGGAAAGCGGACATTGAAAAAAAACAGTTGGCGATAGACCAAATGAAACTCAATCTGGCAAATGAAAGGGTCCTTCTAACAAAGGAATTGATCGAAGAGCGGGAAGAAGAAATCCAGATATTGGAGGAGGAAATGTTGAAGTATCAACAAGATCGATTTGGCCCGAATGGAGATTTAATGATTCAGAGAAGACAATTGGTTCAGCCAATTCAGGACCAGGTTTTTAATATAGTTCAGGAGATTGCTGTAAATAAAAAATACGATTTCATCTTTGATAAATCAGCCGATATCGTGATGCTTTTCGCAGCCGAACGAAATGATATAAGCGATCAGGTAGTCCGAACTATTAATCGTGCCGCAAAACGCGAAGAAGCTCTTAGTAAAAGAGAAAAGAAAGAAATTGAAAAACGTGAAGAATTATCGGTAGAGGAAGAAGGAGCTATATCTGAAAGGGAACAAGCGATCGAAGACAAAAAAAATGAGCGAGCCAGAATAATGGAAGAGCGAAGACGTGTTCGTGATTCTGTAAGAGACGCAAGCAGAAGGGAATTTGAAGCCAGAAGACAGCGACTGCTCGAAGAAAGGCAAGCAAGGAGAGACTCTATACTCAGAGCTCGTTCCGGGGGCGGTGACCCACCACCCGACGGAGGAGATGGAGATGGAGATGAAGGAAACGGAGACGGCGGATTATAACAAACAAGTATTTACAATCTAATTTATAACACAAATACAATTACAATGAAAAAGTTTAAACTATTATTCGTAGCTATAGTGATGTTCTTGGGAGCTACATCAATGACATATGCACAATCTAAGATCGCACATATCGATACTTCTGAGCTCGTCCAGGCGATGCCAGCGATGAAGCAGGCACAAAGTCAGTTGGAAAAGCTCCAGAAAACATATGATACGGAACTTAGAGCAATGGCTAAAGAACTGGACGCTAAAAGAACTCAGTACGGAGCCGAAGCAGAAACTAAAACGGATGAAGAGAATAGAAAGCGTGTAGAAGAAGTACAGGGAATGCAGAACAATATTACTGCATACCAGCAACAAGCACTTCAGGATCTTCAAACAAAAGAAAGAGATATTCTGCAGCCAATCCTGGATAGTGCCAAAGCAGCCATTCAGAAAGTTGCGCGTGCTAAAGGGTATCAGTATGTTATCGATTCAACGGAAGGAAGTGGCTTACTACTCGCTGAAGGGTACGATCTGCTTGCAGATGTAAAGAAAGAGCTCGGTATATAATTCGAGAATTCACAAATAAATGGTAAAACTGCCCGCACTTTAGCGGGCAGTTTCTATTTTTATATATATGAAGGCGAATAATCCTATTGGCATATTCGATTCGGGAGTAGGTGGAACCTCGATCTGGAAGGAAATCCATCAACTTTTACCGAATGAATCTACTATTTATCTCGCCGACAGCCACCATGCTCCCTACGGTATAAGGACGCCTGCGGAAATCGTCGATTTAAGTATTAAAAATACAGACAGGCTGCTGGAGTTTGGTGCTAAACTCGTAGTAGTTGCCTGCAATACGGCAACTACAAATGCTATCTCCTTACTCAGGAAAAAATACGATATTCCATTTGTGGGGATCGAACCAGCCATAAAACCTGCTGCACTGCACAGTAAAACAGGCAAAATTGGCATTCTGGCTACCAGGGGAACTCTCAGTAGCGCACTTTTCTCCCAAACGAGTGAGGAGTTCACAAAGGATATTTCAGTAGTGGAAGTTGTTGGTGAAGGCTTAGTACCGCTTATCGAGAATGGAGAATTCGACAACCCGCTCATGGAAGAATTGCTTCGTAAATATACGGAGCCCATGATCGAAGCTAACGTAGATTATTTGGTACTTGGGTGCAGCCATTATCCTTATCTGATACCGAAATTAACGGAGATCCTTCCAAAACAGGTTAAAATTATTGATTCCGGAATTGCAGTGGCTCGCCAAACTAAATTCTTACTGGAAAAACACAACCTGATAAGAACAGACATATCTAAGCCCTCCCTGGAATTCTTTAGTAATGCCGATACAGCAACCCTGGAGTTTCTTTTAGCCGATTATGATGATATTGTGATTCAGTACAGGGACTTCTAACTGAAATAAGCCAGCAGTGCTTTCTTTTTAGCAGGACTAACCATAATCTGCTTGCCGCTGGAAAGAACAACGCTTCCTCCTTTACCTTTTCTGTATTCAACAACAGCATTAACATTGACCAGATACGATTTATGGACACGGGCAAACCCACTTCCGGATAAGGATTCTTCAAAGTACTTAAGCGTTTTACTCACTAGTTTTTTCCCTTCTTTCAGAAAAATCCGAGTGTAATTGTCATCTGCCTGGCAGTAGAGAATATCTGAGATCTCTAGTACCTCAAACCCATTTTGCTGAGGAATAGTGATCTTGCCTTCCACATGCTGATGTTTAGGTTGCAGTACGGCGTTTTGAAGGCTGTTCTCTTTTTCTTTTATTTCAGCAACATAATCGACGGCTTCTATTAGCTTATCGATCGAAATAGGCTTCAGCAAATAATAGGAAGCATGTGCATTTAAAGCATCGATAGCATAGTGATTATATGCGGTTACAAATACGGTTTCAAATTGCCGGTCCCCTACCTTATCTAATAGGTCGAAAGCATTGCCATAGGGCATTTCAACGTCAAGAAATACGAGATCCAATTCATTATTTCGAATTAGTACAAGGGCTTCTTCTACATTTGCGGCTTCACCCAATAAACGTACATTCGGGCAATATTTCGCAATGTAGTTCTTCAGGATTTCCCTGCTGGTTTCCTCGTCTTCAACAATAATCGCTAGTAATTCCATTAGTCTTTCTTTAGCATTAGTATAACACGCGTTCCTTCTTCATTATCGAACACATTCTCAATTTCAACATCTACTTTATCCTTATACATTTCATTAAGAATGGAAATACGTTTTTGAATATTCCCCATACCCTTCGACTTTTGTTTTTTCTGATGTTCGGTCTTAAACTCCTTAGATTTCTTTCGGCCAATTCCGTTATCTTCAATCACTATCCTTACTGTTTCTTCTGAAATATTTTCGAACTTAATATCCAGTGTTCCCTTTTCCCCTTTGTACCTAAGACCGTGCCATACAGCATTTTCTACATAGGGCTGAAGCAACATGGGTGGTATTACAAATTCGTTCATTTTGATATTTTCGTCAACACTGAATTTATAGTCGAACTTATCCTTGAATCTGAAGTGTTCCAGCTCGGTGTACATTTGTAACAATTCGATTTCATTTGCCAACGGAATGAAATCTTCCTCACTGTTTTCCAAAACCGACCGCATTAGCTGTGAAAAATCACTCAAGTATTTATTCGCCGTTCGCTCATCATTGTTCGCGATAAAACTATTAACCGAATTGAGTGCATTGAATATAAAATGAGGGTTCATTTGTGTACGAAGTGATTTCAAGGCCAGCAGATTGTTGGCATATTTCTGCTGCTTCACATTCTTATACTGGTAATAGGCTGTTAGCAGCAAAAGAATCGCTATCAGAATCAAAGACCCAATGATCCATTTTTGCGTCCTGTTATTTTTCTGAATCAATTCCTGGTTCTCGAAGGCCAGTTTATACCTGCTCTCATTTAGAACCCTCTCATTCTCAAGACTGGTGATCCTGTTCTGTTTAAGTGCAATTTCTCTGCTGAAGCGAGCAGCCTGCGATAATTCCTGCTCTTTCTTCACGTACAACTCATCCACCACTTCGACATATTTCTCGTAATTCTCGGCAGCCTTTCCGAAATCACCGATCCCTTTGTACACCTCGGACAGTTTACGGGTTGCATCCTTTTGCACCACGAGATCCTCCTTTTCACCGGCTTCCTCTATACTCTTCTTCAGAAACGGGATGGCATCTGCATACTTATCCTGGGCAACATAGGCATTTGCGATCTTGTAATTTTGCCGCTGCGGACTGATCTCTTCGGCTTCGTCATCTTCTAAAGCTCCTGCGTCAATTCCTTTTAGTTCCTCCAGCAGGCCGGACCGGAGTTGAATTTCCTTATCGAAATCCTGATTCTGATTATAAAAATCGGCTACTTTGTTCTTCTCTACAACTGCACGTTTTTTATTTTCCTGTTTTGCGAGATTCAGCGAATTATCGAAATATTGCTCCGCTTCCAATGGTGCCCCCCCTTTTGCATAAGCTTCACCGATCTTGGAGTTAAGATCGGTTATTTTCGGGGTAATACTGTGTTCACTCGCAATATCCAGAGCCTGCTGATAATTAAAAACACTCTTCTCCTGGTTGTTAATCGCTTTATACGTATCTCCAAGGCCCTCATATACTTCCACCTCCTGGTAATTAGAGAGTTTAACTTTTAACAATTCTTCAAATAACGATATGCTTTCCTGGTAATTGTTGTTGGCGATAAAGGCAGCACCAAGTTTTATGCGAACATCTGTGCGCGATTGGGACGAAATACTGCTTTTATAATTATCTACGGCGAGATCCGGTTGATCCCAATATAAATTAATGTCCCCAAGAGTTTCAAATGCTATACTATTATGCCTTCTGGACGAGGATTTCCCCGGAACCGCTTCTAAGCTTTGAGTAACGTATTCAATGCTTTTCTTAGCATCCTTCTTTAGAAAGTATTTCGCCGAGTCGATCAACGTATTGAAATTATTTTCTGTTTCATTCCTGCTCGTGCTGGTTACAGGCATTTTCTCTTCAGCAACGATACTTTCATCCCTTACCCTAATGGTTATCTTCTGTTTATTCTTAATGGTGTAATAAACTGTCTCAAAAGCATCACTTTTAATTATTAGTTCGTCTCCAATTTCCGCAGATATTGCGAATTCTCCAGCTCCGTTGGTGGTAGTATAACTTCCTCCGGGAATCTCAACATTAACACGAGCCACCGGGTCATTCGTTTCTTCTTCCAGGACTATCCCTTTTAAGACAAAGGCATTTTCAGATCGCTTCTGAACCTGCGAATACAGCGGGTGCACGGCAATAAGCAGAACAAACAATAAGGTGGATATTACTTTCATTTGAGTCTTAATAGGGTAAACTTACACACTTTAACCGGGTTTCTAAAATCCTCAATAGCGCAATACTTGGGATTTACCCCTTTAAAAGCAGCTTTACCTAATTAAAGGGTTCATTTGTCTAAATGTACAGTACCATTCCCTCAATGTAGATTTTTCTTTAACGGTGTTGGCAGTAATTTTATGATGAAATATGAATAAAGGATTTAATAGAGCATTCATTTTAACGTGTTCGATCCGAAAAAAACATCAATTAAAATTTCAAAAAATGAAAACACTTCAAATAGTAACAATCGTATTCTTAATCGGTTTGTCTTTCTCCTGCAAAGCAGAAACTAAAAATGAGATCAATTCAATTGAGATAGCTCATAACTCATCTCCGGTTGTGGAGAAACATTATATAAAAGTGGCTCTTTTACTTGATACAAGTAACAGCATGGATGGCCTTATCGATCAGGCCAAAGCTCAATTATGGGAAATTGTTAATGAGTTGTCCTATGCCAAATGCCGTAATGAAAGGCCCAACTTGCAAATTGCACTTTACGAATACGGGAATGACAATCTGAATTCGCGCAATGGTTATATTAGAAAGATACTTGGATTTACTGAAGATCTAGACGATGTTTCCAAAGAACTATTTTCGCTTACCACCAATGGCGGAAGTGAATATTGCGGTACAGTGATTCATTCCTCTATAAAACAACTTGACTGGGGAAATGACGCCGACGACCTGAAAATGATCTTTATTGCCGGTAATGAACCATTCACACAAGGAAAAATCAATTACAAGGATGCGGCTCTCGAAGCAAGGGAAAAGGACATCGTAGTGAACACTATCTTTTGTGGAGATTATAAACACGGGATCTCATCAAAGTGGCAGCATGGTGCACAATTAGCGTATGGTGATTACATGGCTATTAATCACAACCGCCACACCGTTCATATCGCGTCACCCTTTGACGATCTCATACTTCAACTGAACATCAAACTCAATGGTACATATATCCCTTACGGAAGCCATGGACGCATGAAAATCGCCATGCAGGAGGAACAGGACGCCAATGCGGCCGGATATAACAAAGCGAACGCCGTTAGCCGGACAGTTACCAAAGGTTCGCATCTATATAAGAATAGTTCCTGGGACCTGGTCGACGCCGAAAAAGAACAGGGATTCAGCTATGATAAATTAAAGAACGAAGATCTGCCTGAGAATCTGCAAGGAAAGTCGAAAGCAGAAATAAAAGCATTTGTTGCCAAACAACGCAAGGAGCGAGAAGCGATTCAGCAAGAAATAGCCAATTTAAATGAAAAACGCCGAAAGTTCATTGCCGAAAAGAAATCCGACACCGATAATGGCTTAGAAAGTGCAATGATCCAAGCACTTAAGAAACAAGCCGAAAAGAAGGACTATAATTGGGATTAAACAAAAAGCCCTGCAAATGCAGGGCTTTTTTTATTAGTTGATCGCAGGACAATTACAATTATATGGTTCGGGTCTGTTACCTAAGAAATCATATCCCAGGGTTATCTGGTGGAATCCTCCACTTTGAAAACGTATATTCCCAGCCTGGTACGAATACGTATAGGCGAACATCCAATTGTTATAGTTCACACCGATAATCGGCGTCCAGTATTGTAGTTTTTGAGTATTCACTTCCACACCATCCAAAAATTCGGAACCGTCGAAACTTCTGCGATACGAAATTCCACCCCATAATTTCCCGAAATCCATGGTTCTGTAAACTTTAAAATTCACATCAATAGCAGATTCATTCGTTCTTTCTCTCCATTGTAACATAAAAGAAGGTTCATATGCCCAGGTTGAATAAACTCCGCTGCTAATGGCATAAGCTGCTGATATTAAATATTGTCTTTGATTGTTAGGTTCAAATTTTTCTGAAAACAGATTCCTGTTCTGAAATATGATGTTCTTTACGGTAAAGTGCCCGGAGAAGTTCAAAAAGTTATAGGAAACCCCCGCATCAAGATTGAAATAGGAGCTACTTTGAATTATTCCCGCAATGATGGGATCGAAATCATTTGGATCAAATTGTGTTTCGTCCAAACGGGATTGTACTAATCCAGCACTTAAGCCAAACGATAATTGATTTAGGTCTGCCTCTGATCGCGAAAACATTATATGGTGCGCATAGGTAAGATATCCACCTGTTTGCGAATGGTAACCGTTTCTGTCGTTGAAAACAATAGCACCTACACCTGAACGTTCACCTAATCGGGCGTTGAAACTTAGTGTCTGCAAATTAGGTGCTTCATCCTGATCGAACCACTGTTGTCTCGCGGTTAGCCTCAATTGATTATGCGCTGCGGCTCCGGCCATGGAAGGGTGTATCAGATATAAGTTATCTGCAAAATAATCCGAATATACCGGGATACCATCCTGTGCATGAACGAACGAGCCAATAAACAGGAGCAGTATTAAGTAGGTTTTTTTAATCATCATAGTAAAATATGTCTATCGTTTTAGGGTAAAGTGTCCTTTGAACTCTTTTCGGGTATCTTCTTCGGTGTATTCCACCATGAACCAGTAATCGCTCGATGGCATCGGATTCCCGTTATAGGTCCCATCCCAGCCTTCTCCAAGAGGAC
>JABDNT010000008.1 GCA_013043685.1 Flavobacteriaceae bacterium | reverse complement strand
CATTCGGCTTCTGTAGGCAAGCGTTTACCCGCCCATTTTGCATAAGCTTTGGCGTCGGCCAGAGCAATATGGACCACGGGATGATTCTCTTTTCCATCAATGTTACTATGCGGACCATTGGGATGTTGCCAGTTTGCGAAATTAATCCAGGACCACCATTGCGAAAAGTCCTGAAGATTTGTGATGCCCGGTTTAGGTGTAAATACTAAGGAACCTGGTTCTAATAACACTTTAGCAGGTTTGGGGGTGCCTGGTGGAATTTGCTTTTTCATTTCCTCCCAGTCTATCGGTCTTTCTGCAATCGTTTTATAGCCGGTTTCTTCAACAAACTTTCCGAATTCGGCATTGGTAACCTCATGAGCATCCATATAGAAACCCGAGACCTGAACAGGATGTTTAGGATATTCACGTTCCAGGGCGAGGTCGCCAACAGCTCCCATCATGAATTCTCCTCCAGGGATTAAGGACATTCCCTCAATAATGCTGGCGAAAGACTTGTCTTTTCTGATGTCACTATCAATCGCCAGAAGTGAATCCTGTACCTTTTTTAAGTAGTACGGTCTTCCATTATACGGGTAACATTCAAACTTTGAACTCACAATTTTAGAACTAACAGAATCATCATTTTTGTCATTATTACGTCCACAAGAATATAAGTTCAGCAATATGAACGCATTTATTATAAATCTCCGTTCAAAGAGTGTATAGATCAAATTTGAAATTTAAGTTATGAAGTAGTGAATATAAGTTATGAACTGTGAAAGTCAAAGATAATGACTGGCATAATATTATTTCAATTTGTAATTTCTATCTACTCAGGAACCAAAGAAAGTCGGAAAGCTACGCTTTCGCCTCCTTTTTTATTCCTACAGGATTACTGGCGTGATCCTGAAGTGGGGCCGGTGCTCAATGAAAGTCGGAAAGCTACGCTTTCGCCTCCTTTTTTATTCCCACAGGATTACTCGCGTGATCCTGAAGTGGGGCCGGTGCTCGAGAAAAACCAGCAACCTGCGGTTGCATTATTTTTTTATTCCCTTTACTTTGAAAAACATGTTTTTCGTGTTCGGGAATAAAAAAACCAGTCAATCTCATGACTGGTTTTTCTCGGTCGGGGTGGCAGGATTCGAACCTGCGACCTCCTGCTCCCAAAGCAGGCGCGATAACCGGGCTACGCTACACCCCGATGTAATAGTGTTAACCATTACAAATAATATTTTCAATCCCAAATCTCAATTGAGCCAGTATGTCAACTAGTCGAAGAAAAATTGCGGAGAGACCGGGATTCGAACCCGGGCAACGGTTGCCCGTTGACAGATTAGCAATCTGCTCCATTACCACTCTGGCACCTCTCCAATACTATTAAGAACATACGCCTAAACGCGGATGCAAATGTAACTTTTCAATTACTTTCTCGCAAACAAAAAATTAGTTTTTAGCGTTAGAACTTTCAAGACAACTCAGGCTGCTTATAAAATATTCCTTTGGATAAATAGGCTGTTCAATTGCCGGATTACTTAGTACCGACTTCAACTTAAAATCAAAATTGGAATTCATGCTAGTAATTCGCATAGTCTCTATAGGCGACGCTTTTAATTTTAGCATGCTTTCATCGTTCATAAAAAAAGCTGCCTCCGAAGTACTATTATCCAATTGGTCCTCATGATCCGTTTGCCTTCCGCAATTCACTTCATCAAGATAAGGAAGTGACACAAAATTTCCATCTTCTAGCTTAAATGTAACCCGACTCTTATTGTCGAAACACATGATTGGTGGCATCTCAAGGGCATTCAGCGAAATCTGCAAAACTAGGCTGTATAGCTCAGACTCGCGCATTAATGAGAAGTAAATGAACGCACTTTGTGTGCTGGACAATTCGTAATCCATGAGTTGTTCCTGGGTAAGTTTAAACAACTCATCGTTTGTGTCCACATTGATCTTATAATTACAATCATTTTGCCCGTACGCTAACCCGCTCAGCATCATAAGTATCCATAATACATTCTTCATGTTGTAATTTTTTTGCAAAGTAACATCATTTTTTCGTTAGATCCGGCGGTCGTAAAGAATACAAAATTCTCCCCTCCATCTTTTATTTTCCATCGCTTTCTCAGGGCTTCAACACTTTCTGGAAAATTGCGGATCGCGATATTGGCTTTATCAAAAGTAATGCCAGCACGCATATCCTTTTTACTATATGCTACTATATTCTCTATTCTGAACCTGCGGCCCGGAAAATCCATAAGCTCATCGCTTGTATACAGATGGGTGTGCTTTCCAAGTTTTGCAATTCCGAAGCGCTCCGAAATCACTGAAAAACCACCACTTTTCAATATAGCCGCATTAGGTTCGTATAAATAGGTAAGGGGTCCTGAATAAGTCGCAACTCCCAGATCTCCGTATTTGAAAGAGAACGATTCATCATTCGAGTTGGTCATATTTACAGTTGTGATCCTGGGTTCCAAACTTGTTGGCTTTTTCAATAACCACAGGACTTCCTTAACCTCATTTTGAACAGCTAAAATGTGAATCTCGTTGACATATTTCAAGGCTTTTATCCCTATCGAAATATCAAGCATGGGCGATGTTTTGATGAGTAGTGCCGACGTACGTTCCATAAGATATTCCAGATGTTCAGGAATATTCGGCAAACAATCCTCCAGGAAAAATACCTTGCCCTTGGCATCATGACGCCGGGAAGGGTCTATGTAAATGAGGTCATAATGACGGTCATCCACACCTTCGATGCCGTCTACAGCCAGAAACTGAATATTCTTACAACCTAATTGATCGAGATTATGTTTTGCAATTTCCGAGATAAATGGATTCACTTCAAAATGATCTACATATTCGAATTGCTTCGCAAAGAGGAAACTATCCACACCAAATCCACCGGTTATATCGGCCACTTGCTTTCCGTGGACCAACTTGGATTTATATTCCGCTGTGATCTCTGAAGACGTCTGTTCCAGGTTGAGGGTAGGAGGGTAATAGATATTTTCAGCGTTGACCCAGGTGGGTATTTTCGTTTTCGCCTTCTGCCTGCTCTTTATCTGTTCCAGTAATTCCCGAGTAGTAATATCATGGAAAGGACTGCCAGAAAAAGCAAGTTTGGACAAGTCTCCCGAGAAGTTTATTATGAATTCCTGTACTTCAGGTTTTAAAATGCTCTTATTCACCTACGTTGATATTAATACAAAAATACTATTATAAACCTGTTAGCTGATAAAGTGCAATTGCAGTGGCATGGGCTACATTGATACTGCTGTTTTCACCGAAAAGCTCAATATGGAACACCATGTCTGCTGTGCTCAAAATATCTTCTGAAATGCCATTGGCTTCGTTACCTACTATCATTGCTAGCTTCTCAGACCTGTTCCATTTGAAGTCCTTTATGGGTTTACTATGCTTCGAGATCTCTAAGGCTACGATCAAATATCCTCCTTCCCTGAGGTGTTTTGTGGCTTCATGCAGATCTTCGGAAATTGAACAGGGTACTTTTAAGTGAGTGTCGCGGGCTGTGCGTTTCATACGTGACGAATCAAGGTCTATTTCAGCATTCCCAAAAATGATCTCAGACACTCCGAAAGCTTCGGAAATTCGAAATAAGGAGCCAATATTGGCCGGCCCATTTACTCCGTCACATATCAGAACGATAGGAAAATCTCGTTTGCTAAAAGGTGTGGATTCGTGTGAGTGTTGCACGATAATTTAATTTTCGAAAGCGTATTTCACAATATTGGCCCCCATACGCAGGGCCTTAAGTCTAACTTCTTCAGGATCGTTGTGAATCTCCGGATTCTCCCAGCCATCGCCCAGGTCACTTTCGAACGTATAGAGTAACACCAACCGGCCTTCATGTATAATCCCAAATGCCTGGGGCCTCCCGCTGTCATGTTCATGGATCTTCGGCAGGCCTTCGGGAAATTTGTATTTATAACTGAAAATGGGATGATCCCCGGGCAGTTCCTTTAATTCCTTATCGGGAAATATCTTTACCAATTCTTTCCGAAGATATTGATCCATACCGTAATTATCATCGATATGCAGAAAACCACCACTCAGGAGATAGTTTCTCATGTTCTCGGCCTCTTCCGATGTAAAGAAAACATTCCCATGACCGGTCATGTGAACAAAAGGAAAATTAAAAAGATCAATACTTCCGGGTGAGACCGTCTCCGTTTTTGCATCAATCGCTGTATCGATCTGCTGGTTACAAAATCTTGCCAGGTTGGGCAACGCTGTTGGATTGCTATACCAATCGCCACCACCACCATATTTCAGAACCGCAATTTGCTGCGCGTTCAACGATAATGTAATAGACATGATTCCTATTAAAACTCCTAACCTCATAAACTCAATAATACACTTTATACTTCGTTAATAAATGCCACGCTTTGACATGCCACAATCGCTGCTGTTTCCGTTCGCAGGCGGCTGTTACCCAAATGAACTTCCGAATACCCCCTGGAAATCGCCTGCCGGATCTCATCAGATGAGAAATCACCTTCAGGGCCAATTAACAAGATAACTGATTCTCCCGGGCTAATCGTATGCTTCAATGATTTTTTTTCCGAATCTTCGCAATGTGCAATGCACCTTACAGATACTTTATTTTCTTGTCTAAGGAATTCGCTGAATGTAACAGCCGGGTTTAATTTTGGTATCCAGGCCTTCAAAGACTGTTTCATTGCACTCTGAAGAATACGTTCAAAGCGTTCTGGCTTTATAACCTTGCGCTCACTATGCTCACAAATTATCGGACTTATTTCCGTAACCCCGATCTCCGTGGCTTTTTCTAAGAACCATTCGTATCGGTCGTTTAATTTGGTTGGAGCCACGGCAAGATGCAGCTGATAGGGTAGTGGGGCAATCTCCTTACTACCCTGGATCCTGGCTATAGCTTGCTTAGGTTCCACAACGGTTAAGCCAGCGGTAAATATTGAACCACGGCCATTTGTGATATTGAGTTCATCCCCTGGTTTCTTTCGAAGGACTCTCGAAATATGCCTGCTTTCATCCTTATTAAAAATGATCTCTTTAGATTCTGCTGTGATATCCGGATGATAGAATAATTGCATAACTACTCGGTTTTCGATTTAGCATGTGCGATACCGTATTCTATCCATTGTTGCAATTTTCCCTCTGTATCGAATCCATCTTCAGAAACAAAAATAAACTCCTTCATGGGTTTACCCGTGAAATCCATAGGGTGTACATTAGGCATGGCCAGAACTTCTTCCATATGATCTGAAAGCACTCGTGCCATGAGCCTGTGTTTGGTCTCTCCTACACACATCTTTCCATTGTACAGGTAACAATGTCCGCCAAACATTCGCTTCTCAGTGATATGATCCTCCCACGGATTTAAAGCCGCTCTGATCCGTTTTACGATATGATGGCTTTTTTGATCCATTAAAATTTCATTCTTGCATATGACATAGCGTTGCTGGCACTGAAAATTTCCTGCTTGAATTTCAGTTCTCCTACCATCGCGATCATTGCTGCATTATCGGTGCAATATTCGAATTTCGGAATATAAGTTTTCCAGCCCAGGGTTTCTTCAGCTTCTCTCAATGCTTTTCGAATTCCGCTATTCGCTGAAACACCACCGCCAATAGCAATTTCCCGGATACCGGTTTTCTTCACAGCGTTTTTCAGCTTATCCATTAGATAATCCACGATAGTGTATTGAATGGAGGCACATATATCGTAAAGATTCTCCTCGATGAAGTTCGGATTCGCCTTTACTTCTTTTTCTATAAAATATAGAACGGCTGTTTTAAGTCCGCTAAAGCTAAACTGTAAAGGCCCTACCTTGGGTTTAGGAAATGGGAATCGGTTTGGATCCCCCATTTGCGCGTATTTATCTATCAAAGGCCCGCCAGGGTAGGGTAACCCTAAGATCTTAGCGGATTTATCGAAAGCTTCACCCACCGCATCGTCCAGCGTTTCACCGATGATCTCCATTTCGAAATAATCGGTCACTTTCACCAATTGTGTATGGCCACCACTTATCGTAAGGGCGATAAACGGAAAATTGGGTGCCTTTTGTTCTTCTGTTTTAATAAAATGTGCCAGGATATGTGCCTGCATATGATTTACTCCGATAAGTGGAATGTCCATGCCCATCGCAAAAGACTTTGAGAATGAGGCGCCCACTAGCAATGAACCCATAAGTCCGGGGCCCTGTGTAAAGGCCATGGCGCTTACGTCTTTTTTATCGATATTTGCTATGCGTAATGCCTCATGAACGACCGGAACAATATTTTGCTGATGGGCGCGCGAAGCAAGTTCGGGAACAACACCACCGTAGGCCTCATGAATTTTCTGTGTTGCAACAACATTAGATAAAACCACGCCGTTGTTAATAACAGCAGCAGCCGTATCGTCACAGGAAGATTCAATGCCAAGAATGTAAATGTCTTTGTCTTTCAAAATTAAGGCACGTTTATTGGGTGTAAAATTAAAACTTTAAAAGCGTATCAAAAAACTCCGGAAAATATTACTTCGCACTATTGGCGTAATTGTTTTATTGCTGTTTCTAATAGTGATCATACTTTCAATACCGGCGGTTCAAACCAAGATCGCAAAAAAAGTCACAGACAATCTCAACGAAACCTACGGTACAACGATCTCAATAGAGCGTATAGGACTAAACTGGAAAGGGGAAGTGGATATCAGGGAAGTCTATATCGAGGACCATCATGAAGACACCCTGATCTACGCCAAACAACTCCAAACGAACATACTTAGCGTTCCTAACCTTATCAAAGGGAAACTGGAATTCGGAACAATTGATCTAACCGACAGCAAGTTATACGTAAAGACCTATAAGGACGAAACGGATGATAACCTCTATATTTTTACTGAAAAGTTCAATACGGGAGAACCCAGTACGGAACCATTCTTTTTAATAGGTAACGATGTTTCACTTATTAATACACGATTTAAAATAAGTGATGAAAACCTGGAAGAACCACATATCCTTGCGATCGATAATATTAATCTAAGAGCCCGGGATTTTGAGATCAATGGCCCCGACATTGACGTAGATATATTAGCCTTATCCATGCTAACAGACTTTGGTATCCCGGTTGAGAATTTATCGGCCGATTTCTCCTATTCGCTGGACGAGATGCGATTTAAGGATCTGAAGCTGGACACGGGTGATTCGCAAATTACAGGTGATGTTGTCCTGGATTATTCCGAAAACGGGATGGCCGATTTTAACAATAATGTAGTTATCAGGGCTACACTGGAAAATAGTGTGGTTTCAACCAACGACCTGAACAATTTCTACAATGAATTTGGACCTAACCAATTTATCAATGTAACCGGAGATCTGGAAGGAATACTGAATGATTTCAAATTCAAGAATGTTAATATATCAACGAGTAGTTCGCGTATTCGAGGTAGTTTCTATTTTAGGAATCTTCTGAAGAACGATGAGGTATTCACCATAGTTGCCACGGATCATATCATTACTACCGATTATTTTGATCTAAGAAGGCTAATGCCGCGGCTGCTCGGGGATGTACTTCCGAAGGAAATTAAACCCCTGGGGCGATTTACTTTAGGAGGTACAAGCACTATCACTAATACTGAACTCGCTACTTCAAGCACTCTGGACAGCAGAATTGGTAGCTTGGAGACCAACCTGGAAATGGGGAATACCACCGATATTGAGAATGCATACTACAAGGGAGATGTAATTTTGAACGAATTCGACCTGGGTAAGATCACCGGTACCGAATCGGTGGGATCAGTAACGGCCGATCTTGAATTTGACGGACGCGGATTTACACAGGAAACTGTGGACACTCAGTTGCGAGGTACCATAGCTTCCCTGGACTTTGAAGGCTATAGCTATAAACGAATAAGTGTTTCCGGAAATTTAAAGAACCCGATTTTCGATGGAGATCTTGTAATAAACGATCCCAATTTGCAAATGGAGTTTAAGGGCTTGATCGATGTGTCTAAACAATTCAACCAGTATGACTTTGAAGCCGATGTAGAATTTGCCGAGTTAAATAAATTAAATCTGTTCAAACGGGATAGTGTTTCTGTTTTTGCAGGGCGGATCATTATGGACATGGATGGCACAACTATTAATGATGCCGAAGGAACCATAGAATTTGTCCAGACCTTCTATCAGAATGAAGATGATGATTTCTTTTTTGATGATTTCCTGATAACGTCTCTATTTGAGGGTCCGGTAAGATCCATAGAAATAAATTCGCCGGACATTATAAATGGCAGTATCAAAGGTGAATTCCTTATTGAAGATGTGCCAAATCTATTTAGAAATGGTGTAGGAAGTATTTATGCTAATTTCATACCCAATGAAGTTACCGATGATCAGTATATTGATTATGAATTTGAGGTTTACAACAAATTGGTCGAAGTATTTGTGCCGCAGTTAAAATTGGGTGAGAATACACGTGTGAGAGGTTCTGTATCTTCTAATGAATCCGAATTCAAGCTGGACTTCCGTTCCCCTGAGATCCTTGTATTGGATAATTATCTTGGAAAGGTGAATATCCAGGTCGACAATGACAATCCGCTGTACAACACCTATATTTCTGTCGATTCTGTGGATACCGGCAGGTACCAGGTGTCCGATATTAACGTCATCAATAAAACACTGTTAGACACCTTGTATATTCGTTCGAGGTTCAAAGGAGGTAATAAGAAAAGAGATTTATTCAACTTTTCGCTTTACCATACCATTAATCCGGAAGGAAGATCGGTGGTTGGTGTGAAGACTTCCGATATAACCTATAAAGACAACGTCTGGCTCATTAATAAGAATAACAACAAACTCAATAAAATTACATTCAGTGATAACTTCAAATATGTAAAGATCGATTCCCTGGTATTAAATCACGATGATGAATATATCAGGTTCGCCGGAGTGGTGAGGGATACAACATATAAGGATCTCAAACTTCAGTTTCAGGATGTGAATTTTGGAAATATCGCGCCGGATATTGATAGTCTCGACCTCCAGGGAATAGTGAATGGTAGATTGAACTTTCTTCAAAAAGGAGGGGCATATTATCCCAGGTCCAATGTTACTGTCGATGATGTAGTTATAAATGATGTAGCTTTTGGTGATCTTACAATAGACATTCGCGGAAATAAAGATCTTACCAAATACAATATCAATACTTCCTTGATTAATGAGAATGTAAAGTCGATTAGCGCGGTTGGCGAGATCGATGTAGCTCCCGATAATCCTCAGATCTCAATGAATGTAGAATTGGAACGGTTTAATTTACAAGCTTTTAGTCCGTTTGGGGGTGACGTGATAACCAATATAAGAGGCTATGCCACAGGGGGAGCGAAGGTAGTTGGCAACTATAAATCTCCGGATATACTGGGAAGGATAGTTCTAGAAGAGAGTGGATTGAAAATACCATACCTCAATACAGATTTCAATCTTGCAGAAAACACCCAGGTTATAGTGACCAAGGAGAAATTTGATATTAGCAGAACTACTATAACCGACACAAAATATAAGACCAGCGGGACATTGATAGGTAATGCTACCCATAGAAATTTTGGTGATTGGGAGCTGGACCTGAACATAAATACTGACAGGCTGTTAGTCCTGGATACACCTCCGGACGAGGAGGCGCTGTATTACGGTACTGCCTTCATTAGTGGTACTGCAGATATTAAAGGCCCTGCAGAGGAACTGGTGATCGATGTCATTGGTACTACTGAAAAAGGAACCACCTTCAAAATTCCGCTAAGCGATACGGAATCGATAGGTGACGACTCCTTTATAAAATTCCTTTCTCCCGAGGAAAAAGCCGCTCGTATTAGCGGAGAAACATTTGTTTCTGAAGAGGTAAAAGGGTTATCACTCAACTTTGAACTTGATATAAATGAAAATGCCGAAGTAGAAGTGGTGGTGGACCAGGTAAACAATTCAAGGTTAAAGGGACGAGGAGCCGGAATTCTTCTATTAGAGATCAACACACTGGGAAAATTCAGGATGTGGGGAGATTTCCTTGTTATTGAAGGGACCTATGATTTCAGATACGGCGGACTTGTTCAAAAGGCTTTTACCGTGGAACCAGGTGGTAATATTACCTGGGATGGAAGCCCGGAACGCGCAAACCTTGATCTAACAGCGAAATATACCACGGCGGCAAATCCTTCCGTCTTACTTGATAATCCTTCAGTAAACAGGAAAATTCCAGTAGATGTGCTTATCGACCTTACAGGGGAATTGATCCAGCCCAATATTAATTTCGAGATCGGATTTCCCAATGCTTCTTCCATAGTTAGAAGTGAATTGGATTATAAACTTCAGAACCAGGAACAACGTGAGAAACAGGCCTTGTTCTTATTGGCGTCAAATTCGTTTGTAAACGATAACCTTCGGGGAAGTGGTGCATTCTCAGGTACGATAGCTGAAAGTGTTTCCAGTCTTGTGAATGATATTTTCGCCGGACAGGATTCGAAGTTCAAGGTTGGACTTGACTATACGCCGGGGCAGAACACACCCGACCAGAACATAGCGGACCAGGTGGGTATTACCCTGTCCACTAACATTAACGAGCGTATAATTATTAATGGTAAAGTTGGAGTTCCGGTAGGTGGGGTGAATGAATCGGCAGTAGCCGGGGATATTGAAGTACAGTGGTTGGTAAATGAGGATGGAACACTTCGAATTAACTTCTTCAATCGCCAGGCCGACATACAGTTTATTGGTGAAGACCAGATCTTTGAGCAGGGAGCCGGGGTGTCTTATTCGGTGGATTTCGACACGTTCAGAGAACTGGTGTTTAAATTGTTCAATAGGAAGCTTTCTTTGGAATCGGAAGAAGAAGCATTACCTGTTACTCCAGATGACAATTCGGTACCAGAAGATTTTAATCAAACAGCCATTAAAGAAAAAGAGAACTAGTGAGATGCTATCATTGAAATCTCTACATTTACGTACTTCGGTAAGTTAGCAACTTCCACGGTTTCCCTTGCTGGCGCCGTATCTTCTTTAAAATAGCTTGCATATACTTCATTTATTTCGGAAAAATTCTTCATATCACTGATAAAGATGGAAGTTTTTAGTACCTGTTCAAAAGTCATATTGGCCGCTTCTAGCACCGCCTTCATATTTTCCATAACCTGCCTGGTTTCTTCTGCGATAGTTCCAGTTAACAGCTCACCGGTTTCAGGAATAATAGCAATTTGGCCGGAGGTAAACAACATATCACCTTTTAGAACAGCCTGGTTATAAGGGCCAATAGGGGCAGGGGCTTTGGATGTATTTATAATTTTTTTCATTATTCAGAATATTTATCTATCGTATTTTTCTCCCTACTACCAACTTCTTGCTAATCTCTTCCGTCTTTCAATCGCATCACTACAAATTCCTGTCCGGAACTCTTCGTTGATCGTATTTTATATCACTAAGGACACCAGATCTAATCCCAATAAAGAAATACCAGTTGGTATTAATGCTGCCGATAGGCGTCCAGTTAAAACGTAATTCCCAGCTCTCCAGATCACGCACAAAACGCAGTTGAGTTAGTGTAACCCCTTTATTCTTAAAATCGTAACCCGAGGAGATTCCTACACTCCAACGAGGCGATAATTCCAGGTTAGAACTAAACATTATGGATTGAGAGCTTATCTCGCTCTGTCGTCGGTTATTTGCATAGGTCATCGTATAAGCGACCCTTAAATCCCAGGGTATGGAGAAATTATACCAATCGACATTCCTCTCGCGATCTGTTTCTTCGTCGCGTGTTATAGCCGTGGCGCGTTCATTCAGGCTTGTAGCATCACCAAACAGGTCGTCCGGCCGTCCTCCGTTTCGGAAAGTTTCATCGTTAATATCGGGATCGTCATCGCCGTCACCTTCAAAATCCCTGCTTGAAAAAGAATAATTAAAACTTACGTTGGCATTGGTAAGCCTAAAAAGGCTTCCGCCATTATCTATATTAAATTCGTCTATCCGGTTATTATTGTTATCCAAAGCATAGGGATCGAGGCTTCCGTTAAAGTTGAAATCTAGCTTTTTAACAATAGGAATACTCCCTGTAAATCGCACCGGACTTAAATTCAGCGAATCTGCTGATAGGTTATATGCTGTGTTGAAATTCAGGTTGTTAAGAAGTACGATCTTCCTGGGTTCGGTAGCTGTAGTGTCTTTGTCCCTTACTTTAGCTTCAAGAGTATTACTTAATGATACTCCTATGGAACTGGAAAAATCCCTCCCCGGGGCACCAAATAATGTATTCTGAAACCGGGAATATGAAACCACCTGGTCATTTACTTCAGGATCGGCAGAAGGTATATTATAATCCTCGTAATACTGGTCAAATCCAGGATTGATATTATAAGAAATTGAAGGCCGCATTACATGGCGAATCGCCTTTATCTTTTTATCCTCTCCTTCTTTTTCAAAATCATACATTCCGTATAAGGTAGTACCCAGGCTGGTGGAGAAATTATAGGTTAAATACCGGTCAAATCCCTGCAGGGTATCCCGAACCACCGCTCCGGATCCTTCGTTGGCATCAGGATCATAAGATTCGCTGGTGGTCTGCAAGGTCCAGGTTTCCTGAACACCGGTGCTCATCGAAGCACTGAGATAGTCTAGTATCTTAAAATTTGTGCTCACTGGAATTGAATGTCGCGCACCAATCTGTGCATCGTCAAACATCTCACTCTTAAAGAACAACGAATCAACCGTGGAGATCCTGTTTTCGGCAGACAGGTCGTATTGAAAATTGATATTCTGAAGAATTCCTTTCTTAACTCCCGATTTGGGCGCAAATGGAAAGATCCTGGATACACTTGCATTTAGGTTTGGCAGTGACATATTTATCTCCTGCGTATTCGTATTTTGCTGATGTGTTCCCGCAATCGTAATATTTACCTGTGGTTCACCTTCGAATGTCTTGTCGTAAGATACCGAAGAACTCAAGGTATTTACCAGTGCGCTTGCATTATTCACCTGGTTGATAGATTGCCTGAAATACCGGCTACTACCAAGGTTTACCGAAGCCGAAAACCGTGAAGTCGGATTGGATTTAGCATCCTGGGTATGATTCCACCTGATATTGTATACCGAACTCTGACTAAAATCGGGGAATCCGCGTTCACTGTTTAGTAAGTTCTCATATCTCACACTTACATTCCCGTTGAATTTATATCGCAACGAATAAGACGATTCACCCCTAAGCCCATAACTGCCATTGGTATAGTAGTCGCCAAGCACGGTAAGGTCGACATAATCATTAATAGCAAAATAATACCCGCCATTTTGAAAAAAGAAACCCCGGCTATTGTCATCGCCTATGGTTGGAATAATAAATCCTGAAGTTCGATCTTCTGTAAGCGGAAAGAAGGCGAAGGGCAGGCCTATAGGCGTGGGTACATCGGCGATATACATATTTGTGAGCCCTGTAACCACTTTTTTCTTGGGAACAAACTTGGCTTTCCTGGTGTAGAAATAATATTCGGGATCTTCCAGGTTCTTGGAGGTGGTGAATTTTACCTTTCTAAGAAAATAAACAGAATCATTCTCTTTCTTCGTTGTTTCGGCTATGGTTATGATTCCGTCTTGTTCGGTTCGTGTATTATAAACGATAGCCTTTTTTGTTTCAGTATTAAATCGAAGTGAATCCGGTTCTGCTATGTTTGTTGCCTGTTCAAAGATGGGTCGTTGTGAATATACTCCGGCACTATCGATTCCTTTTGCTGAAACTTCATTGTTATTCAGGTCTAAGATGATAAGCCCGGCATCAATTCGCATATCACCATAGACTATATAGGCCTGATTATACATATACACCTTATTGTTCTTACGATCGATATATACATAGTCCTCCCCGTAATAATCCACCACATCATCCAGCATTTCCGGTTTCGGTTGAACCGTATCGGGTTTTATGGTGTCCTGTACCACTTCGTTAATAGGCGTAACGGGGCCAGTAATGCTTATCGTAGTTGTGTCCGCTTCCTTGGTGGATTGAATGTTTACTTCATTTTTAGAAGGGATGTCCTGACCATAACTATTGCATATTCCGATTAGAAAAGAAATTAGCATGAAAATATGAACTTGAGCCCGGTTAAACAGCAGGCTCATATTTAAGAGAATTCCTTTGTATGATTTTGAATAATTGTTCAAAAGTTTAAAATTAAATTTTCAACAAAGGAACTTTGCATAACCTATTTTCATTTTTCTTTGTGGTGAGCAAAATACGCTATGCCCGTTTGGCTTAGTTTTTGACACCTCAAAATTAAGCATATTTTTTATGTAGGATTTTAAATTTAGTATTTTAAAATATCAATTTTCAACATACGTTATTAACAACATGAGAACGAAGATTTTAATTCTTTTCGTACTTGCCTTGGGGTCCTTTTTATTCTATTCGTTCACAGGGCGCTATAATAATGCCACAGAACCCTTTGTAGTTGTACTTGATGCGGGGCATGGAGGCAAGGATCCGGGTAACAGGGGAAACGGTTATAAGGAAAAGGACATCGCCTTAAATGTGATCCTGGAAATAGGTAAGATACTGGAAAAAGTTGAAGGTATTAAAGTTATCTATACGAGAAAAACCGATGTTTTCCTGGAATTACATGAAAGAGCTGCGATAGCAAATAAGGCAGATGCCGATGTATTTGTATCGGTGCACTGTAATTCCCATCACACCCAGGCATATGGTGCAGAAACATTTGTAATGGGGCTGAGCAAGAGTAAACAAAATCTCAATACCGCTAAAAAAGAGAACGAAGTTATCTTCCTGGAAGATAATTACGAAGAAAAATATGTGGGCTTCGACCCAAATTCCCCGGAGTCTTTTATTGGACTTACCATTCTACAGGAAGAATATCTGGACCAGAGTATTATGCTTGCCGGCCTTATTCAGAATAATATGGTGAATAATCTGAAACGCCGGGACCGGAGCGTGAAACAAGATGTGTTCTGGGTACTTCACAACACCTATATGCCGAGTGTGCTGGTCGAATTAGGCTTTCTAACGCATAATTCGGAAGGGCCCTACATAAACTCGAAAAAGGGAAGAAATGCCATGGCCAAAGAAATTGCGAACGGGATAGTAACCTACCGTAAGAATCTCCTTCTGGCTACCAATGACAGCCAGAATCCAATTATTACCCAGGAAGAAATCGATAAGGCCATGGATGAAGCAGAGGAGAAAATCTATGAAGATGTGATCTTCAAGGTTCAGTTACTGGCGAGCAAAAAGAAAATAGAAACCTTTGCGTATAATTTTAATGGACTTAAGGACGTAAACCGACATAAAGAAGACGGTCTGTACAAATACTATTACGGGAAGACTTCCGATTATAATAAAATAAGGCTTATGCAGACCTTTGCGAAGGATAATGGCTATCCAACGTGTTATGTAGTCGCCTTCAAAGACGGAAAAAAACTAAAACTTTCCGAAGTCCTAAAATCGGAAGACAAATAAATCGGTTTTTGTAGATTTATTTCTAAATTTGTTCAGCACTAAAAACACAGCCTTTGAAGCTATCCAGAGAACTAAAAACCGGCATTTTCGCTATTGTAGTTATACTACTTTTCATCTTCGGATATAGTTATCTAAAGGGTACGAATCTTCTGGATAATCAACGCAGCTATTTTGTAAAATACAATAATGTGGAAGGCCTTGCCATAGGAGCCCCTGTTACGATCAATGGACTTCAGGTAGGAAAAGTTCAGGGAATAGACTTTTTAAACGGCGATGGAGACCTGCTGGTGACCTTTTCAGTTGAAAAAGATTTTAAATTCTCCAGGAAAAGTATCGTTCAGATCTACAGCAGCGGATTCATTGGAGGTAATAACCTGGGTATCCTGGTTAAATATGATCCTAAGGATATCGCGCAGCGGGGGGATACACTTCAAGGAGATATCCAACAAGGTATACTGGATCAGGTTACCGGTAAGTTAGCACCTTTGGAGGCGAAAATAGAAAGCACTTTAACAAGTCTAGACACCCTTCTTATTGGTGTAAATGAGGTACTGGATAAGGAAAGTAAGGCGAATCTCAAACGTACTATAAGCAATTTAAGCGCGACTGTTGCTGAATTCAGGGGTGCTTCCGCATCTATAAATTCCTTATTAAGAGACAATAAGGAAAAGCTGAACAATTCCATTGCCAATCTCGATAATACCACGGCAAATTTCTCGAAGTTATCAGATTCCCTTGCGGAAATCGAAGTTGGGAAGATGGTAAAGGAACTCGAGAGCACAGTTAGCAGATTTAATGGCATAGCCACCCAAATTGAAAGTGGGGAGGGAAGTGTTGGCAAATTGCTAAAAGACGAAGAATTATATGAAAATTTAACTGGTGCGTCCCTTCAGATCGAAAAATTACTGGAAGATATGAGGCTCAATCCGAAACGCTATGTACATTTTTCATTATTTGGAAAACGGCAAAAACCATACGAGCCACCCACTGAATCCCAGGATGAATGATGCAGTACCTTCCTAATATATTGTTCTTAATAGCCTTAACGGCTGGTATTGGATATTTCACCATGAATATCCGGAAGGTGATCCGCAACATTAAAATAGGGCAGGAGATAGGAGAGATCAACCATAAAAAGGAACGATGGGGTAACGTGGTACGCATTGCATTAGGGCAATCTAAGATGGTGGTTAGGCCAGTGGCAGGCCTTATGCATATTATCGTTTACGTTGGATTTGTGATCATCAACATTGAGGTGCTTGAAATTATCATAGATGGTCTTTTTGGAACCCATCGCATCTTTGCCTTTCTTGGGCCGGTATACGATATTCTTATTGCTTCTTTTGAAGTACTCGCCTTACTGGTGCTGTTGGCTGTGATAGTATTCTGGATACGCAGGAATGTTCAGCGAATTAAACGATTCTTAAGTCCTGAAATGAAGGGCTGGCCAAAGAATGATGCAAACTACATTCTTTATTTTGAAGTTGTTCTAATGCTACTCTTCCTCACAATGAATGCTGCAGACCATCAACTTCAGCAAATGGGATTGGAGCATTATTCCCAGGCGGGAATGTTTCCTGTGAGTGACTTCATGTTACCATTATTCAGTGATATGTCCACAGACTCTCTCATACTTGTTGAAAGAATAGCCTGGTGGCTTCATATCCTGGGAATTCTAGTATTTTTGAATTACCTCTATTTCAGTAAGCACCTGCATATCATTCTTGCATTTCCAAATGTCTTCTTTGGAAAGATTATTCCGAAAGGACAATTCAATAACCTGGAATCTGTAACGAAAGAAGTAAAATTAATGATGGATCCAAATGCAGATCCCTTCGCAGCACCACCTGAAGGTGCTGAGGCTCCGGCTAAGTTTGGAGCCAGCGATGTCCTGGATCTAAACAGGGTCCAATTACTTAATGCATATACCTGCACCGAATGCGGGCGCTGCACAAGTGAATGCCCCGCAAATCAGACAGGAAAGAAATTATCACCTCGAAAGATCATGATGGATACCAGAGATCGATTGGAAGAGGTGGGAAAGAACTTGAACAAGAACGGTGAATTTAAACCCGATGGAAAACAACTCTTGGACGATTATATCTCCAGGGAAGAGCTATGGGCATGTACTACGTGTAATGCCTGTGTGGAAGCTTGCCCGGTGAGTATCGATCCACTGTCTATAATCATGGATATGAGACAATACCTGGTCATGGAACAATCGGCTGCACCCGCAGAATTGAATGTAGCAATGACCAATATAGAGAACAATGGTGCTCCATGGCCATATAATCAAATGGATAGATTGAATTGGAAAAATGAAAACTAAATGAAAAAAGAAGAAGCAGAAAAACTATTGCACGAAAAAGTCGAACAAGGGGAACAGATTAGTCCTGTCTTGCCCGAAGGTGTGAAGAATTACCTGATAGATATTGACGGGACCATAACAGAGGACGTTCCCAATGAACAGCCTGAACGTATGGCGACCTGTAAGCCTTTTCCGGATGCCAGGAAAACCTGTAACAAATGGTATGATGAAGGACACCTGATCTGCTACTTCACATCCAGAACCGAAGATCATCGGGAAATCACCGAAACCTGGCTGAAGAAACATGGTTTTAAATACCATTCGCTGCTTATGGGAAAACCCAGGGGTGGCAATTACCACTGGGTAGATAATCACCTGGTGAAAGCAACTCGCTACAAAGGAAAATTCACAGACCTGATTGAGAAGCAGGTGACGATTCAGGTATTTGATGATTAAATAATTATACGATGAGCGAAACCATACAGGTACCTACAATGGCCGAATTCACGGCACAAGGCAAACAACCGGAAGTATTATTCTGGGTGGGTTGTGCCGGCAGTTTCGACGATCGTGCTAAAAAGATCACAAAGGCCTTTGTCAAACTTCTTCACAATGCCAAAGTAGATTTTGCAGTTCTGGGCACCGAAGAGAGTTGTTCCGGGGATCCGGCTAAGCGCGCAGGGAATGAATTTCTGTTCCAAATGCAGGCAATGATGAATATTCAGGTTTTGAATGGTTACGAGATCAAAAAGATCGTTACCGCTTGTCCGCATTGTTTCAATACCCTTAAAAATGAATATCCCGGTTTGGGTGGCAATTACGAAGTTTTGCACCATACTCAGTTTCTGAAAACCCTTCTGGACGAAGGAAGATTAAGAGTAGAAGGTGGTAAATTCAAGGG
>JABDNT010000005.1 GCA_013043685.1 Flavobacteriaceae bacterium | reverse complement strand
TAGTAGCATTAGCCGGATTTTGTATCGAAGAATCGTAATCACATGGATCGTATGGATCCGTACCTGTGGCAACTTCATCACCATTGGTCACACCGTCACCATCACAGTCGGCTGCCGCCCAGATCGCATAATTAGGATCTGATGGCAGAGGTATATTTTGAGTAGTGGCATTACAAGGATCTAGTGGATCCGGATCGGTCCCGTTAGGATCGCCATCACCATCACAGTCCAATGCATCCCATGCAGGACTGGTAGGCCCAGTTTGACTTGCTAAAATAAAGTCACAAGGATCCAGAGGATCGGTGCCATCTATAACTTCCTGACCATTGGTCACTCCGTCACCATCACAGTCTGCCAGAAGCCACTGTGCTGAGGGTGGTAGTGTGACTAAGACTGGATTGTAATCGCAAGGATCAGTTGGATCTGTGCCTCCGATGATCTCATCACCGTTGGTCACACCATCACCGTCACAATCCAATGCTTCCCAACCACTTGATGGAGGTAGGGTCTGATCTGCAAAGACAAAGTCACATGGATCAAACGGATCTGTACCGTTTCCATCATCTATACCATTTCCATCCGGATCTATTTCATCACCGTTTGTAACACCATCGCCATCGCAATCTGCATTTTGATAAGCGGGTGATGTTGTCGTATAATCCTGATTGGCTGGATCATAATCACAGAAATCATAAGCGTCGGTACCATCGATTATTTCTTGTCCGTTGGTCACACCATCTCCATCACAATCGGCTGCTTGCCAGATTGGATTCGTAATATCTTCGTCTCCTATCACACCATCGTCCACACAAGGATCGAGGGGATCCGGATCTACGTCATCATAAGTTCCGTCTCCGTCTGTATCTCCAATTACAGTAAATGGTGCTGTGTCGATATCATCCTCGGTAGGATCGCCGTTGTTGGTGGTAGAATCGGCGTCAAATTGATCGGCTCCCGTGATCTCGGCTGTATTAAGATATGGCCCGCTAGTATTCACGATTGCATCGAAAGTTAGGTTCAATGTTGTTCCCAGTGGAACCGACAAGCCAGCCCATGTAATGGTGAACGTGCCTCCATCGTATGTTCCTCCGTTGCTTATCGAGCCTGGAATCGCCGTAAATCCGGGAGGCACTATATCTTGCACCTCAACTCCTGTAGCATCAGCAAACCCGGTGACATCATTATTGAAAATGTCAATAGAAAAGGTTACTGTACTTCCGGGGGAAGCTGTTGTAGGCATAACTGTTTTAGTAAGTTCCAAATCTGCAAGGCCATTGATCGTAACTTGCATAATATCGAAGCTGATTGGACATATTCCGTTCGAAACGGTCCATCTGAATTCATAAATCCCAGGAATGGTCCCTGATACCGAAGTATTTGGATCATTCGCGTCAATGAATCCAACCGTGGTTGGACCAGATTCTTGGGTCCATGTTCCCATTCCCGCTGTTGCAGGAACGGCATTTAATGTTATAGTTGAGAATTGAGGTACTACCTGGTCTGGTCCGGCATCTGCAGCGGCCGGAGCATCCACAATAGTTACCGTCATTACATCTATAGAATCACAACCTCCGTTTGAAGTAGTCCAGGTGAATTCATAAACTCCTGGAACAAGATTAAACATTAAGCTATTCGGGTCATTTGGTGAAGCAATTCCCGCGGGTGAACCAGGTCCGGTTACACCTGGCCCGGCTGTTTGAGTCCAAGTACCAATACCCGGACTTGCCGGGATGGCAGCCATATTTGTTTGATCCACATCACAAAACTCCTGATCAGGACCGGCATCTGCCATAGAAGGAGGTACATCTGTGAAGGTGATATCCACAGTATCGGATGTTGGAGCACAGAGCGAAGGAGCCATAAATGGTCCGTTTACAACGGTCCATTCGAGTGTGTATGTTCCGAGTACTGTAATGCTAGAAATCGTTGTCGAAGGAGAATTAGGACTGTCTATCATTGCGGCACCCCCAGATGGGTCCGTTACAAAAGACCATGTTCCAATTCCAACTGCAGGTGGTGTTGCCGCCATTGTTGCTGTTAGCTGACAAGCAACTGGTTGATCGGGTCCTGCTGCAGCAGCCGATGGTGGGGCAAATACTTCTATTCGGACCACGTCTGCGGTCATGGTACAGTTATTCAGGGAGAAATTCCATTCGAGTATGTATATTCCGGGAACGGATAAATTGGATAGTGTACTGTTAGGGTCATTAGGTGAATCAATAGTCGCAACACTTCCTGAAGGAAATCCGGCGAAGCTCCATGTACCCACCGTTCCATCTGGTGGTGGAGCATTACCTGCTAATGTAGTTGTATCAACTGGTGCGAGATCTGCCTGACAAAGAAGTTGATCAGGGCCCGCATCTGGCGCAGCCGAAGGACCAGCGCTATTTACTACTGTTATGTCGTCGAAAAGGTTCGGACATCCGGCATAATCAGTCGTGAATCTGAAGGTATAAGTCAATCCCGGTACTACCGAGACACTGGCAATATTACTATTGGCAGGAGTTTGAACTATAACAGCTCCATTGGCTGTTAATTCCGTCCACGTTCCTGTTGAACCTTGAGTGGCTTCCAAAAGTATATCAGTAGCTTCACACAATTGTTGGTCGGGTCCAGCATTGGCAGGTGCAAAGACATCTACAGTTGTATCAGCGCTTGTGGCAGGACATAAAGGACTACCTGAAATATTCCACCTGAAGGTATACGAGCCGGTTACTAATCCTGAAACCATAGCGTTCGGGTCGCTTATATTGCTGAATGTAGGCGTATTAGGAGCTCCTGAAAGTACTGTCCAAACACCATTCTCCGTTTGAGGATCAAATGTATTTGCTATTAGTGTTACTGTTGTATCATTGCAAATTACCTGCGCCGGGCCTGATGTTGCTACCGTAGGAGGAATTCCCACTTCGATAGTCACCTGGTCGGAATCCGTAGAACACGACCCGTTGTTAACTGTCCAGTCAAAGACATAAATTCCAGAATAAGTAAATGTGAAAACAGCCACTGGACTGGTATCGTCATCAATCGTAAATCCTCCAGGACCAGAAACCTGGGTCCAAAGTCCTGAACCTGTGCTTGTCGCGGCCATAGTAAATGTGCTGGAACAATCCGATTGATCTGCTCCGGCATCTGCCGCAGCTGCCCCACCTATTGTGATTTCTACTTCGTCTGTTGCCGATTGACAACCCGGTGCGACCGTATCGATGGTCCAGGTTAATATATAACTGCCTTCCGTTACAACCGTGGCAGTTGTATTAAAAAGAGTGGCATCTGTAAATGTTAGTCCAACGGCCGGAACCGCTGTCCATAAACCAGTTTCTCCTGCTCCGGGAGCATTTCCCGCAAGAGTAACAGTTCCGGTGCCTGATGGTAAACATTGATCAGGGCCTGCATTTGAAGGAGATGGTCCCTGAGTTATATCTGTTGTAATATCCACTGTGTCCACAGATGGCCCCCCACAACTTAAAGGTCCGTCTATCGACCATTGTAATGTGTTAGTGGACGATGGTGTATTGAATCCTGAAGCAGTGGCCATCGGATCGTTGATGTCTGAAAAAGTAATCGTATCAGGTCCAGCTGTTTTAGACCAGGTCCCGATTTGATTGCCTTGAGGTATACTACCATTCAATTGTACGGGACTACCAAAACAAATAGTCTGATCCGGACCAGCATCAGAAACAGGAACCACAGGAGCATTAACCGTAACCTGAACATCATCTGCCTCCACCGGACATACGAATCCTCCAACTACGGAATACCTAAAAATATAAGTACCTGCGATAAGCCCATTTACAGGAGCCAATTGAGCATAGGGGTCAACAATATTTGCCGTATTAGGCCCGCTTATCTGGGTCCAAAGTGATTCTCCAACAGTAATGGCATTACCCGCTAAAGTAGTTGCAACCACTCCACAAGCAAGGTTTTGGTCGGTACCGGCATTGGCACCCGTTGGAACCAATGATATAGAAACGTTTATTTGATCTGTCGAATCCTCACACCCAACGAGTCCCTGCCCGTTTTGACTACGTCTAAAGGCTACTGTGTAATCCCCTTCTACATCGAAATTAATAGTTAACGGACTGCTTGAAAAAGTTTGATAGGCTGTGGGGAACGAAAACGCAGAATCTCCGGGTCCACTTACAATACTATATGAATTAGTGCCATCTCCATTCGCCACAAAAGGTATATCAATAGATGTTTCTCCACAACTACCGACGATATCATTTCCGCCGTTAACTATTATGTCATAATTGGTTAAATTAAATCCTATGGTAGCACTTGCCGTACTAGAACATCCTGTTGTAATATTCGTGATCGTATAAGTAAAAGTATAGGTGTTTGGTGAAACTAAACCGGTTACCTGGGTTGTAGAACTGTTTGGGTTTGATATAACAGCTCCAAGTGCAGAGGTTTCTACCCATTGTACGGTCTCACCTGAAAAATCAGGGGTATTCCCTATTAAAGTTGCGGTTGTTACGCTTCCATCACAAAAATACTGATTCGTTGCCTGGATGGACGCCGAGGTTACATCCTGAGTGGCAGGATCTACGGTTATAGTAACCGTATCTTCTCCATTGGCACAAGGACCACTGACAGACCATCGTAATACATACACCCCTTCTATTAGACCTGAAACTCCAGTTGAATTGCTATTTGGGCTGGCGATAGTTGGTGTGCTGGGTCCTGACACAAATGACCAGACACCATTCTGACCGTTTAATCCGCAGCCACCATTTGTTGCATTTAGAGTGGTTGACTGAAATACTGTATAACAATTATCTAACATTTGATCCGGTCCTGCGTCGACAGGTTCCAATCCACCAAAATTTGTCACAGTAAGTTCGGCGAAATCTTCACAAAACAACCCTGGAGCGTATTCCCCTCCGGTAATAGTCCATCGCAAAGTAGATACTCCACAACTACTAGCAGGAAGTGTTAAAGTTGTGGTTGCAGAGGTAGGAAAGTTTATCACAACCCCAGCATCGTTGGTTCCAACAACGGACCACATACCTGTTTCTCCGGGGCCGGGAGTGCTACCTGTTACCACAATTGATCCGGAGCTGTCCGGACAAGATTCAATATCGGCTCCCACTGTGGCCGTTGAAATGGGTTCTACGGTGATATCAATTTGCTGTGGAAGTGCCGGGCCGCTATTACATTCGGCTGTAAGTCGGAATGTGTAAACATTTCCACCTGTCATCCCAAGTACCTCAGAAGCAACATCAGATGGATCAACGATTACCACGGAAGGTCCGCCGATCTGCATCCAGTTAGTTGATATTACGTTTCCTGATGATGATCCTAAAAAGAAAAAGGACTCATTCTCACAAATGGTCCGATCAAGATCTGCATTTACCGAGCAATCTTGTGCATTTGTGACAGTGGTAAAAATAAAAGCAAAAAATAATGCACAAAATGTTTTAAGTAGAAATGGTTTCATAAGCAATACACTATAAGTTAGTACTGTATATTATTGTAAGAAATATGTTTTTTGTAATAATAACGGTTAGCCATGATTTGGGAAAAATCGCGGATGGGCCAAATATATGTCTAAATTGTTAAAATTGTTAACGTTTATTTCGACCATTAGTCAAAATTATCGATGTATTGGATAAATTTTCGTTAAACTGTATCTTTTTATCGATAAAATGCATACTATTATAAAGATTTTAACAGTTTATTCATCGTAGAAAAGGGTATTTCATCGAAGATAGTTATAATTATAATGTAGGAATTTGTAGGAAAAATGCGGATTATCAATTAATTAGTAATGATTACTTTTGATAACAAGATGATAAAAAAACTGATCGCCAAACTGAGATCCGTAGAACGAAAAAGACTAATAATTTATATTGTTGTCTATTTCTTATGGGGAATATTAATGCATAATGTGGGCCAATGGCTGGAGATCGCGAAGTTCACCTTTTGGTGGCAGGTGATTAGTACAT
The DNA here is from genome assembly GCA_013043685.1 of Flavobacteriaceae bacterium. Lineage (GTDB taxonomy): Bacteria > Bacteroidota > Bacteroidia > Flavobacteriales > Flavobacteriaceae > Pukyongia. The sequence goes on along the minus strand of JABDNT010000005.1, from coordinate 3,507 downwards.
ATCTATTATATATGATACCTATCTCGATCCTTTTAAGAGGATATTCGTTCTTTACGCAATATGCATATGGCCTGGTCGCCATGGCTGTCCTGGAATTTGGCGGCTATACATTGAAAACTTCGTATATATACCCGGATAATATCCTGGAACAATTTTTCGGGGTACACACATTCGCATTGGGTATGGCCATGTTCTTCGCTTTGTACTTTCCAGTGGGAAATTGGGCAGTTCATCGTATTTATTTACTTTTTATCGATGATAGTGGTAGGAAATAACCTACAAATATAAGATAATGTTAATTATTATACCATAGTTAATTTTAGAATGTTCTTCATAGGTTTGCTTTGTAATTAACCCTAAAATCTATCCCTATGAAAAAATTAATGTTTACTTTAGCTTTACTTGGCTTAGCACTAACAGCAAGCTGTACTCCAGAATCCATCGCCGGAGATGAACAACAAATCGATAAAGACAAATACGAAGTTCCGCCAAACGGATAAGAAGAAACGCATTGTAAAAGGGGTGTTGCTTACCGCATTGCTGGTTGCGACACCTTTCTTATTCTATTTTTATAAGCACGCTCCTGCCGAATCCAGCGAATGGAATACATGGCTGGGAACCGTAAGATCGGGTGGATTTGGTAGTGTGCAATCTTATATGCATGCGCTATTTACCAAGCTTACCTTTATACTTCTTACAACTATTTGGTTCCTGACTTCAAAGAACTGGTGGAAATATGCCATCCTGATACCGCTTACCATGTTTCTTTTTCAGCTATCGGGAGTAATCAACTATAAGATTCAGTATATAGATGAATTCGACTTCTGGTATTCCCTACCCGTGATTCTGCCAATACTTTTCTTTCTTATATATATATCTTACCGAATTCGCAAACGAAGCGACGACGGTGAAGACCTCAAGGAACAGGTAGATGAGGAGATCTCCAATATTTTTAGTGATAATTTGTAAATCCTATTTTGAACTAAATCAGTTCAAACATTTTCTTAGAAATACTTTGCATTTGCAGTAAAAGTTTTAAATTTGCGTCCGCTTTAATTACAAAGCACGTTCTTACTATTTTCGCGAAAATAGCTCAGTTGGTAGAGCGCCACCTTGCCAAGGTGGAGGTCGCGGGTTCGAATCCCGTTTTTCGCTCTAAAGGTCAAATCGAATTTGACTTTTAAGTCCGATGCAGAAGTGGTGGAATTGGTAGACACGTTGGACTTAAAATCCAATGGGCAGTAATGCCCGTGCGGGTTCAAGTCCCGCCTTCTGTACAGATAAGTAAAAACCGGATCGATAGATTCGGTTTTTTTATTCCGAAAACTGAAGAAAGCTTGCTTTCTGAAATTTGGAGGAATAAAAGAATAAATCCGCTGCCAAGCGGATTTGGTTTTTAATTTCAAGATGACAAGGCGAGACTCAGCGAAACGAAGTGAAGCTAATTCCCGCTATCAGATTTCAATCGTGCAAAAAAGATATCCGCTGCCAAGCGGATTTGGTTTTTAATTTCAAGATGACAAGGCGTGACTCAGCGAAACGAAGTGAAGCTAATTCCCGCCTTCAATACTCATAAGAAAAGTTCGCGTTATACGATAGCACTCACATCTTTTTCAGATAAGAACTGAATGTCTACTGCACTGATAAAGGTCATATTATTTAATTATCTTATGAACTATATTGATTAATTATCCTTAAACAGGATGGATGATTATGTGAAGGATTTCGATCTGAAATATAATTAGTTTGATATTATTCCGGGTAGATTGTTTTAAAATCGAAAATATTTCAGAACGAAAGATTAAAAAGTGTGTGACTTAAAACTTTTCGCCATGAAATATTCTATGACAATAATATTCGTATCATTTGCTGTAATTTTTTCTTCTTTTAAGATACTGAAAGAGACGCCCTATACCGACGCTAATAGTTCAGAACCCACCCTTACAACCATAACGGTCACCAGTCCCACAGGAGGTCAGGATTATTGCTTTAAGCAACAGCAAACTATAACCTGGCTAACTTCCGGAGGAACAGTAAGCACTGTTAGTATTTATCTAATGCAACCCGATGGTCAAACTATAAACAGGACGATTGCAAGTAATATTTCCAATAATGGAAGTTATCTGTGGAATGGATTCGCAACGGGTTTAGGAAATTATTTGATAAAGATCTCCGGAACAGATGATACCACTCCTACTTTAGTTACCGGACAAACTGGGACATTTACTTTGAAGGATTGCATTAAGCCAGACCTGAATCCACAGTTATCGAGCATCACACCCCTAACTAGATGGAGAAAAAGATTTGAAATAACTATTAGTAATATAGGAACTAAAGTGGTTCAAAATCCAACCATTAAAATTGAAATAGACAGGCCAGGCAATCTGCCTACTTCTAATTTTACGACCACTTTGAACGAGACTATTGATATAAATGAAAGGGTGCCCTTCAGTAAAGGGATAAAAATGAGAGAACCTGGTAATTATACAATTACGACGATACTGGATCCCAATGATCTCATAGATGAAGTAGATGAAACCAATAATAGCCATACTATTTCCTTAGATGTTCCGCCTGTACCTGAGTTGATTGTCTACATAAGTAATGGAAAAAGGCCACCTGTTGGTCGAGAGAGAGAGATTCGTATAGTTGTGAAGAACGTTGGAACTGGGGAAACCCATCCCAATGCAAGTTTTCAAATTAGATCATATGTAAAACAAAAAGGGGTGAAACATTATGACATTCCACAATTAGACATGGGTGAGACATTTACTATCAAAAGAAAACACAAGTGGGGGTTATCAGGAACAAAGAGTTTGAATGCCAAGATACTTTATGTGGGTCTTGAAATGGATGCGAATAATAATTTTGTCGAAAGCTCTTTCTTTGTGAGGCTGCCACATCACGACAGATATAGTTTAGCACCAAAGGTGAAATGCTCTACCGGTGAGACATTCCGGAATTGGGACGGGATTGAAAATTAGTTTTCTGTGAATTATAGATTATGCAAATTCAAATTGTGGATACTACTGCTTATCCCAGACTAATAAGGCAACCTGTTAAACAGCAGAAATATACTCAGCAAAAATCCTCGTAACAAACTGTAGCGGGACTCGCCGACTGTAAAGGAGGCACGTCCCGATTAAATAGTTCCTCTTCTCCAAAAAAAATAATCGCTTCGGAATTCAATTGGAAGTATTCATAAACCTGATGAAAGTCATTTCATAAAATTTGCAAATTCGGTAGCTTGATAAATTATCCCTAAACAGGATGGATGATTATGTGAAGGATTTCGATCTGAAATATAATTAGTTTGATATTATTCCGGGTAGATTGTTTTAAAATCGAAAATATTTCAGAACGAAAGATTAAAAAGTGTATCACTTAAAACTTTTCGCCATGAAATATTCTATGACAATAATATTCGTATCATTTGCTGTAATATTTTCTTCTTTTAAGATACTGAAAGAGACGCCCTATACTGACGCTAATAGTTCAGAACCCACC
>JABDNT010000083.1 GCA_013043685.1 Flavobacteriaceae bacterium | reverse complement strand
CATCATTTAAATGTGCAGATCGATACCGGTGGCGGTTTGACAGATATGGGCACGACGCAATTCATGGCAGTGCCTTATGCTTTTCAGTCAGATCAGGCCGGACTTGCTAATAGGTTAGCATTAAAATCGGGTGTAGCCAACGAATTTTCAGTAGAATATGATAGTCCTGAAGATAAACTAAAAATCACTGAGGTCGGTGTCAGTGGAAATGTATTTGAAATCAGTAACGGAGAGATAACCCTGCCTCAATATGCAGGTAGTAGCACCGAGAATATTAGTGTAGATAGCAATGGAAAACTTATAAAAACATCTCCTCCTGTCGTAACACCTAAGAACAATCAAAAATTTGGTATTTATGATTACTTCGATGTGGACAGCAGTAGCCCAAACTTTACCATATCGAAAACCAATACTCATTTTCAAGATGGTACCATACTAATCGGGATCAGTGCATTGTTACTAGATAACGATTCCGGTACTGGGGGTGTTAATAATTCCAATTTTGTTGTTCTCAAACGTGCTTCGCGAAATTCTCTTGGAAGTGGTGGCGCCCAAGAGATATATAGAATTACTGGAAATAACACTGCTGCCAGTATTTATAATCAACAATCGAGTTTCACTTTAGTAACTGCAGGAGCAAATGTTATTGACAATAGCACTTATATTTACTATTTCGAGATCTATACTTGTGCTTCTTGCGATTTTGGTGAGGTGAGTGTGTTCGATTAGCATATATTGGACGGAACAGTATGCTAAACATGAACGTCTAATTGAAACTGAAGCAATACTTAATACGAAACAGCAATTAAATATTATAAGTAAATTCACGCATTAAAAAGATGGAACAACTTTTGGGTTTGGTTGACAACTAAACAGGAGAGTGCTGCTTATAATAGATTGCGTATCTCGGCTTTATTGGTTAACTTTATAAGGCTGTTTCGGCAGTACTTCATTTTACAAATTTACCTTCGTAGAATCCCGTTCAGGATCAGTGCACGGCTAATACCTGATGAGCAAATCGGTTAATATTTTTTTAACCTAAAGCTCGCATTATGAAAGTATTCATCAAGATTGTGATCCTTGCCCTGTTATGTACTCCAATTGTAACGTCCTCGCAAACCGGCATTAACTATAAGGCCCTGGTAAAAGACGGCAGTGGTAATGTCCTGGCCAATACCAGTATAACCCTTCAGTTCCAGGTTTTGAAAGGAACCATTATGACCAATGTGTACCAGGAAACACATAACCCAACAACGGACGGCAACGGCTATGTCATGCTGAACATTGGTGAAGGTACTGTAGACAGTGGTGTCTATTCCGATATCGACTGGGGCTCTGACGAGCATCATTTAAACGTGCAGATCGATACCGGCAGTGGGTTGGTTGACCTGGGCACCACCCAGTTCATGGCGGTACCTTATGCATTGAGTCTGCCTTCAGAATCGATAAAGATCAATGACCTTGCTGATGGTAAGAGTGATGTCGATGGTTCTGAGGACGGCTCCTCTGTATACCTCGGACTTAATGCGGGCCTAAACGACGATGAAACTAATAATAAGAATGTAGGTGTGGGATTTGCAACATTGACCAATAATGCATTAGGTGATGAGAACACCGCCATAGGCTATGAAAGTATGTTGAACAATAACGATGGGTTCGGGAACACAGCAATAGGAAGAAGTTCGATGTATTCTAATACCTCAGGGTTTCACAATTCAGCATTGGGCTCACATGCGATGTATTACAACACTTCTGGTCAACAAAATGCTGCATTTGGAATGGCCGCTTTAGTATACAACACTACAGGAAGCCTGAATACAGCATTAGGTCATTTTGCATTATATAGTAATACGACAGGCAATAACAATGTAGCTCTAGGCCCCAGGGCATTGTACTCGAATATAGAAAGCTCATTCAATACAGCCGTCGGTTATGAAACGCTTTATTATAATATTTCAGGTTTTTATAATACGGCTGTTGGTTACAGGTCTTTATCGGCAAATACGTCTGGAAATAATAACACGGCGGTAGGTCAGTCATCACTCAGAAAAAACACGACCGGGCAGGACAACACGGCAGTTGGATTTAATACCCTTCATGAAAATATTGATGGTAATCAAAATACAGCCATAGGTAAGGAATCTCTTCAATATAATACATCAGGGGATTATAATACAGGGGTTGGTTACAGAGCCCTTCTGATGAATACTACGGCCAATTCAAATTCTGCTTTTGGGTATTATGCACTTGGCACGAATACAACCGGATATAATAATACAGCGCTAGGCTCTCATGCCCTTCGATTCAATACAACTGGTTTTCTAAATACTGCTGTTGGAAATACAAGTTTAACCAGTAATACAGATGGCTTTGAGAACATTGCTGTAGGGTATAACGCCTTGAACAGCAATACCACAGGATCTTTTAATCTCGCCATTGGCAATTCATCATTGCAATCTAATTTAACAGGAATCAACAATCTCGCCATTGGCAGTTATGCATTGTTAGAAAATGTGTCGGGCCAGGGCAATATAGCTATTGGAGATACTTCATTGGCTCAGAATGTTGATGGGGGCGAGAACATAGCTATTGGCACGAACACTTTGGGATCGAATCAGGGTTCTAACAATACCGCCATAGGCTATAAATCAATGAAATTTCCAACAGGTGATCATAATACAGCCCTTGGTTTTGAATCACTGTATTCAGGAACTACAGGGACTAATAATGTTGCCATTGGATCATACGCTATGAGGACGGCTATTGTTCAGAATCATACGGCAGTCGGGTTTCGAGCTTTATATTCCAGTCAATCCAGCTCCCCAAATACCGCCTTAGGTGGAGACGCCCTTTTTTCTAATACGACCGGGAATTACAATTCAGCATTGGGATATCAATCTCTTTTTACGAATACATCCGGCGGACAAAATACAGCCGTCGGGCACCTTGCACTTATGAATAATACAACATCCAGTCAGAATAGCGCATTAGGCTACCGTGCATTATACAGTAATAATACCGGTTACGAAAATACCGCAAGTGGCCACAATTCCTTATTTACCAATTCGTCTGGTTTCAGGAATACGGCAATGGGTCAAAGTACATTGTATTCTAATACCACTGGGACAATGAATACCGCTGCAGGCACTACAGCCTTATTCGGAAATTTAAATGGACATGGAAATTCCGCACTGGGGATTAATGCTTTGTACACTAATACAAGTGGAGATAACAATACGGCTATTGGTCGAGGAAGCCTCTATAATAACACAACCGCCGACAGAAACACGGCTATTGGATATCGTGCCCTGTTTAGTAATTCATCAGGGGCCCAAAATGTGGCGAATGGATTCCAGGCTCTGTACAGCAATACAACCGGATTTGAAAATACCGCAAGCGGTATCAGCGCCTTGTACACCAACACAGGGGGATATCGAAATACAGCAATAGGTACGGGTGCCTTGTATCACAGTACCGGAAATAATAATATCGGTATTGGAAATAATGCTACAGTACCGACGGCTTCAGCTTCAAATCAGGTGCGCATCGGGAACACTTCAATCACCTACGCTGGCATACAAGTGGGCTGGACAGTCACTTCAGATGAAACCTGGAAAAAAGAGGTACGTGAATTACCTTATGGACTCGACTTGGTCAGTAAGCTAAAACCTGTGGACTATATTCGCAAGAACAATGATAAAGAAACCCGTGAAATGGGCTTTATCGCCCAGGATGTGGAGCAGGTTCTTGAGGAACTAGGCTATGATGACCAGGGCTTCTTGACTACCAATGACGAGGGAAAAATGAGTCTGCGTTATAATGACTTGATTGCAGTATTAACGAAAGCCATTCAAGAACAGCAATACATTATTGAAGAACAGGGTATTGAACTTAAGCAATTAAAAGTGTGGAAAGAAAAAGTTGACCAGGCCCTGGGCCTAAAGAACGAGTAGAGGTTGTATCCTTGGTGAACTAAGTTGTAAATGACCTTACATTTCCGTAATTTTATGGGACTTGCTAAATTATACACTTCACTTCACTGTAACTATTAACCGACCCCAAATCAACACTGCACTTTTGTTTCTGATTACCAGATCGGTTTAGTCGACTAATAATCTAATAAGCATATTATGAAAGCTCTCCGGTATTTGGTAGTAGCCGTCCTGGCTTTTACTACCCTGTTTTCCTATTCCCAAAACGGTATCAACTACAAAGCCCTTGTTAAAGATGGCAGCGGCAACGCAGTGACCAGCACTACCATTGCGGTCCAGTTCCAGGTCCTGAAGGGCGGCGCCATGACCAATGTCTATCAGGAAACCCATAATCCAACCACCGATACTAATGGCTATGTAATTGTAAATATTGGAACCGGATCAGTTGACAGCGGAGTTTTTACCGATATCGACTGGAGCAGTGACGAACATCATTTAAATGTTCAGATCGACACCGGCAGCGGACTGGTTGACCTGGGTACTACCCAGTTTATGGCGGTTCCTTATGCCCTGAGTGTTTCACCTGATGGCGTAAAGATCAATGACCTTGCTGATGGGAAGAGTGATAATGATGGTACAGATGATGGCTCATCTGTGTATTTAGGACTAAATGCAGGTGCTCAAGATGATGGTACAAATAATGGAAATGTAGGTATTGGGTTTGAAGCTCTCAATAACAATACGACAGGTTCTAATATTACAGCAAATGGTTTTCAGGCACTCTATTCGAACACTTTTGGAATAGCTAATACAGCAATTGGTTCCAGAACCCTTTATTCAAACACAACTGGAACAGCTAACACTGCGATTGGAAGCTATTCCCTTAACGAGAATACAGCAGGAAATAATAATACAGCCAATGGCGCGAGTGCTCTTCAATCAAATACAACAGGAAATGACAATGTTGCAAATGGAATATTGACCCTTTTTTTAAATACGACAGGAAATAATAATACAGCAATTGGATCTTATGCTCTTGAGTCAAATACAGTTGGATCAATGAATACCGCATGTGGTAACCAAGCACTTTTATCTAACATTAATGGCAATGATAACACAGCGATTGGTTTTCAATCCCTCTATTCTAACAGTTTTGGAGGTCAAAACATAGCAATTGGCTGGCAATCACTTACAAAAAATACTATTGGTAGTAGGAACTGTGCATTAGGATCTGAATCACTAAAATTTAATACTACTGGTAGTTATAACACTGCCATTGGTAGAGGAGCGCTTTACGATAATACTTCAGGAGATGGTAATACAGCCACGGGTTTCGGGGCTCTATTTTTTAACAAGGCCTTTTATAATACTGCTAATGGTTTCCAGGCGCTTCACTACAATACTACGGGTGCTGGCAATACGGCTCATGGAGCATTATCTCTTTTTACAAATACAACTGGAAATAACAATACTGCCAACGGAATGGAGGCCCTTAACCAAAATTCAACAGGAAGTTATAATACTGCAATGGGTGCATCGGCACTTTTATTTAATACCACAGGAGATGAAAATGTAGCAAATGGATATGAAGCACTTTACAACAATACTTGGGGATATGGAAATGTCGCTAATGGATATCGAACCCTCTTTGGTAACACCACTGGATATCTTAACACGTCCAATGGTTATGAAGCACTTTATTCTAATACATATGGAGCGTTAAATACAGCTAATGGAGCTTATGCCCTATTTAATAATACAGGTGGAAACCAAAACTCTGCCTATGGTTATGAAGCACTTTACTCCAATATAACAGGATCTGGAAACACAGCCAATGGTTCAGGAGCGCTTTACAATAATACAACAGGTAATTCTAACTCTGCTATTGGATCTTCAGCCCTTCATAATAATACAATTGGTAATGATAACACTGCCAATGGTAGAGCAGCGCTTTATAATAATACAACGGGTGATACCAATGTAGCCATTGGATATTATGCTCTGTATTACAATACAGCAGGTAATGATAACATAGCAATTGGTAAAGAAGCATTACTTCAAAATAACACAGGTAATAATAATGTTGCTATTGGAATAAATGCACTTTCAAACAATACTATTGGTTTTAATAACACTGCAATAGGACGGAATGCCTTATCTAATGTAACAACTGGCATTAATAACATTGCTATTGGCAATAATGCCGATGTCCCAAATAGTGCAGGGAACCACCAGGTGCATGTTGGTGATCATAATATCACATATGCCGGCATCCATGTGGCCTGGACAGTCACTTCAGATGAGTCATGGAAAAAGGGAATCCGCAAATTACCATACGGCCTTGATTTCGTAAGCAAACTCCAGCCAGTAGATTACATCCGGAAAAACAACGAAAAAGAAACTCGTGAAATGGGCTTTATCGCCCAGGATGTGGAGCAGTTGCTAATTGATCTGGGCTATGATAACCAGGGCTTCCTGACCAAAGATGACGAGGGCAGGATGAGCTTACGTTATAATGACCTTATAGCGCTGCTTACCAAGGCAATTCAGGAGCAGCAGGCCATCATTGATCAGCAACAATCTGTTATTACCGGCCAAAACACCAAACTGGAAGATCAGGATCAGGCGATTAACGACTTAGCAGGCCGCATGAAAAAAGTGGAACAGATTGTGGGAGTGACTGTCAATTAATTAGGTAAGTGGTGATGGCAATAGATTGCCTATCTCGCGTTTATTGATTAACTTTATAAGGCTTTTACCACACCGCACTTCATTTTAAAATTTACCTCTTAGAATCCCGTTCAGGATCGGTGCACGGCTAATTCCTGATGAGCAAATCGGTTAATATTTTTTAACCTAAAGCTCGTATTATGAAAGTATTCATCAAGCTCGTGATCCTTGCCCTATTTTGCTTTTCAACCAGTTCTTACTCTCAAAACGGGATTAACTACAAAGCCCTGATCAAGGATGGCAGTGGCAATGCGGTGATCAATACATCAATCACAGTTCAATTTCAAATTCTGAAAGGAGTGGGTATGACTAATATCTACCAGGAAACCCATAACCCAACCACCGATACTA
>JABDNT010000080.1 GCA_013043685.1 Flavobacteriaceae bacterium | reverse complement strand
ACTATGAAAGGTGTAGGAGTTTCTACCCATAGTGATCCATTAACTGATCCAATTAATCAGAATTACGATTTTAGAGGGCGGCCAAATAACGGTGATATTTCTGTTGGCGTTATGGCGAATGAGAGTACACTTTCTGGTAACCCATATCCATCTGCCCTTGACTTATTCCTTGTTTTTTGGGATGCCGACAATACGGAGATCCAGATGTTTAAATTTTGGGATGAGGACCGAAGTATCAACTCACACCTATACAGAGATAATAAAGGAGGATATGGAACATGGATTCCAGGTAGCTCAAATTATGCTACCGTTCATACTGCAGGTGGTATATACACGAGACCGACATTCCTAAATTACGATAATGGTGGTAACCCAAGTGGAGGGGATACCGGAATGGGATTAGACGTCTCCAGATTGTACGCCCCAATTGGACAAGGATTTAACATCTTTGCAGATATAGCAGGTGACGGACAAATAATTTACAAGAACAGCCACAGAGTATATGAAACTGAAAGTGGTAGTCCATTTGCTAATTTCAGAAGTTCACAAGATAACTCGGGAAGGAATCCCAACGCTGGTATAGATCCTTCTGCCGTTAATCCATATGATGGTTATCCGCCAACACTTCGATTCTATACAATTTTCGAGGATTCGCATATGCGCGATATGGTGCTAACTTTTAATCCTGAATCAACGGACGGTTACGACAGGGGAATGGATGCAAGACACCCTATGGATGCTGCGAAAGCTGAAGTGTTTTTCCCAATTATTCATACAGATCCCCATCCTATTGGAACATTCCCGTATGTAATACAATCTCTCCCGTATGAATTAACGAAAAGAGTACCTCTTACGTTTGAAGTTGAAATGTCATCTACACGGGCAACTATTATGTCGGTAGATGAGATAAACCTTCCATCTAGAGTTTACTTATACGATAGTGTTGATAATACGTACCAGGAAATTACCGGTGGTAATCGTGCAAATATACAGCTCACTCAGGGAGATTATGAAGATAGATTCTTCCTGGTATTCAGAGGTCGTGATGATACTAATCGTTCAAGTGAGTCTAATCAAAGAACTATGGAGATCGAAGCGAATGTCGACTTCTTCCAGAACAATCCGGTAGCTCAACTTGAGGTTAGCAATCCGGAAGGCTATAACATCAAATCGGCTATGATTTTCGATATGTCAGGTAAATTGGTATTGAACCAAAATGACCTGGGTGATAGTACGCGATTTACATTCTCCACTGCGACCTTTAGTGATGGAGTATATATAGTAAAGCTTACTACTTCCGAGAATGTTGTAATCGATTACAAAATGACCGTACACAATAAGAGATAAAGTATGATCATACAAGGCATCGACGATTATATGTTGCCATGCCTTACGAAAAAGTATTTAGGTTTTGACTGTTTAGGCTGTGGCATGCAACGTGCTGCAGCCTTTCTTTTTAAAGGCGAATTCGTAGCTGCATTCAAAATGTATCCCGCCATTTACCCGCTCATTGTTCTGGTCTTCTTCCTTGGTTTGAATATGTTCCTCGAATTTAAGCATTCAGAAAAAATTAAAATTATTCTTATCTTGATTACGATAATATTTATAGTTGGTAATTTCCTCATCAAACTATATTATCACTAACATCAAACCAACAATTATGGAAAAACAAAAACTAAATACAACCGTTGTCTACATTCTTTCAATAGTAGGGTTCTTGTGTTGCTGCTTTGCGGGCTTAGGTATCGTTCCGGCAGCTATAGCATTCTTTATTGCTAACGGTAAAGTAAAAGAATGGAAAGCCAATCCGGAAAATTATGAAAACGGAAACGCAATGAACACCGCCAAAATCATTGCCCTGGTTGTACTTATCATTAATGCCTTATACCTCGCGTGGAGCATCTACTCTATCTATGCAATGGGAGGCTGGGAAGCCTATATGGAAGAATCCAGAAGAAGAATGGAAGAAATGGGCATCTAATTAAAAACCTTAAAAAATAAAAAGCGGCTGACAAGCCGCTTTTTATTTTCCAATTACGTATTTACCTATTCAAACTCTTTAAGCGTCGAAATAATAATATTAATACATTCCTTAAGCTGATCTTCAGTCATTACCAATGGGGGAGCAAAACGGATGATATTACCGTGAGTTGGTTTAGCTAATAATCCATTGTCCCGAAGTCGCAAACAGATCTCCCAGGCGGTATCTCCATCTTCCGTATCATTTATCACCACCGCGTTCAACAATCCTTTCCCTCTCACCAACTTGCAGATTTTACTTGTTTTTATGTACTCATTCATAGCCTCCCTGAAGATTATCCCCAGTCTCTCTGCATTTTCTGCTAATCTTTCATCCTTTACTACTTCAAGAGCAGCCATCGCAACCGCAGAAGCCAATGGATTTCCACCAAAAGTACTTCCGTGATTCCCTGGCCGGATCACACCCATGATCTCGTTATTTGCTAAAACCGCAGAAACTGGATACACACCGCCACTTAAAGCTTTACCGAGTACCAGGATATCGGGTTTCACATCAGGAGTTCCCTCGCAACTTTTGGTTTCGCAATTACAATTACCACAACTCGCCAGTAATCTCCCTGTTCGGGCAATCCCGGTCTGAACTTCATCTGCAATAAATAATACGTTATACTTGTCGCACAACGCTTTAGCTTTTACCAAGTAATCCTCACTTGGCACAAATACTCCTGCTTCTCCCTGAATGGGCTCTACCAGGAAACCGGCTACGTTATCGTTGTTGATAAGAACATCCTCTAACTCCTTTAAATTATCATACTCGATCTTTATGAATCCTTCAGTATACGGCCCAAAATTCTTCCGTGCAACGGGATCACTTGAAAAAGAGATAATTGTAGTTGTGCGGCCGTGAAAATTATTCTTGCATACCACTATCTGCGCATCATTGATATCAATACCCTTTACTTCATATGCCCATTTTCTACAAAGTTTGATCGCCGTTTCCACCGCTTCGGCTCCAGTGTTTATAGGCAGAAGTTTGTCATAACCAAAATACTCGGTTGTAAACTTCTCATATTTCCCTAGTTTATCATTGTAAAAAGCTCTGCTTGTAAGTGTAAGCTCGTTTGCCTGCTCGTTAAGAGCACTTAAGATCTTAGGGTGACAATGTCCCTGGTTAACCGATGAATAAGCAGACAGGAAATCGTAATATATCTTTCCTTCCACATCCCAAACATATACACCTTCTCCCCTGCTTAAAACAACGGGTAACGGATGATAGTTCTGAGCTCCATACTTGTTTTCTAATGCCATCGCTTCCTGCGATAGCGTGTGTTGTGCTACTGACATAACATAAATTTTAAAAATTAATAAAATTTCTACTATACCTTTATTTTCCCGAGAGATGGGAATTCAGCGGAGGAGAGAAATCATCCTTGAGACTGCAAATTAATAAATATTCAAAATATAAACTTGGATTATCCTAAATTTTCTCTTCCTGATCGAATAAATATTCCTACACCTAATCTTCATTATTACTTACCTATAAATAGGTCAAATTCCCTATTATTTGATAAAACGTCTTTTTATTCGCTCGATACAATTTTAAAATTTGAATTGAAGGTTTTTTCCTATGCATGTTGTAATCCCCAGCACATCATATATTACGATAACTAAGCTTCAATAGTAAGGGAAAAAATATTTTCAAGATACTACTCTAGCCCATGGGATCAGATCAATTTTGTTTAGAGGCCAGAGAAGATATCTGAATTTCCAATCGCTTAATTTCCCGCAATAGCGCATTCTTGTCCATTTGCATCCAGGCAAATATCTTTAGCACAGTCATTATTAATAAGGTAAGCATACCTGCCGCACCCCATTGTATTAATTCGTTGGTGTTTTCAGTATTTAAGAATTGTACAACGCAATATATAAACGCAATAAATGAAGCTAACATGATAATATTCAAAAGTATCATGAACCATCTGTTCTTACCACTAAATAAGCCCCCGATCATTTCGAATGGATTTTGCTCATCTAATTGGTTATAAAACTCGGCTTCTTCTTCACTAAGAGTTTGTTTGATCAGGTCGTCTATTTCGGACATTTTATTTTTCATGATTTCTTGTTTTTAAAATTGTTTTTAATTGTTCCCGGGCCTTAAATAACCTGGACTTGACCGTACCAATCGGTACTTCAAGGATTTCACTAATTTCCTTGATACTAAATTCTTCCAAATAAAAAAGATGTAACACCATTTTCTGTGCTTCAGGTAATTCTTCCATCTTAATCCTTACCAATGCAAGAGTATCTCCAGGACTAAAATTGTGATCGTTATCTGAGCCGTTAGAACGTTGTTCATAATAGTGCTTTTTATTCTTTTTTACTCTTTTATTCTTGCGTATCCAGTCCAGAGACTTTCGTGTTACTATAGACATTGCCCAACTCCCAAAACGATCCGGATTCCTCAATCCATATATTTTCCGAAGTATAATCCCCCATGAATCCTGCACTACATCCCTGGCCGTATCAATGTCCTTGGTGTACCAGCAGGAATGCCTGCATAATTTCCTATGCCATCTTTTTACAAGTAGCGACATGGCTTTCTTACTACCTGCCTGACTCTCCAATACAAGCCATGAATCGAATATTTTTTTGTCGCTGGCCATTTCCTACCCAATTGACGCACACAATTTAAAAAGGTTCATTTATTTTTTGGTTTTTTTAAGATAGGCCGAAATTTTTATACAATTCTATTATCCTATTCTTATTTTTGCCGGGATGAGAAAACGGAAGAAGCGCGTAGTTTTTGAGAATATTGAAATTATTGATGCAGGTGCAAAGGGCAAGTCCGTGGCAAAAGCCCCGGATGGTCGTGTTATATTTGTAAATAACGCTGTTCCCGGCGATATAGCTACTATTCAAACCTTTAAGAAGAGGAAAGCTTATTATGAAGGATCTGCGATCTCCTTCTCTCATTATTCCGATAAACGTATTGACCCCGTGTGTCAACACTTCGGCACATGTGGTGGCTGCAAATGGCAGTTTATGGATTATACTCATCAACTTTTTTACAAACAGAAAGAGGTAAAAAATAATTTAACTCGATTGGGCGGGATCGAGTTACCGGAAGTTGAACCCATTATAGGTTCGGAAAAGACAGTATTTTATCGCAACAAGATGGAATTCTCTTTCAGTGACAATAAATGGCTTACGAGGGAACAAATTGAAAGTGGTGAGGAAATAGAAAACAGAAACGCACTTGGTTTTCATATTCCAGGGATGTGGGACAAGATCCTGGATATAGACGAATGCCATTTACAAAGGGAGCCTAGTAATGCCATTCGAAATTTCGTCAAAGATAAAGCCCAGGACCTGGGAATTAGCTTCTTCAATACCAGGCAACAGCATGGTATGTTGCGCACCCTCATGATCAGAACCAGTACGACGGGTGATGTAATGGTATTAGTTCAGTTCTTTTCAGAAGAAAAAACGAAACGTGAACAACTTCTGGAAGCCATAAAAGAAAAATTCCCGGAGATCACCTCCCTGCTGTATGTAATCAACTCCAAAGGAAATGATACGATCTACGACCAGCAAGTTAACTGTTATTCAGGCGAGGATCATATTTTTGAAGAAATGGAAGGTTTGAGGTTTAAGATAAACGCCAAATCGTTCTATCAAACCAACAGCGAACAAGCCCACGAATTGTATAAAATAACCCGTAATTTTGCTGGTTTAACAGGGAAAGAACTTGTGTACGACCTTTATACCGGAACCGGTACCATTGCCCAGTTCGTCTCGAAACAAGCAGCTAAAGTAGTTGGAATTGAAGCCGTCCCGGAGGCGATCCAAGCCGCAAGGGAGAATGCAGAACTGAATAACATTAAGAATACAGAATTCGTCGTGGGAGATATGAAAAAGGTCTTTAACGATGATTTCGTTGCAGCCCACGGAAAACCAGATGTGATCATTACCGATCCTCCCCGGGATGGAATGCATAGTGATGTGGTGCAGCAACTAATAAATCTGCTTCCCGAACGCATTGTTTATGTGAGCTGTAACAGTGCTACCCAGGCCAGAGATCTTAAAATGATGGACGAGCATTACAGGGTTGATAAGGTACAACCGGTAGACATGTTCCCTCAGACATATCATGTGGAAAATGTTGTACTTTTGGAAAAGCGCAAATAAGCAGCCATCTAAATGACGAAGAAGATTTTCATTCTTTTCTTAATTTTCGCCTCAATTGCAGGCTGTACACGTGATGATATATGCGAAGAAGGAATAGCCACCACTCCCCTGCTTATTATCACTTTTAACGATATCGTGGAGCCCAATCAACGAAAGGCAGTCCCCTCACTTACTGTTGAAACTGTAGAAACTAATAGCACTCAGGTAATTTCAGCCACCACTACAGATTCTATTGCGATTCCCCTACGGAATACAGGCCTTCAAACTATTTACAGGTTCAAAAATGGAGTAGGTACGGCGGCTCCGAATACCGATGTAATTACTTTTAATTACACGACAGAAGATATTTATATTAATCGGGCATGTGCCTTTAAAACAGTTTACCACGACCTCAATGCCAGAGTTCAGGATGAGGGGTCGGCCAACTGGATATTACAATTCGAAATAGAAACTACCGACGTTATAGATGAAACTGAAACACATATTACTATCTTTCATTAGTATTGTTCTGTTCACATCGGTATCGGTGGCTCAGGAAACAACTAACGATTCCATTCCAAAGCAAGAGGATGCATACGGACTACGGGTAGGCGCTGACCTGTCGAAACCGCTGCGCACTCTTTTGGAAGATGGGTATTCCGGTTTCGAAATTGTTGGGGATTTCAGGATTTCCGAACGTTTTTATGCAGCTGCTGAAATTGGCAACGAAAAGAAAGAACGTTTCGAAAGTAACTTGAATTCGATAGCTTCGGGAAGTTATGTTAAAATAGGGGCCGATTTCAATGCGTATAACAACTGGCTTGGAATGGAAAACGCCATATACGGAGGGCTTCGATACGGATTTTCAACATTCTCACAGGAGCTGCTGGCATATGGTATTTACACTACCAATCAGACATTCCCGGGTACGTTTCGGGTCGATCCCAGGGAATACACGGGTTTAACCGCTTCCTGGCTGGAACTTCAGGTGGGTGTCAAAACAGAAATTTTAAATAATCTGTATCTCACGATCAACCTTCAGCTAAAACGTAAAATTTCAGAAACCACACCAGATAACTTTGATAACTTATTTATCCCTGGATTCAATCGAACCTACGATTTCAGTGAATTTGGTGCGGGTTATGGCTATAGTATATCCTACCTTATACCAATCTTTAAGAAATAATTATCCTTTCTGCTTTTTTGCCTTTCGGCTGCCTTCGTACATTTCATATCGAACGAATCGACTTTCCAGTTTTCCATTAAAAAGCTTGATCTTCTTAGATGGACGTAGTCCTACGCACTTCAGGGCTTCCATATTACTGGTGATCATCCAGGCCTGTGAACCGGGATAACCATGTTTTAAAGTAGTGCCGATCTTCCCGTAAAAGGCTTCAATATCACTTACCTGTAATCTTTCATCATAAGGAGGATTAAATATCAGGTGCATTGGCCCTTCTAATTCTTTTTTGCTTTCAAAAAAATCTCGGGTGGTAATATCAACAAATTCATCAAGGTTTGCATTTTTAATATTATGCCTTGCCTTTTTAACGGCTATAGGGTCATTATCATAGCCCAGTATTTTAAACCTGAAATCTTTAATCTTCTTAAGTGCCGAATTCTCGATAAGCTCATACAGATCTACATCGAAATCGGGCCAGGTTTCAAAACCAAATTCATCCCTGTTAAGATTTGGAGGTATTTTACAAGCGATCATCGCGGCTTCAGCCAATATGGTGCCGCTTCCACACATGGGATCAAGGAAATTGGACTGTCCGGACCAGCCACTTAAAAGTACCATTCCCGCCGCCAGGACCTCATTTATAGGAGCCAGGGTACTCTCTGTCTTATACCCGCGTTTATGCAATGAAGCTCCGGAGCTATCCAGAGATACGGTACAAATATTTCGGTCAATGTGAATGTTAATACGTAAGGTGGGATGATCCAGATCCACATCTGGCCTCTCCCCTTCTTTATCCCTAAAACGGTCAACGATGGCATCTTTGGTTTTTAGCGCGATATACTGAGAATGAGTGAATTCTTTGGAAAACACAGTCGCATCTACGGCCAGCGAACCATTCGCTTCCATATATCGCTCCCAGGAGATATCGTAAACCTTGCGGTACAGATCCTCCTCTTTAAAAACATTGAATGCAGTGATAGGTTTTAGAATTTTGATCGCGGTCCTGCAGCAAAGATTGGCTTTATACATAAAGCCGGTATCGCCTTCAAAGGAAACATTTCGGGTACCAATTTCCACAGCCGATGCACCCAATTGCCGAAGTTCCGTGGCTAACAGCTCTTCCATCCCATAAAGGGTCTTAGCTACCATTTTAAAGTTTTTTCCCATTCTTGTTTCTCTGAAGTCCTGCAAAAATACAGTATTTTTACACCAGAAAACCAATCCTATACAAAAACAGTACAATACCTGGTGGAATCCTCACAACGATTAATCCATATCTTTAAATGATGAATTATCTGCTATTATTCCTTGCGGTTGCTGTTGGATATGGCATTGCTATTAGCATGCAAAAAAAGCAAGTAAAGCAAATGTCTATTTTCCTTGCGTTTAGTGGGGCCTTTCTGCTGTCGATGACCATCAATGAATTGCTGCCAGAAGTATTTAAGATGCCAACCCGGCGCATTGGAGTCTTTATTATGGCTGGTATCTTGCTTCAGATAATACTGGAATTCTTCTCAAAGGGTGCAGAACACGGGCATGTACATCTTCATATTAAGAACAGGGATTTTCCATGGTTACTTTTTATAAGCCTTTCCATTCATGCGTTGTTGGAAGGATTCCCAATTTCAGAAAGCAATGATATACTGATAGGGATAATAGTACACAAGATCCCGGTCGCGATCATTCTGTCTATCTTCTTTATCCAGGCACAATATAGTAGGAAGGTAACACTCTCCTTTCTATTCCTCTTTGCACTCATGACTCCGCTTGGTAATTTATTGTCGGATGAAGTCTCGGTATTGCAGGAATATCACACTGAAATTACAGCAGTGGTTATTGGTATTTTCCTGCACGTTTCCACGACTATTCTATACGAAAGCAGCCGCGACCATAAATTCAACATGGCCAAATTACTTATCATAGTACTGGGATTCTCGATCGCTTACTTCTTCTAGCGTTAGATAACGTCGGTAAAGATGAAAAAAAAGTGAAATACGCTTCCTGCCAGAACAAAGAAATGCCAGATGGTGTGATTATAGGGTATTTTCTTAACCACATAAAACAGGATCCCTACTGTATAAAATGCACCTCCCAAACTTAAGAGAGTGATACCAAGCATCGACTGTGCCTGTACGAGTGCACTGAAGTCAAAAGCTATCAACCAGCCCATTAATAAGTACAGCAGAAGGGAAACGGTTTCAAACCTTCCCGTAAAAAAAACCTTTAGAAAAGTCCCAAGGGCAGCGATCCCCCAAACGATCCAGAATAATGCCCATCCAGACTCATGTTCCAGGGAAATAAGTGCTACAGGAGTATAAGTTCCGGCAATTAGAAAATAGATACTGATATGGTCCAGCTTTCGAAGTATCGGTTTCCATTTCACATGGCTTATGGCGTGATATAAGGTTGATGCACTATAGAGGGTAATTACAGAAAGTGCATACAGGAGTATACTAAACGTACTGTAGGAAGTCTTGCTATTGTCGAAAACTAACAGAAGTACCAGGCCGGCTATACCCAATAGAATTCCCAGTCCGTGGGAAATACTATTCCAAAGTTCCTCTTTTTTAGTGTACATAGCAATGTGGTGAATTGTGGCAATTTGCTCGATGCATCTTCGCAACCGGGCTATCCGTTCTATCTTTTTATGCAAAACTAAGGCATAAAAAGGATATCCCTGCTATCCCTATTGCAGATAAAGATAAGTTTAACATCTTTAAAATAAAAAAGTCCCAATTCGAATGAATTGGGACTTAAAGAAGGCGGCGACCTACTTTTCCACGTATGTAGTATCATCGGCGCAAACGGGCTTAACTTCTCTGTTCGGAATGGTAAGAGGTGAGCCCCGTCGCTATAACCACCTTAAGTCTTAGTGCACTA
>JABDNT010000074.1 GCA_013043685.1 Flavobacteriaceae bacterium | reverse complement strand
AGTGAGCGGGAGCGTATGGCGGATGTGAAAACGATCTCCGGGGTATTTACAGGAGCGTATGCTATTCATCCTTTCAGTGGAGAGAAGATACCTGTGTGGATCGGGGATTACGTGCTTGCCGGTTATGGTACCGGGGCAGTTATGGCCGTACCCTGTGGAGACCAGCGGGATTACGATTTTGCTAAGTTCTATAATATTCCTATCCCGAATATTTTTGAAGGGGTGGATATTTCCGAAGAAGCTTTTGCCGATAAAGATAATACGGTGATCGCCAACAGCGAATTTATGAATGGTATGAATCATAAAGACGCGACTCGGAAAGTGATCGAAGAATTGGAGAAGAAAGGAGCAGGTACTGGTAAGATCAATTATCGGTTGAGGGATGCGGTTTTCTCAAGGCAGCGCTACTGGGGCGAACCTTTCCCGGCATATTATAAGGATGGACTTCCTCAAATGATTGAAACCGAACATCTTCCTCTGGTGTTGCCTGAAGTAGAAAAATACCTGCCTACCGAAGAAGGCGATCCGCCTCTGGGTCAAGCAGATGTGTGGGCCTGGGATTCCGGCAAGAATGAGGTAGTGAGCAATGAACTCATTGACAACACCACTGTATTCCCACTCGAATTAAATACCATGCCTGGCTGGGCAGGAAGCAGTTGTTATATGTTCCGCTATATGGATCCTCACAACGAGAACGAGTTGGCATCCAAAGCGGCTTTGGCCTATTGGCAGGATGTGGACCTATATTTAGGCGGTAGCGAACATGCGACCGGACACCTGCTTTATAGCCGATTCTGGGTAAAATTCATGTACGATCGTGGACATTTACCTGTGGATGAACACGCCAAAAAATTGATCAACCAGGGGATGATACTGGGGGAGAGTGCTTTTGTTTACCGAATCGAAGGTGAGAATAAACTCGTCACGGAAAGCAAGAAAGGAGAGCAAACCGTTCAACCTATCCACGCTGATGTATCTATGGTTAATTTATCAAATGAGCTTGACATCGAAGCCTTTAAAAAATGGCGTCCCGAATTTGAGAACGCAGAATTCATTACGGAGGATGACGGGACATTTAAAGTAGCTCGTGAGATTGAAAAAATGTCCAAGTCCAAATATAACGTGGTAAACCCGGATGAGATCTGCCATCGTTATGGCGCTGATACACTACGCATGTACGAAATGTTCCTTGGGCCTCTGGAACAGGCAAAACCCTGGAGTACTGCCGGGATAACGGGTGTTCATAGTTTCCTGAAGAAACTCTGGAAATTATATCATTCCGGGGCAGATGGAACATTCGGGGTGAGTGTTGAAGAGGGAACAAAAGACAATCTGAAAACACTTCATAAGACCATCAAAAAAGTAGAGGAAGACATTGAGAACTTCAGTTTTAATACGTCGGTTTCCACTTTCATGATCGCGGTAAATGAGTTGACCGCCCAAAAATGTTTTACACGAAAAGTATTGGAGCCACTTTTGATACTGATCTCTCCCTATGCACCTCATATCGCCGAGGAACTATGGAACAAATTGGGTCATACGGAAAGTATATCCGCCGCTCCCTTCCCGATATTCGACGAAAGTCACCTGGTGGAAAGTACTAAGGAATATCCGGTTTCATTTAACGGAAAGATGCGCTTTAAGCTGGAACTTCCATTGGACATGAGTAAGGATGACATCGAGGCTGCCGTAATGGCACATGAAAAGACCGCCCATTATATGGAGGGTCGAACACCAAAGAAGGTGATCGTCGTGCCCGGAAAGATCATCAATATCGTTGGCTAAAATTTAGCATACTTTTTGCTTAATAGATGTTATATTTAAAAAAATAAAAACTTAAAAGCTATGATGGGATATTATATACTCGCGGGTGTGATCTTTTTGGTGAGCATGTTGGTGAGTAACCGTTTAAAGAGCAAATTCAAGAAGTATTCGAAAGTTCAGTTGCAAAATGGAATGAGCGGAAAGGAAATTGCCGAAAAGATGCTGCGCGATAATGGAATTTACGACGTACAGGTTGTTTCCGTACAGGGAATGCTTACTGATCATTATAATCCAAAAACAAAAACCGTTAATCTAAGTGAAGGAGTCTATTTGCAGCGTAATGCAGCAGCAGCTGCCGTTGCGGCTCACGAATGCGGGCATGCGGTTCAACATGCAACTGCTTATGGTTGGTTACAGATGCGGTCATCTATTGTTCCTATGGTAGGAATTGCCAGCAAACTGTCCAATTTTGTGATCATGGCCGGACTGGTCCTGACTTTTTCAGGAATAGCATTTGGAAATTGGATCTTTCTCGTCGGGATAGGTCTGTTTGCGATGACCACGGTATTTTCCTTTATCACCTTACCGGTTGAATACGATGCGAGTAACCGTGCATTGGCATGGCTTCAGAACAACAATATGGTAAATCAGCAGGAATATTCGGGAGCCAAGGATGCGTTGAAATGGGCAGCCCGCACATATGTGGTAGCTGCGTTAGGGTCTCTCGCCACACTAATATATTTCATCAGTATTTTCCTGGGAGGTAGAGATTAAAAAATTTGTCAGTTCGAGTGATTCCGTCATACGGGATTGTACCGAGACGTAAGAAAAACAAACCCGCCAACCGGTGGGTTTTATTATCCTCCTACATTATCCGGGTTATAACCCAGGTAATTTGTAAAGTGTTCATTAAAAGTAATGCCGTAGTCTTCCAGTTCTTTCAGGATAGGATCATAGATTTCTTTGGCGATAGGTCGCAGTACTCCCGGAGTAGTAATTTCCCTATTGAGTATTTTGAGGGCGGCAATAGCAACAGGTAGACCAACTGTTTTAGCCATGGCCGTATAGGTTTGATCTTCTCCTTTAATAACCATGTTGCTATCGATCTGTTTCTTTTTACCTTCCAGTTCGTAGCCGAATTTGTGGTACATCACGATCATGTCCTTTTCGTCCTCCTGTAAGGTCCATTTTTCCATAAGTATCTTTTGAAGTGCCTGTGCGGGTGTGGCGTCTTTGATACCAATTGTCTTCTCACCATTGAAAATATCCAGCTCTACTAATTTATCCCAAATGAGGTCGTCCTGGTCGATCTTCAGGTTATGGCGAAGTTTTAGTTCTACCGAATCGGTTGGAGAATAGGGAAGGAAAAGATTTACAAACTGGCGATACGACAGGTCTTCCGAATGAGGAATCATATAACTATCATCAGTCATCCCGAGTTGCACAAAGATATTCCATGCCTTGCTAAACCCGACTCTCCTGATGGTTCCGCGATACAGTGTGAGAATATCTTCCAGGCCATAGATGTCGCGATATTTCAGTGAGTTTCGGTTGGCATAGGCTTCAAACCGCCCGTAGCCCTCTACTTGCAAAAATTCTGTCCTGCGGAAGAGGCGGTGATAGGGGATATACTTATAGGTTCCTTCCTGGATGAACTCGGCGGCTCCTCCTTGTCCCGCCAGTACGACATTCCTGGGGTTCCAGGTAAACTTATAATTCCATAGATTGTCGTCGCTTTCAGGAGCTACTAAGCCACCGGTAAATGATTCGAACATCAGCATTTTTCCGCCGTTGTCCCGAATTCGATCTATCACCTGCATAGCGCTCATATGATCGATCCCCGGATCCACGCCTATTTCATTCATAAAGACCAGGCCTTTGGCTTTAGCTTTTCGATGCAGTGATTGCATCTCATCACTAACGTAAGATGCAGTGACGAGGTGTATTCCAAATTCAAGACAATCCCTGGCCACTTCAATATGATATCTTGCCGGGAGCATGGAAATCACAATATCACTATCACTAACTATTTCTCTGCGCTCTTGTTCATTATGAATGTCGATTAAAGTGGCTTCGGCATTCGGGTGGCCAGCCGCTAGTTTACGGGCGTTTTGAATAGAGATATCTCCTATGGTTACAAGGAGATCTTCCTCCTGAGACTTGTTTAAAATATACTGGACAAGGCTGGTAGCCGATCGTCCTGCCCCTATGATTAAGATGTTTCGCATCGGATGGTTTTTCGTAAGTTTGACACTAAGAATTTGGTAAGGCGAATGTACTAAAATGTAGCTTCTAACATGATACAATTCGATAAAAAAATAACTGTAACAGCGTCATTTTTGGGGGCGCTCACCATTGCTATCGGAGCCTTCGGGGCACATGGTTTGGAGAAATTAGTAGATACCGAGGCAATCGCCAGTTTTGAGACTGGGGTTCGTTATCAGATGTATCACACCATTGCCCTTCTGGTGATAGGTTTCGCTACCGCAATACCGGTATCCACGCGGAAGTGGGTATTCAGGTTATTTGTTGCCGGGATCATTTTTTTCTCAGGATCCATATATTTTCTGGCATTGAAAAGTGTGCTTCCATTATCT
The DNA here is from genome assembly GCA_013043685.1 of Flavobacteriaceae bacterium. GTDB lineage: Bacteria > Bacteroidota > Bacteroidia > Flavobacteriales > Flavobacteriaceae > Pukyongia. Next base: position 38,564 of record JABDNT010000074.1, on the reverse strand, counting down.
GTATCTTTCCTTGGGCCTGTTACGCCGATCGGCGGTTTATTATTTATATTGGGATGGCTGAGACTCGCTTATGGTTTGTTAACAAATAACAAGGGATAATTATCCTAAAATTAGGCCGTATCTATTGCCTTTTTGTTATTTTTGTTACCCACAACAACGACAAAATAATGATCGATCACAATCAAACTTCGAAATCGATTTCGATTGAAAAATACGGAATCACCGACGCGCGAGTTAAGTATCAATTATCTTCACAGGAACTTCACAACGAGACTATAGAAAAGGGAATGGGCCGCGAAGCGGATACTGGCGCCTTAGCTATAAATACCGGAGAGTTTACCGGAAGATCCCCCCAGGATAGATTCATCGTTAAAGATGACATTACCAGGGACAGGATCTGGTGGGGAAGTATTAATAAACCATTCGATTCGGATAAATTTGATGCTCTTTACGAAAAAATTACTGCTTATCTGTCCGGCAAGGATGTATATGTAAGAGATAGTTATGCCTGCTCCGATCCCAAATACAGGACAAATATCAGGGTGATGAACGAATACCCCTGGAGTAATATGTTTGTAAACAGCATGTTCCTAAGACCCGAAGACAGTGAACTTAGCAACTTTGAACCTGAATGGATCGTAGTAAATGCGCCGGGTTTTATGGCAGATCCGGAAGTAGATGGTACAAGACAACACAATTTTGCGATTCTGAATTTCACCCGTAAAGTTGCCATAGTTGGTGGGACCGGTTATACCGGTGAGATTAAGAAAGGAATCTTTTCCGCTTTGAACTTTATCCTTCCCGTTTTCAAAAACACACTCCCTATGCATTGCTCGGCCAATGTGGGAAAAAATGAGGAAACAGCTATCTTCTTCGGACTATCAGGAACAGGAAAAACTACACTTTCAGCAGATCCTGATCGGAAGCTAATTGGAGATGATGAGCATGGCTGGACAGCTGAGAATACTGTTTTTAATTTTGAGGGTGGCTGCTATGCCAAGGTAATAGATCTTACCGAGGAGAGCGAACCAGATATATACAGGGCTATAAAACCGGGAGCCATTCTTGAGAATGTCATCATGGATAATAATGGCCATGTGGATTATGCAGACACTACTATCACTCAGAATACACGTGTAAGCTACCCTTTAGAACATATCGACAATATCCAGATTCCATCCATAGGACACAACCCTAAGAATATATTTTTCTTAACCGCTGATGCTTTTGGTGTGTTACCTCCAATCTCGAGACTTACACCCGGGCAGGCAGCATATCATTTCATTAGCGGATATACAGCTAAAGTGGCTGGTACAGAGGAAGGAATTGATGAACCGCTACCAAGCTTCTCGGCTTGTTTCGGTGCGCCATTTATGCCGTTACACCCGACTAAATATGCTGAGATGCTAAGTGCTAAAATGCAGGAAGCAGGTGTTAATGTTTGGCTGGTGAACACAGGATGGACAGGTGGCCCTTACGGTACGGGAGAGCGCATGAAACTGAGATATACCCGTGCGATGATCACAGCAGCCCTGGATGGTAAGCTTGATAATGTGTCCTATCATGAGCATCCAATTTTTGGATTGAATATTCCTCAGGAATGTCCTAATGTACCTTCCGAAGTTTTAAATCCGAAGGGTACCTGGGCAGACAAGGAAGCGTATGATAGAAAAGCGAAACAACTTGCGAAATCCTTCAAAGATAATTTTGAACAGTTTGCAGAATACGCGAACGAAGAGATCATGGCTGGAGCTCCTAAAACTGAGTAACGGAACGCTATGATATAAAAAACGCGCTGATCTCTCAGCGCGTTTTTTTATGGTATCAGATGTACCTATTTCTTATTAACAGCTTTGATGTATTTTTCCAGTGCCATCGTCATAGAAGGAGTATCCGGAGTAGGAGCTTTAATGTCCACTCGCAAACCATTATCCGTGGCAGCTTGGATAGTTGTATTTCCGAAGACAGCAATTCGGGTTTCATTTTGTTTAAAATCCGGAAAGTTTTCCAGCAACGACTTTATTCCACTCGGACTGAAAAATACGAGAATATCGTAGTATACATCTCGCAGATCGGAAAGATCGCTCACTACAGTTTTATAAAAGGTTGCCTTTTTCCAGTTCACCGTTAGTTCGTCCAAAATATTTGGAACTTCGGGTTTTAGTTTATCCGACGAGGGTAAAAGGAATTTTTCCGTTTTATATTTCTTAATTAAGGGAGTTAACTCCTGAAAGGTCCTTTTTCCAACATAGATCTTACGCTTTCGGTATACAACGTATTTCTGAAGGTAATAGGCGACAGCCTCGCTCTGACAGAAATATTTCATAGAATCCGGCACCTTAAATCGCATTTCTTCAGCAATGCGGAAGAAATGATCTACCGCATTTCTGCTGGTTAGAATAATTGCAGAATAATCGCCTAGATCAACTTTTTGAGAACGCACTTCTTTGCTAGAAACACCTTCAACGTGTATAAAAGGCCTGAAATCAATTTTCACCTTCTGTTTTTCGATTAGATCGAAATATGGAGAGTTCTCAACTTTAGGCTCGGGTTGTGACACCAGAATAGTCTTCACTTTCATACGTTACTTTTTTAAAAATCCCCTTGCCCTATAAACAGTTTGTAAAGAATGAAATAGGGTGAAATTTCAAGAGCGCAAAGATACAAAATAAAATAGAAGAAATTCCTTAAAATAAGTTTTCCATTCGTTTTATAACTATAAATAATACTGACAACATTCATAATGACCATAATTCCCAGGAATGTAAGCAGAACTGTAAGTGTTGGTTCATAAATAAAGAAAAAGACCAAATTGCCTAAAAAAACAACAATGGAGAGCAAATTCCTGTATGTTATTTTTTCGTACAGATACTGATTTAACAAAGGTTCCAGCGAAAAGATCACGCTCACGATTTTCTCGAGATAGTATTTCACAAGCACAAATGCTGCATAAGCAGTACTAATTTGAATATAGATCCATGGATTGGATGAAACCGTCTCGGGACTGGACACCTTTATTATGAGGTAAATTAATAATGAAACAGAGATGACCTGGGATATGAAAAGAAGAATATTGAAAGGGTGCTGTATCTCATTGTTCTTCCCCTGGACTAAAAAATATTTATTAGTGATGGGTAAAAGAATGAATTCCTGAAAACGTTGTGGATACAAATATTTTGAAACAGAGTAGAGTACAACACATCCCAATAACAGGAAGGTTATCCAATCGTTCGAAACCATGTCTCTGGTAATATAATCCAAGGCTTGTTTTTGTTGTAAAGGTAGTTGTTTTTATACTTCATAAAAAGTGTTGTAATGGTTATAAAACCACATATTATTTACATAAAAAGAGGTACATTTGCCCAAAATACGACCCATGTCAAACGCATTGGTGGTAATACCCACTTACAATGAAAAAGAGAACATAGAGCGGCTGGTTCGAAATATAATTTCGCTGCAACGGTCTTTCAATATTTTGGTTGTAGACGATAATTCTCCTGATGGAACAGGAGCTATTGTTAAGTCGATGCATAACGAGTTCTCGAACCGGGTATTTTTATTGGAACGTGCGGGAAAATTGGGATTGGGGACTGCGTATATCGCGGGATTCAAATGGGCATTAGAGAGAGACTATGAATATATTTTTGAAATGGATGCCGACTTTTCACACAATCCCAACGATCTCATCAGGCTATATAACGCATGCAATAAAGAAGGGTTTGATATGTCCATTGGTTCCCGCTACGTGAAAGGTGTAAATGTTGTGAACTGGCCTATGAGCCGCGTGCTTCTTTCCTGGCTGGCTTCTAAGTATGTCCGCTTAATCACAGGCATGCGAATTTATGATACCACGGCCGGATTTGTTTGTTATCGAAGGCACGTACTTGAGAAGATAAACCTGGATAAAATAAGATTCGTGGGATATGCGTTTCAGATTGAAATGAAGTTTAAAGCTTATTTGGCAAAATTTAAAATAACCGAAGTACCAGTGGTGTTTACCGATCGTACGAGAGGAGAATCGAAAATGAGCGGAGGTATTATTTCTGAAGCTATTTTCGGAGTAATTAAAATGAAATTCCGAAGTCTATTCGGCAGTACAGATTTTAACGAGATTTAATGAGTACCATACTTATAAAAAACGCGAATATCGTCAATGAAGGAAAGATAGTTCAGGGCGATTTGATGATAGAAAATGACACTATTGTAGAAGTGGGAGGCAGTATTAGTGTGAAAATCGCCGACACTAAAGTGATCGATGCAGACGGACAATATTTACTCCCCGGAATGATAGATGACCAGGTGCATTTCAGGGAACCCGGACTTACCCATAAAGCTACTATCGAAACAGAATCAAAAGCAGCTGTTGCGGGTGGTATTACGACATTTATCGAAATGCCAAATACGGTACCTCAGGCCACAACAATAGAACTATTAGAAGAAAAATTCTCCAGGGCGGCGGAAACTTCATGGGCGAATTACTCCTTTATGTTTGGCGGAACCAATGATAACCTGGAGGAAATACTGAAAGTTGATAAAACCAAGGTTGCCGGGCTAAAGCTTTTCCTTGGATCATCAACGGGCAATATGCTTGTAGACGATCCCACAGTCCTTGAGGAAATATTCAGTAAGACAGATCTATTGATCTCAGTGCATTGTGAGGACGAATCCACCATAAAAAAGAATCTTGCAAAATATAAAAAGCAATACGGAGAGGACATACCTATAGAGATGCACCCGAAGATACGGTCGGAAGAAGCATGCTATATTTCATCCTCCGGCGCGATAGAACTCGCAAAGAAGACCGGGGCCAGGTTACATGTCTTTCACCTTTCAACTAAGAAGGAAACAGAGCTGTTCGATAAAAAGAAACCTCTTTCCGACAAAAAGATCACAGCAGAGGTATGTATTCATCACCTGTGGTTTTCGGAAGAGGATTATGCAACAAAAGGAACCCATATAAAGTGGAATCCTGCGGTTAAAACCAGTGAAGACAGAGAAGGCCTGATGAAAGCCCTAAATGATGGCCGTATCGATGTTATCGCAACCGATCATGCCCCGCATACCCAGGACGAAAAGAACAGTGTTTATACCGAAGCACCCTCCGGAGGACCACTGGTACAGCATGCACTGGTTGCGCTATTCGAAATGTACCACCAGGGGAATATAAGTATGGAAACTATTGTTCAGAAGACAGCGCACAATCCTGCAATTTTATTCGAGATTAAAGATAGGGGCTACATCCGCGAAGGCTACAAGGCGGATTTGGTACTGGTTGATATAAATTCTCCCTGGACAGTATCAAAAGAGAACATATTGTATAAATGCGGATGGTCACCATTTGAGGGTAGGACTTTCAGATCCCGTGTGACCCATACCCTGGTAAACGGTTGCCTTGCGTATGAGAATCTGAAATTTCCAAATAGAAGTAAAGGGGAACGAATAACTTTCAATCGTTAATGCGTCTGGTATTGGTCGTCATATCATTATTATTCCTCGCGGGTTGCCAGAATGTTGAAAAACCCGAAGAACCGCAGGACCTAATTCCTAAGGAGCTGATGGTGGATATTCTAACGGATGCTTATATCAGCAATGCTGCTAAAAGTGTAAACAACAAGGTCATTCGTCAGAAAGGGATCAAGCTGGATTCGCTTATTTACAAAAAATACGGCATCGATAGTTTACAATTTGTGGAAAGTCATGCGTGGTATAATGCAGATCTGGATCTTTATAATGAAATATTCAAAGAAATTGAAGATAGATTAGAGGCCATGAAGAAAAAGGTGGACAGTGCCAGTTTCCCGGGGAAGAGTAATATTAAACGTAAACAAGACAGCCTCAGAGATGCAAAAGGCCTAATCGATCCGGCAGAATCGGAATGATCAATCTTTTAGATAATTCTTGCCTACGCGGCGCAGCGTTTCTTCGCTATTGGTATAAGTGAAATCAACGAATTTGGAAATCTTTGAGCCATCGTAATAAGACTTCTTATACATAGAATCGACAGTTGATTTTAAAAGCCGCCTGCGACTTCCGCTCAATTTAGAGCTTAGCCAGTCCAATTTTCGAAGTCCATCCAGTTTCCACTTTGATATGGATTTTTTAGGAGCGGAAACACCCAAGGAATTGGCTAATTGGGATAGAAGAACCTTATATGTGATGTTTTCGCCTGCCAACACGAATCGTTCATTGATTATATCGCTATCCATTAGTTTTATCATGGCGTGAACAACGTCCCGCACATCAACGATAGAAACACCTCCCTCGGTATAATATTTGGTCCCTTTTGCCACCATTTTAACGATAGCTCCGCTTCCGGAATGCCAGTGTCCTGATCCCATTATTACTCCCGGGTTTATGATAACCGAGTCTAATCCCTCCTGCGTACCACGCCATACCTCCATTTCAGATCCATACTTTGTTATAGCGTATACATTGTTGTCTTCTTCCGGATTCCACGGGGTACTTTCAGAGATCAATGAACCATCGATGGTGCTGCCCAGGGTGGCGATGGAACTCACATGACATAGCTTCTGTACCTTGTGAGCCAGGGATAGATTAACAATGTTGGCCGTTCCATCGATGTTGGCTTTTTTCAGTTTGCGGAAGTGTTTGGGATGAAAACTAATATAGGCAGCCGAATGATAGACATGAGTGACCCCGTGGAAGGCGTCTTCCAGGGCTGGAATGTCGGTAATATTGGCCTCCATCCATTCGATCTTATCGAACAGGGAATCTGCATCTTTGGTATAATAAGAAAATACACGCCGCACTGCTTCAAGTTTGCTGCTTTTACGATGAATCGCCCTAACATCAATCCCTTTCTTGAGAAGAAAATACAATAAATGGGACCCAACTAATCCGGTACCTCCTGTGACTAGAACCATTTTATAAAAATAGTCTTTTTTGAAGTATTCTTTTATCTTTTGGGGGTTCAACCTATATTTGCTGAAACTATAATAAATGGCGTTGAAAAACTTTGTAGAAGAACTGAAATGGCGGGGTATGATCCACGATGTGATGCCCGATACCGAGGAACATCTAATGGAGCAAATGCGTTCTGCCTATATCGGTTTCGACCCTACGGCCGATTCCCTTCATATCGGGAACCTGGTCCCAATTATGATGCTCGCATTCTTTCAGCGTTGCGGACATCAGCCGGTTGCACTTGTAGGTGGCGCCACGGGGATGATAGGGGATCCTTCAGGGAAGTCGAGTGAGCGTAATTTACTTGATGAATCTGCTTTAAGGCACAATCAGGAATGTGTGCGTAAACAGTTATCGCAATTCTTAGATTTTAGTTCTGGAAATACTAACCAGGCCGTGATGTTAAATAATTACGACTGGATGAAGGAATTCACTTTCCTGGATTTCATTCGCGATGTCGGAAAACACATTACGGTAAATTATATGATGGCCAAAGATTCGGTTAAGAACAGAATTTCGGGAGAAGAAACCGAGGGGATGTCCTTTACAGAATTTACCTATCAGCTGGTTCAGGGATATGATTTTCTGCATTTATTCAGAAATCACAATTGCACGCTTCAGATGGGCGGGAGTGATCAATGGGGAAATATCACAACGGGAACCGAATTGATACGGCGTATAGGCGGCGGTAAAGGATTTGCACTTACCTGTCCGCTCATTACCAAAAGTGATGGCAGTAAGTTCGGTAAAAGTGAAGGCGGTAATGTGTGGCTGGACGCCAAACGCACCTCTCCCTATAAATTCTACCAGTATTGGCTGAATACCAGTGATGAGGATGCGGAAAAATATATCAGGATCTTTACTTTTCTGGATAAAGAAACCATAGATAAATTGATCGCTGAACATAAGCAAACACCCCACCTTCGTTTGCTACAGAAAAGGCTGGCGAAAGAGGTAACTGTAACCGTTCACAACGAAGCCGAATATGAAAATGCTGTAAAGGCTTCGGAAATTCTTTTCGGTAAATCTACTTCGGAAGATCTAAAATCCCTGGATGAGGCCACATTTTTAGACGTGTTCGACGGGGTTCCACAGGGCGAAGTATCTTCCGAGGAAATCTCATCGGGCATGGATATAATTGCATCACTGGCAGAACGCACGGGGTTTTTAAAATCGAATGGTGAAGCGAGAAGAGCGCTCAAAGAGAATTCCATTTCTGTGAATAAAGAGAAGGTAAATGATAGTTATACCATCGGGAGTAATGATCTTATCAACGGAAAGTTCATTTTACTCCAGCGCGGGAAGAAGAATTACTTTATCATTAAAGCTGTATAAAATATAGAAGCCCTCGAAACAAAGAATGTTCCAGGGCTTCATAATTAACTAACCAACCAAACATGAATCTATCTTTTTCATAGCTTCATTGTCATAGTATTTTCGTCGGTCTAATTCTTCAACCTTACACCTTGTTACAAATAATTTGTGAGCTCAGGATACGGAATGAGCGCACTAATTAGTAGAGCTATACTTTCTTTCACTATAAGTGTGATGCTAAGCAATATGGAAACTACAAGTATGGAAACCGATACATTGTTCTGTTGAATTTCCTTAAATTCATTAATACCTGTGGTAAGGATAGAGAATAGTAGAAAAGCAGACGCATTTATAATAACAGCCAATATGAATCCGATTGCCAGGTACAGGCCTGAATACGAAATGATAGTGGAAGTTTCGATAACTTCTGTTTGAGTGGTGTTCAGCCTAATGACATTGGTTATTGAGGGTAAAATTTCGCTAAGAATAAGTCCGATAGACAACACGATCCCCGAAGTAAAAATGGTGAAGGCCATATTATTTTTACTGAGTTCGGTAGTTTTAAAGAACAAGAGTTTCAGAATCTTGAAAGAAATAAAAACAATTGCGACCGTTACCCCGATAGATATCAGGACTTCAATAATTGCGAGGGTAAGTAATTTAGTATTCATCTTTATTTATTTGCTGGTTAGGACGATATCCCAATAAGAGATGTCGCTATAGGTTGCCGGAAGGGATCCAGCCGAGTAATATTTGGCGGTGGTTTCCCATAAGGCGTATTTTTTTCCTTTATAAACTTTGGCTTTTCCTGAAGCCGGTAAGTTGATCCCAAGAATTGAATGGCGGTAATATTCGCTGTTCAGAATGGCTACATCGTATCCAAATGATTTCAGGATAGAATAGATCATTACGGTACGGGTATCGCAGTCACCTTTTAAATTCTTCATGAAGGATACAGGATTCTGTATACCGTACATAATATTTCCAATACAGCATTCCGGGCAATCCTCGAGTAATTTTCTAATATCGTATTCGTAGTTCGTGGAATCGAGGCAATCTTCTTGAAATACCAGGGAATAAGGAATGTCCTGAATACAGGTGACCACCATTTCGGCAAATTCCATCTTGTTCAGTTTTTTTTCATTCTGGATCATGCTGAAACTTTCTAAAATAATATCCAGCGCAGGGCGGTCTGTTCGTTCAATATAGTCGTAGAGGTCTCCCCAGAAATTTATCCTGGAAGCCGGGCGATAACCATTTATATGATTCTTTAATTTTTGGTAGTCTTTAACGCGCACCGCGAGGACGGCATTGAAATCGTTTCCCATGTTATCCCGCCAGAACCTGTTGGCCGCATATACTTCTACGGAGTCATTATCTTCAAAGCGATATGTTTTTTGAACAGATTCTTCAACCTCGAAAACAGTGCTCGTTACAGGTGGTTCGAACATGCTGAATAAGAAACTAATTCCGGCTACAAGAATTCCAATAACAATTATTGCGATTACCGCACCACCGATTAGGCTGCTTAATTTGGGTCTGCCCACCAGTTTCAGCGCAATAAAAACAGAACCCGTAACCGAAAGTACTAAACTTAAGAGTATGGGCAAATCCAGTGATACGGTTATAACACCGAAGGAAACCGTAAGCACTATGGCCATCACCACCAGCCAAAGACAACCATTCGCATGTTTTTTTGGAGATAAGTTCATTAAAGTACCATTAGATTGCAACCTCTAATATCACTGGTATCAAATCTACCTATAATTTCAAAACTACCATCGGGATAGCACTTGCCAAGATCCTGGGTTGCTATAAAAGAGCAGGAATAACGATTTGCCAGGTCGATTATATTAAGGCCTCCTGTTTTATTGTGAACATAAGACAGGGCATCTTCCGTATCACGTGTGAGAATCTTCATCCATGGCGGACATTGAAATATCCCATCACCTTTACTATAGGCTTGTGAGAGTAGTTCAGTCATGCCATACTCACTATAAATCCTGGAAACTCCAAATCCGGTTTTTAATTTTTCGTGCAGTTCCTCACGGATCATTTCCCTTCTTCTGCCTTTCATGCCCCCAGTTTCCATTACGATCGTATTCTTTAATTGAAATTTTTGATCTTCCACGAGATCCAGTAAGGCAAATGACACCCCGATCAATAAGGTCTTTTGTCCGGTTTCCTCTAATTCTTGAAGCATCCTTGTAAGGGATTCGGTATCCTTCAAATAAAACCCGCTTCTCGGGTTACGGCTGGCTTTAAGTAATGAATCGACCATATAAACCAGTGAGGATCCCTGTCGTTCCAAATAAGAGGGTAGTAATGCCAGAATGGCCAGGTCCTGCGGATTTCCAAAGTTATCCTCAAAAGTTCGGGTAAAACTTTTCTCATACAGTTCAATATCTGCAACAAAGTGTTTGCTGGTATTACTTCCTGTAGTGCCACTACTATGAAATACCATCTGAGCGCTATGGCCATTTGATATCACTTTTTCCGACTTAAAGAATTGGATTGGCATAAAGGGGATCCCGGTTATTGAATCGATGGAATCGATTTCTGTTCCCAGCGTTTCGCAGAATTTTCTGTATACAGGAACATTATTATATTGATACAGAAATGTCTCCAAAGCCAACTTTCGGAATTCTTCAGGAGTATCAATATTAAAGATGGAGGTTAAGGACATTTTTTAATTTAAGAAACGCACTTCAAAAATAAACAAATTAAGGCCGTTTGTAGTACAAGACCTATTTATAAGTATAACGTTGAAAGGTCGGAGACCCAGGGGGTATGACATACCTGCGAAACAGGCATGTTACGTAATTGTTAACAATGGCTATGGCAGATTCAGAAAAACGAATTAATAGTATCTTTAGCTTTTAAATTAGTTTCAATAATAAATGAAGAAAAGAGACACTCGTATTTTACTGGTAGACGACGAGCCCGATATTCTGGAGATTTTAGGTTATAATCTTTCTTCCGAAGGGTATCAGATTATTACCGCTGAAAACGGTGTGGAGGCAATTACCAAGGCAAAGAAGCACAAACCTCATCTTATCGTGCTTGATGTGATGATGCCCGAAATGGATGGAATAGAGGCCTGTGAGAAGATCCGCGCGGTTCCGGAGCTGTCGGAAACCGTAATTACATTTTTAACTGCCCGAGGTGAAGATTATTCCCAGGTAGCGGGATTCGAAGCGGGTGCGGATGATTATATAACCAAACCCATAAAGCCAAAAGTACTTATCAGTAAGGTGAAAGCATTATTGAGACGATTTAAGGAAACTTCAGACGAGGATGGTACCATGAAAATTGGTAACTTGACCATTAATAGGGAGGAGTACAAAATACTGAAAGGTAAACAGGAAATAATTCTCCCTCGAAAGGAATTCGAATTATTGGCCCTACTGGCCTCTAAGCCCGGTAAAGTATTCAAACGAGAAGATATCCTCGACAGGGTTTGGGGCAATGAAGTAGTTGTAGGCGGAAGAACCATTGACGTGCATATACGAAAGTTGCGCGAGAAAATTGGGGACGAGCGTTTTAAAACCGTTAAAGGGGTTGGCTATAAGTTTGTCGTATAATGACGACCACAAGTTTTAAGAAAACTTATAAATTCGCCGGGTATACGTCGGGGGCAATTACCGTGGTATTTACACTCGCTCTTGCCGGTTTTTTTTACCTAACTGATTCTTTAAACTATTGGGTGCTTGCGGCCTTTGCAGCCGGCTGCTATATTCTTAGCTTTTTCATTATACAGTATCGTGTCGAAAGATATATCTATAAGCGTGTTCAAAAGATCTATGATGATGTTGCGTTATTGGATGCCTCTACCTTTAGTCAGCCGCAGATCACTACAGACATGGAAACACTTACCAGAGAGGTGGAGCGTTTTGCCCAGGACAAGAAACTCGAGATCGAAGCACTTAAGATTCGTGAAAACTATCGTAAAGAATTTATCGGTAACATTTCCCACGAACTGAAAACACCTCTATTCACTGTTCAGGGATATATTCTAACCTTACTCGACGGAGCCATGAAGGATAAGAATGTGCGAAAGAAGTACCTGGTAAATGCGAACAAGGGAGTTGAAAGGCTTATATACATTGTAAAGGACCTGGACATGATCACCAAACTAGAGGTGGGGGATCTCAATCTTTACAAAGAAGAATTTAATATTATCGAGCTGGCACAAAATGTGTTTGATCTGCTGGAAATGAAGACGGCTAAAAAGAACATCGAACTAACTTTCGATAAGAATTATAGTAACAGTATTATGGTAATGGCCGATAGGGAGCGTATTCAGCAAGTACTTTCAAATCTTCTGGTAAATTCCATCAAATATGGCAAAGAAGGCGGTACTACGGAAGTAAGTATAGAAGACCTCATAAAAAATAAGGTAATCGTTAGAATTACCGATAATGGTGAAGGAATTGCAGAAGAACACCTTCCCCGACTTTTTGAACGATTTTACAGAGTGGATAAAAGTGGTTCCCGTAAAGAAGGAGGCAGTGGATTAGGACTTGCTATCGTAAAACATATAGTGGAAGCGCATAAGGAACAGATTTATGTGGAGAGTCAGATTGGGATAGGTTCGGAATTTTCATTTACTCTGGAAAAGGCGAAATAAATACTCAGGTTTATAATTCGAATCAACGTCTTTAAAACCCTTAAATTCGGAAATTTCATTCAATTTTTCAATACTAAAATCTTCTTGCTTGCAGCTTGGGACAACCCGTTGTAACTTCAACCGATTTGCAAGATATTCTTGTTCGTATTGACCAGGAGTAGGAATAAAATATGCCTTCTTTCTCATGGCAGCAATATCCATGATGGTGGTATAGCCCGAACGGGACAGGATAATTTCACTTTCGTTTATCACCTTTTCCAGATCTTTTGTGGTAAGAAAGTTTATTAAAGTAATATTTCCTTGAATTTCTTTTGTTTTCTGTACGTCAACTACTCCCTGTACGATCAGCACTTTTTTATCCAGCACGGAGAAGGTTTCTATGAATTTCCTTTCCAATATACTACGCTGAGGTTCCGGGCCGGAAAGCAAACACATAAAATCATACTTTACGGGAAGTTCTCGACGGATCATCCTGCTTAAAGGCCCAATATATTTTATCGAGAAGGTAGGTTTTTTAAGATGGCCCAATTTTCCACTCAAATTTCCGGCCCCTTCGATATCCGGAACCCAACATTCGTTGAATTTCTTAATCACTTTCTGGTGCGCTTTGCTGCTAAACCATGAAGTATTCCCCGATAACACGTTCAACTGATGTGTAAGATATACTGAAGGTATCTTTTTCGAATAGACCCCCAATCTATTGTCACTGATAATCCCATCGATCCTTCCATCCTTAACCAGTTTCTTAATAAGCTTTCTTTCTCTGGAAATAGTTTTACCGATATGTGGCAAATTCATTAATAGTTTTAGCTTGAAATTGGAATCTTTCTTCGGATATTCTATAGCATATGATGGCAATTCCAAACTATCCAAATATGGAAATTCATGTTTAAGTAATGACAGGGCACCCCCGTCTGAAGCCAGGACGACATTATAACCTTGCTCAAGTAAGGATCGGATGATTGGAATACAACGTGCGGCATGCCCCAGACCCCAGTGAAGTGGTGCCACAAGAATTGTTTTGGGTTTCTTTGACGGGTTCAATTTGTCGTTAAATTATTTCATGCTTAAAAACAAATGTAATCATTATAACTACGGGAATTTATTTCCTTAATTTTACCGGAACCTTAATAAATCTTTGCTTTTGGGAAGTAAGAATAAATTAAAACGATTTAAGGAGAATGAAACGTTCGTTAATGTAATTCAACCCGAACGACAGGATATTCTATCGAATTCATTTTCCCTGAAGGGAAAATGGGCCAAAGAGTTCTTTAAGAATGAAAAACCTATTGTTTTGGAATTGGGATGCGGCAAAGGCGAGTATACTATTAATCTTGCAAGAAGGTATCCGGACAAGAATTTCATTGGAATAGATATAAAAGGAGCCCGATTATGGCGGGGAGCCAAAACTGCCCTTGAAGAAGAAATGGCTAATGTGGGATTCCTGCGAACTCAAATTGAGCTGTTAGACTTAATTTTTGAGCGAAATGAGGTAGACGAGATCTGGATTACTTTTCCGGATCCCCAGATCAAGTATAAGCGGACCAAGCACCGCCTTACTAACCAGCAATTCCTGGAATTATACCGTAGGATTTTAGTGCCTGAAGGTATTATACATTTAAAAACCGATAGTGAATTTATGCATGGATATACCCTGGGGCTGCTTCATGGTCTCGGGCATACCGTGGAATATGCCCATCACGATGTATATAGTAACGAATATACACCTCCGGAAGTGACTTCAATTCAGACCTATTATGAAGGGCAGTACCTCGAGGAAGGAAAAAAAATTACCTACATTCGGTTCAAATTAAAATAGCTTTTTTAATTTCACGGAACCAACCTTTCCTAAATGACCTTTATCGCTAATTTTATTATAGGCTTTTTAGCAGCATTTGTAGGCGTAATTCCCCCCGGGCTGTTAAACATGTCGGCCGCTAAGATCAGCATGAAAGAAGGCAGAAAGAAGGGCCTGCTGTTTTCAATAGGAGTTTGTGTTACGGTTATGATACAAACCTACGTTGCCTTGATTTTTGCAAGGTTTCTTGATCAGCATCCAGAGTATGTGGATTTTCTTCAGAAAGTGGCTTTGGGAATTTTTATTTGCATTACTATTTATTTCTTATTTATAGCTAAAGACACTGGCAGACCTATACCACAGGACATGAATCGGTCCAAAACGAATCGGTTCTTTGCAGGTATGTTGCTGGCAGTATTAAATCTGTTACCACTACCATACTGGGTTTACATCAGCATCACATTTTCCGGATTCGGTTGGTTCACCTTCGAACAGCCGGGAATCTGGGCCGCAGTGCTTGCATCGGGATTGGGAACTTTTGCAATGCTTATTGTCTATGTTCAGTTCTTCAGAAGAAAAGAAGAAAAACCTCGTGCCAACCTTAATATGAACTACATTATTGGTTTTATTACTGCGGTGATTTCGATAATCACTTTCGTAAAAATTTTGAATGACTTCTAGATGGAAACCGAAAGTTTTTTCTCGAAGGTACACGATGTGGCTAAATTGATCCCGTATGGCAGGGTGACATCTTATGGGGCCATAGCTCGTTATTTGGGCGCTGCGGGAAGTGCCAGAATGGTGGGCTGGGCTATGAACGCATCACATAAGGATCCGGATGTTCCTGCGCACCGGGTTGTTAACCGAAAGGGGCTACTTACCGGAAAGCATCATTTTGCCGGGACAAATCTTATGCAACAATTACTCGAAAGCGAAGGCATCGTCGTGATAGATAACCAAATTCAGGATTTCGACCGGTTATTCTGGGATCCGATGAAAGAGCTTTAAACTTACCCTTATTTTTCGCGAAAAATTTCGCTAATTCCAGCATAAATCAATTCAATACAACTCCTTTATTTTACGAACTTTAAGACGTATATTTGGACTTTAGAATTAATCTAAATTAGTAGCATCAAAATACTATGAGTTTTAATAAACAGGACATACTTAAAGCACTTGAAACCGTCACAGTGGCTGGAGAAGGGAAGAATATGGTTGAAAGTGGAGCCGTGCGAAATGTTATGACTTTTGCAGATGAGGTTGTTGTTGATATTACAATTGCCACACCGGCCATGCACATTAAAAAAAGAGCAGAATCGGATATCATAAAAACGATTCAGGAAAAGGTAAATAAAGATGCAAAAGTTCAGGTAAATATAAAGGTTGAAGCACCTGTAAAAGAAAACCCGAATCTCATTAAAGGAGAACCTATTCCCGGCATACAGAATATTGTGGCAGTGGCTTCTGGTAAAGGTGGTGTTGGGAAGTCGACGGTAACAGCTAACCTGGCGGTAACGCTTGCGAAGATGGGCTTTAAAGTGGGAGTATTAGATGCAGATATCTACGGGCCTTCTATACCTATAATGTTCGATGTAGCGATGGAAAGACCTTTATCTGTTGAGATAGACGGAAAGAGTAAAATGAAACCTATTGAAAATTATGGGGTAAAAGTACTTTCCATTGGATTTTTCACAGAGCCTGATCAGGCCGTGATTTGGCGAGGGCCTATGGCGGCTAAAGCTTTGAATCAATTAATTTTCGATGCGGCCTGGGGAGAGCTTGATTTCATGCTAATCGATTTACCTCCGGGAACAGGGGATATTCACCTGAGTATTATGCAATCGCTGCCAATTACAGGTGCAGTTGTTGTAAGCACTCCTCAGATGGTTGCCCTGGCAGATGCTCGTAAGGGTGTTGCGATGTTCCAACAGGAAAGTATTCAGGTGCCGGTTTTGGGTATCGTTGAGAATATGGCGTATTTCACACCGGCCGAATTACCCGAAAACAAATATTATATCTTCGGAAAGGAAGGAGCAAAGAATTTGGCTGACGATCTGAATGTTCCGTTTTTAGGAGAGATCCCTCTCGAACAGAGCATTAGGGAGGCTGGCGATGTTGGGCATCCTGCAGCCTTACAAACAGCGACTAAAACTGAAAAAGCCTTTGAAGAAGTTACTAAACGTGTAGTAGAGGAAACGGTTCGCAGAAATGAAGCTTTACCTCCCACCGAGGCAATTAAGATCACTACAATGGCAGGATGCAGTGCCGTAAAGAAATAACGATGACGAAAAAGGAATTACAATCAAAAGTTGAGATCGCCCTGGATGAGATTCGCCCCTTTCTTCAAAGTGACGGGGGTGATATTAAACTGCTATCCATCGATGACGGAAAAATAGTAAAGGTGCAGCTTGAGGGTGCATGCGTGGGATGTACTGTGAATCAAATGACCTTGAAGAGTGGTGTGGAAATGACAATAAAAAAACATGCACCACAGATTGAAAGCGTGATCAATGTGGAATAGTGTTCGCAATTCAGTTTTAAACTACAGCATACCAAAAGAAACCAGGGCCTTCCGATCAGGCAATTATTTTCTCCTTTCTTAGCAGTGTATTAAGGCCATCGGCCAACTCATAGCAATGGCTTACCTCATTAATATCATTACAGTAGGCCATATCAGTTTCAATATAATTGCATGTAAAATCGCTAAGATCTACCTTTTCGAATTCCTTATTTATTTTAAGACATTCATGATACATGCTTTCTATTGAATCGAATCCGGAAGGATCGATTTCGTGTTTTAAAAGATAGCCTTTCAAATAGTTTTCAATGGCATGTTGCGACTTTTGGCAAACCAAATAAGAAACCACATCTTCCGCCGGTTTATATAGCTCTTGATTAGCTTCCTTTAATTTAACAGCAGCATCCTTAAAATATTTGCTTATGTCTTTTTCCATTTATATTAAATTTTAGGTTTTAAGTTACATATTTTTATACAATTCCAGGCGTTCCCATTTGGTCTGAACTTCTTCCTGAGCTTGCTCCAATAAGGAAGCTCCCAGTTCTTTATCTTCTTTTACCACCCTTGTGAAGCGTGTTTCCCCATACATGAAGTCTTCCAAAGGAATAGAAGGTTCTTTTGAATCTAATCTGAATTTCTTCCCTTTTGGTTTGGAAGGATCAAACCTGAATAACGGCCAGTAACCGGAATTCACGGCTTTCGACTGTTGAACTGCACCATCTGCCAGGTCGTAACCGTGTTCGCCACAATGTGAATACGCAATAATGATCGATGGACCCGGGTAAGCCTCTGCTTCTTCAATCGCCTTTAATGTTTGAAGGTCCTTGGCGCCGATGGCCACCTGAGCTACATAAACATTCTCATAAGAAACAGCCTGTAAGGCAAGACTCTTTTTACTGGTTCGTTTTCCTGAAACTGAAAACTTGGCACTGGCTCCAAGTGGTGTTGCTTTGGAAGTTTGTCCGCCGGTATTCGAATATACCTCAGTATCCAGCACCATGATGTTTATATCCTCACCGGAAGCAAGTACATGGTCTACACCGCCATATCCAATGTCGTACGCCCATCCGTCTCCACCCAGTATCCAAACACCTTTTCTTCTGAGGTATTCAGACATCTGACCAAGTTTCCTGGCATCAGGATTGTCTTCAAGGGTTTCGAGCTGCGATTGAAGTGTATTGATATCGACAATTTTCTTAGCCTTTTGTTCTTCTGTTTCTTCGGGATTTTCCAATATGGATTGTACCAGTTCGCTGTCTAATTCCGATTCTATAGATTTCAGTAACTGGATAGCGATTTCCTGTTTCTTGGTGAGAGCGAGCTTCATACCTAATCCAAATTCAGCATTGTCTTCGAAGAGAGAGTTTGCCCATGCAGGACCTCTTCCGTCTTCATTAGCCTTATAGGGTGTAGTTGGTAAATTACCACCGTAAATGGAAGAACAGCCCGTGGCGTTAGCAATTAATATACTATCACCGTACAATTGAGTTAGCAATTTAATGTACGGAGTCTCGCCACATCCTGAGCAGGCTCCGGAGAATTCAAACAGCGGTTCGAGGAACTGAGAACCTTTCACATTGGTGATCTGAAGAGCACTTCGGTCGTAATTACTTAATTTTGTGAAGTAATCCCAATTAGGGTTCTCCTCGTTCTCAACATCCAGTTTCCTGTGCATGTTAATTGCTTTAAAGTCGTCTATTTCTTTGCTAACAGCTGGACAAACAGCTACACAAAGGTCACAGCCGGTGCAATCTTCCGGGGAGACCTGGAGCACATAAGAATCCTCTTCTTTATTGAACGGCCTTCCTTTGGCAGCAACAGACTTCAATGATGCCGGAGCATCTGCCAGTTCATCATTGGGCACCACTTTTGCTCTAATTGCCGCGTGGGGGCATATAGCGATACATTTATTGCACTGTGTACACAGCTCTATATCATCCCAAACAGGGATATAGTCTGCTATACCGCGTTTTTCATATTGGGTAGTTCCTACGGGGAATGTGCCATCTACCGGAAATGCACTCACCGGAAGTTCATCTCCACGCCCGGCAAGGATTTTACCTAATACCTCCATAACAAAAGGATCTGCATCGCCCGTCATAATGGGTTTCAATGCTTTATCACTGGTTATGGTTTTAGGGTAATCTACCTTTTGAAGATTCGCCAGTGACGCATCAACGGCATTGAAATTTTTCTTGACAATCGATTCACCTTTATGCGAGTATGTTTTTACTATAGCGTCCTTTATTTTTTGAATCGCTTCGTCTTTGGGTAGTATTCCTGATATAGCAAAGAAGCAGGTTTGCAGGATTGTATTGGTTCTTTTTCCTAGCTTTTGTTCATGCGCTACTTTAGTTGCATCGATCACATAGAATTCCAGTTCGTTCTCCACGATCTCTTCCTGCATTTTCTTTGGAAGCCTATCCCATATCTCATCTTTGGAAAATGGCGCATTCAACAGAAATGTACCTCCTTTTTTTATTGACTTCAGGATATCGTATTTCTCGATGAAATTATATTGATGGCACGCAATGAAGTCGGCTTTATGAATTAGATAGGTCGAATAGATAGGCTCAGGCCCAAAGCGTAAATGAGATACGGTTTGAGCTCCGGCTTTTTTCGAATCGTATACAAAATATCCCTGGACATGATTATCGGTAGTTTCTCCAATGATCTTAATGGAATTCTTGTTAGCTCCCACGGTTCCGTCGGATCCCAATCCGTAGAACATACAATTAAATGTAGATTTCACAGTATGCAGACGTTTACCTATATCAAGGCTGGTATGAGATACGTCATCATTGATACCTATTGTAAAATGGTTTTTCGGATTTTCTTTATCCAATTCATCCAGTACCGATTTCACCATGGCCGGATCGAATTCTTTCGACGAAAGGCCGTAGCGACCTCCGATGATAGATTCCATGTCCCTTTTACTTTCTGAAAGTGCTGATACAATTTCGAGATACAATGGTTCGCCCGTACTGCCCGGTTCCTTGGTCCGGTCGAGTACAGCTACTTTTTTTACAGTTGTTGGCAGCGCATCAATGAAATGTTCTAATGAGAAAGGCCTGAACAATCTCACAATGATCGCACCTACTTTCTCTCCATCTTTAACCATAGTATCTATGGTTTCCATTACCGGCCCTTGTCCGGATCCCATAATAATTACCACTTTTTCTGCTTCAGGATGCCCAACATAATAGAACAAACTATACCTGCGCCCGGTTAATTCATAGAATTCGTTCATAGTATCCTGAACAATTTCCGGGGTGTTATTATAATAAGTGTTGGCTGCTTCCCTTGCCTGGAAGAATACATCCGGATTTTGAGAAGTACCTTTAATGGTCGGATGGTCAGGGTCTAGTGACCTGGCCTTATGTTCCATGATCTTATCTTCGGGCATCATCTTACGGATAATCTCGTCGCTGATGGGTTCTATTTTAGAAATCTCGTGCGAGGTCCTGAATCCGTCAAATACATTCATAAAAGGAACGCGGGAGCGAAGTGTGGCAACTTGCGATATTAATGCAAAGTCCTGGGCTTCCTGTACCGAGCCCCCGAAAAGCATAGCAAATCCTGTTTGTCGTGCTGCCATTACATCCGAATGATCTGCAAAGATGGACAGCGCATGAGTAGCTACAGTACGCGATGCCACATGAATAACCGTAGGCAGAAGTTCACCCGCTATTTTGTACATGTTGGGGATCATTAGTAATAATCCCTGAGATGCCGTAAAGGTGGTTGTTAACGCTCCGCCTAATAGTGAACCGTGTACCGCGCCAGCAGCACCTCCCTCACTCTGCATTTCGACAATTCGCGGGATATTCCCCCAAATATTCTTTTCTCCTTTTGCGCTGAAAACGTCCACATGCTCACCCATAGGTGACGCAGGCGTAATAGGATAAATTGCACAAACCTCATTTGTTTTATGAGCCACTCTGGCAACTGCTTCGTTACCATCACATATTAGCTTTCCGGATGCCTTTTCCATAATCTAGCGTTTAATTCCTTTACAGTTTGGTGTATTTGGATGAAAAATATAAAGAGTATGCCGTAAATTCTATGACGTATGTCAGTTCCACTATTCCGAAGTCCTGTTGGGAGATAGCAATGAATTTTTAGGGATAAAAGGACATTTTATCCATAAACTTAACCTATCCCATTTGGAAGGCGGACGAGCATAACCTACATAGTCATGTACGTGAGTAAAATCTACTCGCCGTGTAACCAGGCTTTCTTATTAAGTAACTCTTCTTCAGATTCAACATGATCCTCATCTGGAACACAGCAGTCTACGGGACAAACAGCGGCACATTGCGGTTCATCATGGAAACCTTTGCACTCGGTACATTTATCCGTCACTATGAAGTAAAATTCTTCCGATACCGGGTCATTTTCGGCATCAGCATCAATTTCTTCCCCGTGAAGACCGGTAACCATTCCGGACAAGGAAGTTTCGTCTGAATACGACCAATTATCATCTGGTTCGTAAATTGCGTTGTTCGGGCATTCTGTTACACAAGCATCACAGTTTATGCACTCATCTGTTATTTTAATAGCCATAATTTAACTAAATTTACAGTACCAAATTTAAGTTCCTTTTTACGCTTTAAAAGTGATAAAAATCAGCTTTCAGAATAAAAAGTGAAATTAAATTTATGTCTTTATTAATAGTGCCCATTTTATGGGTAAAAGTTAGTTAACTGATTCAATTAATGTGAGTTATGGATGTTGTTGAAAAAAATCGTGCCGCAGAGAAACTGGAAGCCGTAGTGATTAGATTTGCCGGTGATTCCGGAGATGGAATGCAATTAACGGGAACTCAGTTTTCCGATACATCTGCAATGTTTGGAAATGACATAGCTACATTTCCTAATTATCCTGCCGAGATACGCGCCCCTCAGGGAAGTCTGTACGGGGTGTCCGGGTACCAGGTTCATATAGGAAGTGTAGAAATTAGTACGCCGGGAGATGAGGTGGACCTGCTTGTGGCGATGAATCCGGCTGGTTTAAAGACCAACCTGCATGCGGTGAAACCTGGACACACGATCATCGTGGATACCGATGCTTTTACAAAGAAGAACCTGGAAAAAGCACAGTACGATTCAAATCCATTGGAAGATGGCATCCTCGCGAATTACAGGGTGATAGAAGTGGAAATGACTTCCTTAACCAAGGCAGCGTTAAAAGATATAGAAGGGCTGGACAATAAGTCCATTACCCGGACGAAGAATATGTTTGCCCTTGGCATGGTGTATTGGATGTACAACAGGTCTACCGATCATACCATCAAATTCTTTCAGAATAAATTCAAAAACCGCCCCGAGATCATAGAAGCCAATACCAAGGTTTTAAATACCGGATTTTATTTTGCGGAAACTTTGGAGCTAATACCCAATGCTTATACCGTTTCCCCGGCAAAAATGAATCCCGGAACATATCGCATAATAATGGGGAATAGAGCAACTGCCTGGGGATTTTTGGCTGCCGCTGAGAAGTCGGGGCTTGAATTATTTCTTGGCTCCTATCCCATTACGCCAGCTTCCGATATATTACATGAACTATCGAAGCACGGGCACTTTGGCGTGAAAACTTTTCAAGCCGAAGATGAGATCGCCGGTATTTCCTCGGCCATAGGAGCAGCCTTTGCGGGTGACCTGGCAATTACCACAACATCGGGTCCTGGATTGGCACTTAAAGGGGAAGCCCTGGGATTGGCTACCATGATAGAATTACCCCTGGTCGTGGTGAATGTCCAGCGCGGAGGGCCATCCACCGGACTTCCTACAAAAACAGAACAGTCTGATCTGTTACAGGCTCTGTACGGAAGAAATGGTGAGAGTCCTGTAATTGTAATTGCCGCAAGTACGCCGGCTAACTGTTTCAATTATGCCTACGAAGCTGCAAAACTCACATTGGAGCATATGACGCCTGTAGTTTTGCTCACAGATGGTTATATCGCAAATGGTTCGGCACCCTGGAAGATCTTATCTGTTGATGATATGCCGGAAATAAAGAATAATATCTATGAATCCAATGGTGATACATGGCATCCCTACGACAGGAATGAGGATACATTAGCCCGTCGATGGCCTGTTCCCGGCACTCCTGGAATGGAGCACAGGGTTGGAGGCCTGGAAAAAGATCGTGTCACAGGGAATGTTTCCTACGTCCCTGAAAATCACGAATATATGACGAAGGTCCGGGCAGAGAAGATCAAGCGTGTTCAGAATTATATCCCTGATTTGAAAACAGAATTTGCCGAAACAGGTGACTTACTTGTAGTGGGTTGGGGTGGAACCTACGGGTCGCTGCATTCGGCGGTAAAATATATGCATGAGGAAGGTTATTCGAACGTCGGATATGCGCATTTCAATTATATAAATCCGTTACCGAAAAACACAGAGGACGTATTGAAGCGTTATAAGAAAATTGTTGTGTGCGAATTGAATAATGGCCAGTTTGCGAAGGTTCTGAAAATAAATTTCAACGATTTTGAATTTACTCAGTTCAACAAGATTCAGGGACTTCCGTTTGGTAATGGTGAGTTAATGGAAAAGTTTAAGCAATTAATCAAATAGTATGGAAACTACAGCTGAGAAAAAGTATACATATAAGGATTTTGAGAGCGATCAGGAAGTACGATGGTGTCCGGGTTGTGATGACTATGTTATTTTACGCTCCATGCAGAAGGCACTGCCCGAAATGGGAGTGAATAAGGAAGACGTTGTATTTATTTCGGGAATTGGCTGTTCTTCGCGTTTCCCTTACTATATGGATACCTTTGGGATGCATGGTATCCATGGTCGTGCGCCTGCGATAGCTACAGGTGTCAAACTGGCTAAAAATGATCTTAGTGTTTGGGTTATTACAGGGGATGGGGATTCGATGGCGATTGGAGGAAATCACTTTATCCATGTACTTCGCAGGAATATTGACCTTAATATAGTCCTTTTCAATAACGAGATCTACGGACTTACAAAGGGGCAGTTCTCTCCAACTTCCCTGGTAGGGCAGAAAACAAAATCATCGCCCTATGGAAATACACAACCACCCTTTTCCCCGGGTGAATTAGCATTAGGAGCTCATGCGAGGTTCTTTGCACGAATTGGAGGGAATACTCCAAAAGAAATGACAGAAATCTTTGTCCAAAGTGAGAAGTTCAGTGGAACTTCGTTAATTGAAGTATTGCAAAATTGCCCAATTTTTAATGATGGTGCCTTTTCAGAATTTACAGACCGCAAGGTGCGGGAAGACCGACAGTTGTTCGTTAAACACGGTGAACCGATGATCTTTGGTAAGGAAAGGGATAAAGGACTCGTTCTGAATGGCCTTAAACTGGAGGTGGTTACTATTGGTGAAAACGGTGTTACTGAAGAAGATATTCTGGTGCACGATGCAGGAGAAGCAGATCCTACCTTACATCAGATGCTTGTGAGATCTACGTATCCGCTTGTGACAGGTATAATCAGGAAGTTTGAGGATGTTACTTTTGAAGAAAGAGAAAACAAACAGCGAGAAGAAGTAAAATTAAATTCCAAATTCAAAAAAACCAAAGACCTGTTCTTCGCAGGCGATGTTTATGAGGTAACGTAAACAGAAAGATTTAAGTCAGGTTTAAAATTACCAATAGCCAATTAGACCAGGCCTGTGAATCCTAAAAATGCCAGTGATAATAATCCAGCGACTAATAAATTTATAGGCACTCCTTTCATGCCCTCAGGCAAGTCTGCCAGTTCCAATTGTTCTCGAATACTTGCAAATAAAATTAAGGCCAGCGCAAAGCCGATAGAATTGGCGATTGCGAAGAAAACAGCTTTTAAGAGGCTGCCATTTTCGAGGCCTAATGCCAAGATTGCAACACCCAGGACCGCGCAATTAGTTGTTATTAATGGTAAAAATACTCCCAATGCCTGATACAGAGCCGGACTTACTTTTTTAAGTATGATCTCAACCATTTGCACCAAAGATGCAATTACAAGGATAAAAGTGATAGTTCGTAAATAATCCAGTCCGGTTGGAACAAGGACAAACTGATATAATAAGTAAGTGACCAGGGTTGCAATGGTCATTACGAACAACACTGCTCCGGACATACCCACTGAGGTTGAAACCTTGCTGGAGACTCCAAGAAAAGGACAAATTCCCAGAAATTGTGAAAGTACAATGTTGTTAACAAATACAGCTGCTATAAGTATTACCACATATTCCATGTTCTAGTTTATTTTGGTTGATACTTTGTTGAACACAACGCTGAGATACGCCAAGGCTATAAAAGCTCCCGGAGGTAAAATAAAGAGTATCAGAGTGCTTGCATCTTCCGGCACCATTTTGAAATCGAACAAGCTGCCACTACCCAGTATTTCCCTGGAAGCTCCAAGTACGGTCAACGCTATGGTGAAACCAATTCCCATTCCTAAGGCATCCACAATGGATGATATCAAATTGTTTTTTGAAGCAAAGGCCTCGGCACGTCCCAGGATAAGACAGTTAACAACAATTAACGGTATGAATATCCCTAACTGCTCGTACAAGAATGGAATGAATGCTTCTAATACCATCTCAACGATCGTCACAAAGGATGCAATAACGATAATAAAGGCCGGAATTCTCACTTTGCCCGGAATCTGTGACTTCACCAGTGACACCACTATATTCGACATTAAGAGAACAAACATTGTAGCAATTCCCATTCCCAAACCATTATAAGCGGTGGAGGTTACACCCAGGGTGGGACACATTCCTAAAAGCATTACAAAAACAGGATTATCCTTGATAATACCTTTTAAGAAATTTTGTTTTTGACTAAGTTGTTCTGCCATAACCCTTAGTTTTTAGGTTGGGTTTGATTTTCAACAAAAACATCGTAAGCCATTTGTGTGGCTTCCGTAAAAGCACGAGTTGTGATAGTTGCCCCCGTTAAAGCATCTACGTCACCCTGATCTTTTCTAACCTTTAAATTGAAAACAGAAGGATGTTTCCCCCTAAATTGCCTGATAAACTTTTCGTCTTTCATTTTGGTTCCTAAACCAGGAGTTTCCTTTTGTTCTAGAACAGTTATGTTTTTTATGCTTCCATCAGGATTAAAACCAACCATGACTTTTACAAGACCGCCATAACCTTTTTCAGATGAACCTACGACTGCCGTTCCTGTTTGTTTATTATCCATATAGGCAGTATAGATTTCAATGCTGTCCTTCGCCAAGTCTGATTTTACACGTTTCACACTTTCAACCGGATTGTTGTTAAATTCAGGTAATACGCTTTTTAAGGCATTTATTTTTCGTTCTAATTTCGCTTGTGCTTTAGGGCCTTTGGTGATATCATTAATAAATCCAAGAGACACTCCAGCAACGATAGTGATCACAAAAAGTGTAACGGTCATATTAATAAATGTAGATTTCTTCTTACCCATAATTACACGATTTTTGCCTTGATTTTATTACCAAAACGTCTTGGTTTAAAGTATGAGTTAATGAGCGGTACAAATGCATTCATTATTAATATCGCAAACGAAATACCTTCCGGATAAGCGCCAAATAATCTAATCACGACGGTAATCACAGCAATACCTACGGCAAAAATGATCATTCCTTTTTTTGTCATAGGACTGGTCACCAGATCGGTTGCCATATAGAAAGCACCCAACACTGCTCCTCCCGAAAGAATATGTATTAAAGGATTTGCGTATTGTTCAGGATCTACTAGCCAGAAAATTCCGGTAAATACAGCCATGGTTACAAGTATAGTTATGGGGATATGCCATGTAATAACTTTTCGTATCAACAAGTAAAGACCTCCTAGAATAAGTGCCAAAGCAGACATCTCACCTGCAGATCCGCTGGTAAAACCAAGAAGTAGCTCTGTCATGCTAGGAATTTGCATGCTAAGGGTAGACATAGTTTCCCCATACATTAAACCTTCTTTGATGATCCCCAAAGTAGTTTCTCCCGAAATTGCATCTACCAGTGTCATGTTATTTTCAACAGGAACCGGCCAAGAGCTCATTTGGGCCGGAAATGAAATGAACAGAAATACCCTACCCACCAGGGCAGGATTGAAGATATTATATCCTAATCCACCAAAGGACATTTTGGCAATTCCAATAGCAACAAAACTTCCTGTTATCACCATCCACAGTGGAAGTGAGGACGGTAAATTAAACGCCAATAGAATTCCAGTGATCAAGGCAGAACCATCACTCACCGTAACAGCTGTTTTTAATAAATACTTCTGAATGAGGTATTCGAAGAGAATACAGGAGATCACCGCAACGGAAGTCATTATCAAAGCACTTATCCCAAACACATACAAAGTCACTATAAATGCCGGTATCAACGCGATAAGAACATCATACATCAGTTTTTTCGATGTGCTGTCTGAATGTACATGAGGGGATGCGGATATGATGATTCTTTCGTCCGTCATATTAATTTTGAGCAGCTTCTAATTTTTTAACAATGTTTTTACCAAACCTGATATAGTCTAATAAAGGTCTGTGTGATGGACAAACATAGCTACATGAGCCACACTCGATACATGTCATGATATCTTCGGCTTTAGCTCGTTCATAGAAACCTTTTTCGGACAGATTCATTAAAAGATGGGGTTCTAATCCCATAGGGCAAACAAATACACAGTTACTGCATCGAATACAATTTTTCGATTCTTTTCTGCTGGCTTCCTCTTCAGAAATAACCAAAATCCCGGAAGTTCCTTTGGTAATGGGAACATCTGTATTCTTTATTGCCTTCCCCATCATAGGTCCGCCATTCACTATTTTGCGAGTCCCTTCAGGAATTCCTCCAACTTCTTCCACCAAATCCTTGATGGGTGTTCCTATCTTCACCCAAAAATTTGAAGGATTTTCAATTTTTTTACCGGTAACTGTGACCACGCGTTCAATTAATGGCCGATCATGCTGAACCGCCTGGTATATGGCAAAGATGGTTCCCACATTGTGCACGATAACACCAACGTCCATTGGTAAGCCGCCTTTGGGTACTTCCCGTTTCAGGATGGCTTTGATAAGCTGTTTTTCACTTCCCTGAGGATATTTAACCTGAAGGGCAGCGACTTTTATTCTATCATCATCTTGAGCTGCTTTTTTTAAGACTTCAACGGCATCTCTTTTATTGTTCTCAATTCCGATAACCGCTCTTTGAATATGTAAAGCATGCATAAGAATTTGAATCCCTACAACGATCTCATCTGCCTTTTCAAGCATCAATCGGTGGTCTGCTGTTAAATAAGGTTCACACTCAACTCCGTTTATAATTAGACAATCTATGAGGTTGTCATTCTTAAGGTCCAATTTCACATGCGAAGGAAAAGTTGCCCCGCCTAAACCAACGATTCCGGAATCCGTGATATGCTGCAGTATATCCTTCTGATCCATCGTGATCTCCTTTTTTAAAGGGAATTCCGGGGTTTCAAAATTCGACTCGTTTTTTTGGTCTGTTCTAATAACAATACACTGTTTCTTGTATCCACTGGTATCGACCATCATGTCGAGTTTGGTTACCGTTCCGGCTACAGGCGCGTGTATGTTTGAAGATACATATCCTCCGGATTTTGCAATTATTTGGCCAATTTCAACCTTATCTTTCCTGTCTACCACAATTTCGGAAGGAATCCCGATATGTTGTGCAATCGGGACATACACAACTTTAGGTACAGGCATTCTTCTAATTGCTTTCGAAGACGTTATCTTGTTCTCAGCGGGATGAATACCTCCTTTTGGAAATGTTTTAAGCATCCGTACTGGGTTTTTCAGGGTTTATCTCAGTTTTTGCAATAGGAGCTGCTTTTGGTTTTTCCGGCTTTTTAATCTTAACTTTTTTTGGCGGAAAATTGGTCTCAATGATGGAATGAGTAGGACATACTTCCACACATTTTCTGCATAATGAACAGGCTACAGGGTCTATGTAAGCTAAATTATCGGTCATGATAACCGCATCCTTCGGACAGATATCTTCACATTTCGAACATCCTATACAAGCTACGGCACAGGCTTTTTTTGCTATACCACCTTTATCCTGGTTCAGACATCCAACAAATATTTTGAGATCCCTCTTGTTTCTAGGCCGCATTTCTATGATGTCCCTCGGACAGGCTTTTACACAGAGACCACAAGAAGTACATTTATCGGTGATAATTACGGGCAATCCTGTTTCTTCATTCATGTACATGGCATCGAAATCACATACATCCACACAGTCGCCGTCACCCAGGCATCCGTATTGACAATCGGTTTCCCCACCGTACACCAGAGATGAAATAGCACAGGAACGAGGCCCTTGATATATGGTCGTTTTTGGCCTGACATCGCAAGCACCCTGGCAAAGCAATACCGCAACCGTTGGATCTTGCTCCGCAACTTCTTTTCCCAGCAATTGGGAAACCTGCTTCATTACATCATTACCACCCACTGGGCAGAACAGTTCCGATATATCATCCGAATTCACGAGATTTTCCGCAAAAGCTTTACATCCCGGAGATCCACAGCCACCGCAATTTGCAGCTGGAAGGATATCTTCTACCTCTCCAATCAATGGATTCTCATACACATAGAATTTCTTGGATACCACAAATAATATAACAGCAGCCACTGTTCCGATGGAACCTAGAAGAATAGTGCTATGTAAGATCGATAACATCATGCTAAACCAGCTTTAAAACCGATATTTTGAATTTACGCTTAAAAAAAGACTTTGTATAATGTAACAACGCATAGTATGGCACCAATATTCCCAATGCTAATAATCCTGCCTGCCATTCCGGGAGAAATGACGATGCTATTACTAATACGCACGTTAATAATATAAAGGGGAACAAATAAGCCCAGAAAACAGCTTTTAAACCTAAAGCTCTATTGATAACAACTTCTACGTGCTCATTGATCGTAAATGAAGCGCTCGGATCTGTAATTTCAATTTCTTTCGACTTAGAATCTGAAATACCACAAGCGGATTTGGCACGGCAGGAATCGCAATGTATATTTGGATCTAATGATACAAACACGGAATTGCCGGATATCCTGGAAACAGTGCCAGAATGAACGAAGGTATTATTGTTAGAAGCTAGGGATTCCATACACCCTTTATGCTAAATTGGTTACATTTAACGGTCTAAATTACTATTTGCATATTATACATTATATGAGCTATGTCAGTTTAAGGCGAAAAATTACCAAAGTCTCTATATATAGTGCATCCACAGGGCATAACCGGGAAATAATCTACCTTTCCTAACCCTTTTTTTGCTACATTTATTCCGTGTCAGTGAATTATTTCCTTTCTTTTCCCGACTTTAACATATGGAGTACTCCTTTGCTTATTTTGGTGCTGCAGGGCCTTGTACTTATAGGATTACTCTTATTCCGATATTTTAGAAAAAGAAATGTATCAGATCTGTTTCTAGCCTTAATTCTGGTAATTGTTTGCTATGAACAGATATGTTACACCGTTGGTTTTATGGGCTGGTACCATGCTTTTCCTAACACCAAGATCAACTATTGGCTTATTCCAATGGCCCTGGCCCTGGCACCCATGATATATTTTTACGTGAAGACCAGTACAACCTCAGATTTCAAATTCAGGAAAATATATTGGCTGCATTTCATTCCCGCAATGGCACTAGTGCTTTACAGGCTGTCAATTTATACATACGACTCACTACAGCCCGGATTTAATGATACACAGAACGGCTATTTGAAGATTCATCTCGATGAACCAATTATCCAGCCAATTTTAATGTTTGTCGAGTTTGCAGCACTGCTACTTTACCTGGCATTTACATTTCAAATGTTTCTTAACTACCGAAAAAAGATCAAACTCTTCTTTTCCAATACCTTTAAATACGAATTAAACTGGATACTTACCTTTTTAGTGATCTTTTCATTATTGTTCATTTATGAAGCTGTTCAGGATGTAATTGGCACTCTCATAACCGAATTGCATTATACACAGCGTTGGTGGTTAAACCTGCTGCTGGCGATTGCCACCATCTATATTGGAGTGAAAGGATATTTTACTGATACGGAGAAACTTAAGAATCTTAATTTTAACGTGGTGGCAATGCCATCTCAAAGTACTGTTGCTAAAGACAAGCCCGCTGTCAGTAATGAAGAATTAAATAAGCTGAAGAACTTCATGGAAACTGAAAAGCCGTATTTAGACCCTGAACTCAATCTAAATGACCTCGCCACACTAATCAATATGAACAGGGCACAACTTTCTCAGCTCATTAATTCGGGATTTCAAAAGAATTTTAACGATTTCGTGAATGAATATCGCATCGAAGCAGTTAAGGATCTCTTATCCAAAGGGAAGCAAAAGAAGTTGTCCTTGTTGGGAATTGCTTATGAATGCGGCTTCAACAGTAAAGCAACCTTCAACAGGGTGTTTAAAAAATTAACAAATACTTCCCCTACAGATTACCTCAATTCCATTAGTTAGCACTCATTTTATCCTTATCTGAGCCGGCTCAAATTGTATTTGAGACGCACTTGTACATTTTGAAGCGTCAAACTGCGCGCTGTTTTTCATATTTGACCTATCAAATCGAAAAATTCAAAAATGAAAACAATGCTAGTGAAGCTAATTACGCCTGTAACTCAAACCAAATGGTATGCAGATCTTCTTTTAGCTATTCCACGAATCATTTGCGGACTCCTGCTAACCATCGATTTTGGCTCCAGTAAGTTTGGATTGCCCTGGTCACCTGCCGAAAAGAACCTTGGCTTTTTTGAGGTAGTTCACTGGTTCCCGGAAGACGTAGCAGCCTATGGTGGCCTGTTTGCTGCATTTCCCGTATTCTTTGCCTGGATGGGCGCATTCAGCGAGGCTGTTGGAGGGGTGTTCCTTGCTTTAGGGCTTAAAACAAGAGTCGCTTCGTTCCTGATTATGTGTACCATGCTGGTCGCCATATTTTTTCAGAAATGGGGAGGTGGAACCTGGGGAATGCTTCCTGCAATGGGCTTCTTATGGCTGTCTGTATTCACGCTTATTTTAGGTTCGGGTCGTTTCGGACTGGACTATTTATTCGCAAAGTTTTTAACTATAAACAATAAATAAAATGAAGAAAAAAATCACATTAATCCTGCTCCTGGTTGGGATAACCGGATTGGCTCAGGTAAAAGGAAATGGAACTATCAAGACAATAATTGTTCCTGCTAAGAATATTTCAGAGATTGAAATGGAATTATATGCAAAGGTAATAGTCAATGCGAATGCTACTGAAGAAATAATTATTACTGCCGATGAGAATCTTTTGCCATTGATTTCTTCGGAAGTAAAAGATGAAAAGTTACTTATTGAACAAAAGGAATGGATCAGGCCCTCACAGAAGATACTCATTACTGTTGGAGCTCCGAACATCCGTAAGGTATCGGTGGGTGTTCATGAAACGGTATTCGTAAATAACCTGAATTCGGATGAGATATTGTTACTGGCTCCAATTGGAAAAATTATTGCCAATGGTCGAACCAAATTACTTACGATCAACTCTAAAAAAGGAACCATCGATGCGTCTGATTTGGAGGCGCGAAACGCCAATGTATCGATCACGGGTTCGGGTAAGGTAATTGTAAACGTATCCGATACCCTTGCCAGGGATCTTGATTCGAAGGCTCGATTAGAATATGCGAACGAACCTATGAAAATAATCGGAGAGCCTACCGCGATAGAAATGAACCGGAATAAAACGGATTTTGCTAATGCAAGGTTTATAGACATCAGTATTAAGAACAACTCGTGGAACCGCAGAAACTTTGTCGTGGAAGGTCCGAAAAAGAATGGAAGCACCTTCAGTTACGGCTTCCCTATGATGCCCGGAAGTGTTAAAAAAGAACGTTGGACCGTTGGAACTAAAGTGTACCGAAAGAAAAGTATGGGTAAGCGCGAGCTCTTGTTAACAATTAAAGCAGCAGATGAAGGAAAAACCTTGAAACTGTTCGATTAATTCGTTTTATAATCGATCAGTTTATTCGGGCCTTCAAGTAACTTCCGATTCACTTTTAAAGTTCCGTCTACGGCAGTTGTGATGTGCCATTTTATTAACGATATCTCGCCATTTTCAATTTCAATCCCCGTGATGCTGCGGGGATGCACGCAACTGCCATCATTGAAATAAGCGATCTCTCCGGGTTCCGGAAATCGGGGCCGGTGCGTATGTCCCGTGATTGTGAAGATATTATCATTCTCAATGATCCATTCTTTGGTTCGCCGTTCTACTTTCTTTAATTCCCGGTAGTTTTTGGCCGGGCTTGTAGGGTCGCCAATTCCGAATATCTGGAGTTGGCGCCATAGTGCGCGCACCATGAACCTGTTGAGCTTCCAGCCTGCATAATTCATGAAGTCGGCCTGGTGTCCATGTAGCATAAAAACTTCCTGGCCTGTTTGGGAATGCTCCAGCACAATGCCTTCAGTAAAGTTGATTCCGGGGAAGAGGGGTACATCTTCCCCAATCACCTTATTAAAATAACTATGTAAGTGCTTCGCCACATAGCGTTCGTTTTTGTATACCATGTCATGATTTCCCAACAACCTGTACAACCGACATTCCTGGTAGAAATTCATCATAAGGGTATACACATTTTTATGTGCTTCGAAGATGTTCTTAAATTCGAGATTTTCCCATAATTCATCTCCATCACCTAATTCGCAGTAGGTAAAGCCTTCATTGTAATAATGCTGAAGGGCATGGAAATAGGTGTTCCGGTTATTCGCAAAATCGTCTGCGAAACTATTGTCTCCACGGTGACAGTCGCTGAAAATGATAAACTTCGAAGTATTGTCGAATGGGATTCGCGGTGCGGTAGTAAAGGCCCGCGAAAAACGTTTTCGGGAAGACATGCGATTTCTTTTTCTAAAGATACAATTTGATATAACTTCAGCAAACAGAAGCTAAAAAAAGGCTTCCCAAATGAAGCCTTTGCAAATTATATGAACGTCTTATTTGAAGGCGTTGTGGCCTGTGATATCAAGTCCGGTAATAAGCAGGTGGATATCGTGGGTTCCTTCATAGGTGATTACACTTTCCAGGTTCATCATATGCCTCATAATGCTGTATTCTCCTGTAATACCCATTCCTCCCAGTATCTGTCGCGCTTCCCTGGCTATCTTTATCGCCATATCCACATTGTTCCGTTTTGCTAAAGAGATCTGTGCAGATGTAGCCCGGTCCTCATTCTTAAGCTGTCCCAGGCGATATGCGAGAAGTTGAGATTTGGTGATCTCGGTGATCATTTCAGCCAGTTTCTTTTGCTGAAGCTGGAATGCGGCAATAGGTTTACCGAACTGGATCCGCTCTTTGGCATATCGAAGTGCGGTGTCGTAGCAATCCATTGCACAACCAATAACACCCCATGCAATACCATATCGGGCAGAATCGAGGCATCCAAGAGGAGCTCCCAACCCCGATTTATTGGGCAATAAGTTCTCCTTAGGTACTTTTACATCCTGGAAGATCAATTCTCCGGTAGCCGAAGCGCGTAAAGACCATTTATTATGAGTTTCAGGGGTGCTAAATCCTTCCATACCCCGCTCTACAATCAATCCGTGTATACGTCCCTCTTCATTTTTAGCCCAAACAACAGCGACATCACAGAAAGGTGAATTCGAAATCCAAAGTTTAGCCCCGTTAAGCAGGTAATGATCACCCTTATCCTTGAAATTAGTTACCATTCCAGCGGGATTACTTCCATGATCTGGTTCCGTAAGCCCAAAGGACCCCATCCATTCACCTGTAGCCAGTTTCGGAAGATATTTTTTACGTTGCTCTTCACTGCCGTATTTCCAAATAGGATACATCACCAAAGATGATTGAACCGACGCCGTGGAACGCACCCCACTGTCACCTCGTTCTATTTCCTGCATGATAATACCATAAGATATCTGATCAAGGCCCGATCCTCCGTATTCTACGGGGATGTATGGCCCGAACGCACCTATTTCAGCTAATCCGGGAATTATGGATTTTGGAAATTCGGCATTTTGGGCTGCCTCTTCAATAATTGGCGACACATCGCGTTTCACCCACTCGCGGGCGGCGCTTCTAATAAGCTTGTGTTCTTCGGTTAAAAGATCGTCTAAATTGTAATAATCGGGAGATTCAAAAAGATCTGGTTTCATGGAATGAAATATTTGGTTTACAAATGTAAAAATCGGATCGCGATTGTCCTACATTTTTAGGTAGAAATCCTTCACCAAATTTATGTATTTCGGAGTGTACTCATGTCTTCCTATTTCAATGGTAAGTTCTTCGGAAATTATTTTTGCCGGCCTCATGTTAGAAAACTCCATCAAAACTCTTTTTATCTCAGAATTGGGGGTGCCACGGACCTCGCATATCCTCTTTGGATGTAATCTCTGCTTCGTGGCTAATTCGGTTAGTCTTAATTGCTCTTTCTGTGGAAGAATCAAGGAAAATTTACCATTTTCCGATAGTAAATGCGCCACACACACCATCAGATGTTCGAAAGGGAGCGTATCGGTGAATCGAGCGGTGTCCCTTGCCGGAGCTGCTGATTTGAAGTCTTCCCTGTAAAAAGGCGGGTTGGAAACGATTAGATCGTAGGTTTCATCTATTTCCGAAGCAAACTCCTGTATTGACGCATGGTAGCAGAACAATCGATCGGGCCATGGAGACGCTTCGAAATTTTCCGAGCATTGCTCGTAGGCATTGTCGTCCAGTTCAACCGCGTCAATCGTTGGAGCAGCGCTCCTCTGGGCGAGCTGAAGAGCGATAATACCGGTTCCACTGCCGATATCCAGAATACTCTGTGGATTATTGTCAATCGATGTCCAGGCACCCAGTAATACGCCATCGGTTCCAATTTTCATGGCACATCTGTCTTGTGATACGGAAAATTCTTTGAAATGAAAGGGTTTGGACATTAGAGGTAGATATCTATAAGTCCTTCAGGAGCCTCTATGAGGATGGTTTTGGTAGTTCGGTCCACTTCTTTTATTATCTCATCGGAAACGGGGATCAGTATTTCAACCCCCTCACGGTCAATTTCAAACAGTGCCTGGGCGGTGCTGTCATTAACTCCGGTGATAGTGCCCACTTCACCAAATGAGGTGTCCACGATCTTGAAACCTATGATCTCATGATAATAAAACTGGTTTCCGCTTAGCTCAGGCAGCAGGTCCAGCGGAAGGTACAATTCAGAGCCTAGTAAAGTCTCTGCATCCGCTTCGGTAGATACCTCTTCGAATTTTATTCGGAGCAGTGAACTTTTGTGAAGTGAGACGGATTCAATGAAAAATGGAATCAAATTTTTGTGTTTTTCCACAAAAACCGATTCCATTTTCAGAAATTGTTTGGGCTCGTCGGTATCTAATTTTACCAGTAATTCCCCTTTAAAGCTATATTTCTTAACGATTTTGCCAACGAAGAAACAGTCCTTCTTTTGCATCGTTTAGAGCTTATTCTTCTTCTTTTGTAGTTTCTTCAGTAGTTTCGGCAGATGCTTCAGCACCTTCCTCTACAACTTCTTCAGCCGCTGCTTCTTCAGCCACTGCCTCAGCTTCAGCTGCTTCTGCTTCCGCGATACGAGCGTCGTTTACGGCTTTTTCAGCTGCCAGGGCATCTGCTTTCGCTTTTGCCTTAACATCGGCCAGTTTAGAACGCTTAGCTTCTACAGCTTTTGCTTTCTCTTCCAGCCAGTTATTGTATTTTTCTTCAGCTTGTTCTTCGGTAAGGGCACCTTTACGGACACCTTCTGAAAGGTGTTTTTTCATCATAGCTCCTTTATACGATAGGATAGCTCTTGCTGTATCCGTGGGTTGAGCTCCGTTTTGAAGCCATTGTACCGCGCCATCAACGTTTAAGTTGATCTCCGCGGGGTTAACATTAGGATTATAAGTTCCTAATTTTTCGAGATATTTACCATCTCTTTTAGCACGGCTGTCCGCCGCTACGATCCAGTAAAAAGGCTTTCCTTTCTTACCGTGTCTTTGTAATCTGATCTTTACAGGCATATAGTAATTAAATTGTGGGGTACACGACCCCGGTTATAATTAAGGACGGCAAAGATACCATATTTATTAGTTGAAATACAAAAGATTAAACTTTTCTTTTATATTTGTCAGGAACCTATTTACCCAAATTACCATGAAACGAATAATTTTAACAATATTCGCGCTCTCCTTCGCATTTTTAGGATGTGAAGATATTGAAGACAATAGTCCTGCTATTCAGGGAGAAATAGATAATGTATTCTTTAAGGCCCTGGATGTTAGGGGCCAGGAAAATGAGAACGGCTCTTTTACACTGAAAGGTGAAAATCAGGATCAGGAATTAACCTTAAATATTCGAAGTTCAGATCCGGGCACCTATCCGTTAGGACCTGGAGAGGCTAATTTTGCTATATATGAAGATGGCGAAGGCAATGAATATGAAACCTCACCTTCAGGAGAAGGCAAGATCGTAATTACCGACCATTGTGAATCCTGTGAGACCTTATCGGGTAATTTCAATTTTGTTGCGATCAATACCGGTGTTGACACCGTATATGTTCAGAAAGGATTCTTTTTTGAAGTCTCATATAATTTAGGTGGAATTCAGGGAGATACCTCGGATGGATATATGAATGCGAAGGTTGATGGTGAACCTTTCGAGACGATGATAGTTTCCGGTGAGGAAATTGGTGGAGCAATTGTATTTAACGGATTCGTTGATAACCAGAATATCACAATTAAGATTCCTGTTAGTGCTGCCTCCGGTAATTACTCGGTGAATGATTCAGGCTTTAGTGCAAGTTATACATTAGATGGCGTGGTTGAGGTAGCAGAATCTGGTCTGATTAGCGTAAACTTCATTAATACTACCACGAGACGAGCCCTGGTATTCTTTAATTTCAATACTGCCACTCGAGAAATAACAAATGGAGAATCGAGAGTCAATTATTAACAATAGATTCATATCAATATACAAACCGGACCTAATCGTCCGGTTTTTTTGTTTATAAGTGGTACAAACTGTTTACAACTTTACTTCACTTTAAACGCACAAAATCCTATTTTTACCTTTCCGGAATTTGCAGCGTAAGCTGCGATCTTACCTTCTGAAATAGAGATATGTACCTGATTTTCGATACAGAGACCACAGGCCTTCCCAAACGTTATGACGCTCCGTTAAGCGATAGCGACAACTGGCCGCGCTGTATACAGATCGCATGGCAACTACACGATGATATGGGGAACCTTCTTGAGAATGAGGACTACCTGGTGCAGCCGGAGGGGTTTAATATCCCCTACGATTCGGAAAAAATTCACGGTATTTCTACTGAACTCGCGCAACAACAGGGGAAGCCCCTTGATGAAGTAGTTCAAAGATTCCTGGAAACTCTGGAGAAATCAAAATTCGTG
>JABDNT010000073.1 GCA_013043685.1 Flavobacteriaceae bacterium | reverse complement strand
CGTGAGTTTGAAGATCATGAAGAAGGAGAAACGGAAGAAGGAGAAACAGAAGAAGGTGAAACTGAAGAAGGCCCGGCACTTCATCTAAAACTAAACACCCTTAACTACGATATTAAATACAATCTCCCTGATCTTGGAAAGCTTGAGACCATTGTAGGCGTTCAGGGGATGTTCCAGAAGAATGAAAATTTTGGTGAAGAGATATTAATTCCCGATGCCAGGGTAAATGATTTCGGAATACTGGCAACTACTCATTATCATTTAGATAAAGTTGGTATTCAGGCAGGATTGCGTTATGATGTTCGAAATCTGGAGAGTGACGCTTCCGGGAGTCCCACCGATGATGACTTCATTCAGGCTTTAGACAGAAATTTCAATAGTTTTAATGCAGCCCTGGGCGCCAAATTCGATCTAACTGAGAAGTTGGTAGGTCGCGTGAACCTGGCTAGTGGTTTCCGCGCCCCTAACCTGGCTGAGCTTACTTCCAATGGGGTCCACGAAGGTACAAATAGGTTTGAGATTGGTAATCCCCTCCTGGATAACGAGCAGAACTATCAAATTGACATATCTATGGAATACGGGAACCAACATGTTGAGATCTTTGCCAACGGCTTCTATAATATTGTAAATGATTACATTTTCATTGAACCTACGGGAGCACAAATTGATGGTAATTTTGTTTATAATTATATTCAAAGCGACAGCGACCTGTTCGGGGGGGAATTTGGCCTACACCTGCATCCCCATCCACTAGATTGGATTCACCTTGAAAGTAACTATCAATTGGTGGTAGGTGAATTGGATACCGGCGAGGATCTGCCGTTTATCCCAGCTAACAGCCTACGAAATACGCTCAATATTGAATTTGGGAAAAATAAGGTTTTAAAACAGGCGGCAGCCTTTGTAACATTGCTAAATGTTTGGGATCAAAACAGTATTAGTTCATTTGAAACTCGAACCGGAGGTTACAGTCTTGTGAATGCAGGAGTGAATGGTTCGGTTAACCTGAAATCGGTTGATCTGGATTTCAGCGTAGCAGTTACTAATTTATTTGACAAAGAATATGTTTCGCATTTATCAAGGCTAAAAGTTGACGGCGTTCCAAACATCGGAAGGAATATTTCCGTGAGTCTTTCCGCAGGATTATAAAAAAACCTCCGGGGTCAATTCTCCGGAGGTTTATTTTTCGATAATCGAATTTACTTATTCGTTCACTTCCACTTCTATAGTTTGCACCACTGGTTTTGGTGCTGGTGACAACACGTAGGTGTAGATCCACATAAGGGTGAAAGTCGGTATAAAATCGGTAAACGGAAGGATTTCTTCAAGGAAAACGATAACAGCCGCGATCTTACCGGTATTTCCCTGGTACATATCGCTCATCTTCTTTGCTGCATAAGGTGCCCAGAAAATATCGAGAAAGGGGCCAATTCCCGGAATAAATGCGGTGGTCATACCAATTGCATCGTACAGGATACCCTGACGCAGTAATTTGTATTTTATTTTTTTCATATTGAGGTATTAAATTATAATCTCTTTAACGCAAGAAGCCTGCCATAAATTATGCAAGGTCTGTTCCTATCAGTCGCATAAATTCGCTTCTTGTTTCAATTTTTTCAAATTGACCCCTGAATCCAGAGGTGGTCGTCAGGCTATTTTGCTTCTCCACACCCCGCATCATCATACACATATGGGCAGCCTCAATTACCACAGCAACGCCTTTAGGTTTCACCGTGTCATTAATACATTCCAGTATATTATGCGTAAGCCTTTCCTGAACCTGAAGACGGCGAGCAAAGACATCCACGACTCTGGGGATCTTGCTTAATCCCACGATGCGCCCATCGGGAATATAAGCCACGTGGGCCTTTCCGAAGAACGGTAGAATATGATGCTCACATAGCGAGTACAGCTCAATATTCTTAACCACTATCATATCGTGATATTCTTCGTCGAACATGGCACTTTCAAGGATCTTTGCTGGATCCATGTTATATCCTGAAGTGAGAAACTGTATAGCCTTAGCCGCACGTTCAGGTGTTTTTACGATACCTTCCCTATCGACGTCCTCTCCCACTCCTCTCAGAATTTCCTCAAAGTGTCCCTGCAACTCTGCTGTGACAGGTTTATCGTACTCTTCATAACGTTTATAAGACCCCATTTGCTTTTAATTTATCTGAATAAAACTTCTTTATCTTGTCTATTTTCGGAGTGATAATGAACTGGCAGTACGGTTGGTTCTTATTCAGGTTGTAATATTCCTGATGATTCACTTCTGCCTCGTAAAACACATCCAGTGGTGTGATCTCTGTAACGATCTTATCGTTAAAAATACGTTCCTTTTCTAAGAATTCAATGAAATCCTCCGATTCCTGCCTTTGATCTTCCGAAGAATAAAAAATACCACTGCGATATTGTGAGCCTACATCATTCCCCTGCCTGTTCAGGGTAGTTGGATCATGAGTAGCAAAGAAAACCTCCAGAATTGTCTTAAAACTGATCTTTTCCGGATCAAAGGTTAGCTGCACGCCTTCTGCATGTCCCGTTCGTCCACTGCAAACTTCTCGGTATGCAGGATTTTTAATGTGTCCACCCGTATAACCTGATTTCACTTCGATGATTCCTTCAAAGCGCTGAAAGACCGCCTCTGTGCACCAAAAACAGCCAGCTGCCAAAACTATAATTTCTCTTTTTTCTTCCATAAAAATCACAAATTACAACTAATCTTAACCGATTTATAAATTGATTATTTATTTAACTTTTCATTAATAATGATGCCGAAAATGTCCTTGTAGATTTGTGCCAATCCGATTGAACCATCCGGCATATGCGTATTTCTATTTTCGCCCTTCTGTTATTTCTATGCTTTCCAGCAAATGCACAGGAAAAGAAGATCATGCAAGCGACGCGAATAGAAAGTCCTCCGAAAATTGATGGCATCTTAGACGACACAGTTTGGCAATCATTACCGGCCTACGGCGATTTTAATATGTACGAGCCAGGAAATGAAGGAAAGGTCGATCCTACATACAACACAGAGGTGAAAATGGCGTACGATAATACTGCTGTATATGTAGCCGCCTACATGATGGATCCCGATCCGGATAACATATTAAGCCAGTTTTCACAACGGGATGAAGTGTTTGTTCAGTCCGATCGATTCTCCATTGCCCTGAATACTTACAACGATGGTATCAATGAAACGCATTTCTTTATAACGAGTGCGGGTACAATTGGGGATGCACGGGCGGAACGAAACAGGTTTGACTTTGGCTATAACGTGGTTTTTGAAGGCAGGGTTTCCAGGGACAAAAAAGGCTGGTATGCGGAATTTAAGATACCCTACAATGCCCTGCGCTTTCC
>JABDNT010000070.1 GCA_013043685.1 Flavobacteriaceae bacterium | reverse complement strand
TATAACCTTATCTTACAAAACCGGTTTTCAATTTTGGTTTTCGGTTTAAAATATATTGGGCATCGTCCTTTTGCTTACATCACGTACAGGGTGAATTATCATTCGGTAAATCCTAATG
The DNA here is from genome assembly GCA_013043685.1 of Flavobacteriaceae bacterium. Taxonomy (GTDB): domain Bacteria; phylum Bacteroidota; class Bacteroidia; order Flavobacteriales; family Flavobacteriaceae; genus Pukyongia. Next base: position 42,948 of record JABDNT010000070.1, on the reverse strand, counting down.
ACTATATCTGCCTGGATAAAAATCCTACACTTAAAGGACTTGCCATTGTTTCTCCAAACGACATCGGTAAGCAAAATGTAGAATTGGAACAAAATTTCTTTTAGAAGTCTATGAAGATATTTTACTCAATTTCTGAAGCTCATCATTGGGTGACACAAATTTTGAAGGCGTCCAATTCGTAGAACTCAACTTGATTAAAAACATAAATCGTGTAGGAATTTACATATAGGTTTTGCGCCTTGACGATTCAAATTTGTACTTCGTCGAAAAAATATACTATTAACCTTAATTTATTTTTTCAACACGACGTATTTTCCTACTTTCATTTCAGATTTACAAATTAGCCTCCTAATTAAATGATGACCGCAGCCCCAAATAAGTCAACCAAATCGTCAATTGATTTTGCCGATACTCCACGAAAAGTTTTAAATACAGAGCTAGGGAATATCTATATATACGATCAATACGTGATCATGGAAGGAAAAGAAAATGTGAATATTTCTATTCGCAATGGCATGCCTATTCTCTTGAAAGTCGTTAAAGCAGTAGGACTTCGTTCAGTCGTGTACATATCTAATCGAATTAATACATATTCGGTAGATCCTAACGACTATAAATACCTGGAAATGATCCCTAACTTAAAGGGAATTGCAGTGGTGGCGTACAACGATTACGCTGCTAATACGGCTATGCTAGAAGAAAAATTCTTCAGGAAACCATTTAAGGTATTTACCAGTATGAATGATGCAAAAAAATGGGCAAACTATGTGATCGAAGGTCTGATCATTGTATAAATTCAAAGTAATCCACTAAGATCTTATCGTTTAACTCGGCAGGTGTAAAGACCTCAAGAATCCTGGGTACGTCCGATTCCGAATAAAAATCCTCCAGGCATTCCATTAATTGCTTTTCATCGGAAGCCGCCAAATATCCTATTCCGAACATCTCACTTAGATTCTTAGCGTTTAAACCGTGAGTTGTTTCAAAGTACGTTTTGAAATGATCTGTTTCTTTGGCACCTGGTAGAATTCTAAAAATTCCTCCTCCTGCGTTGTTTATTATAATAATTCGAAAATCTTTTGGAATATACGCATTCCAAAGTGCGTTGCTGTCGTAGAAAAAGCTCAGGTCACCCGTAACCAAAACGGTCCTTGTATTTGAACCTAACGCTGCTCCTATTGCCGTACTCGTACTTCCATCAATTCCTGACGTACCTCGGTTACAAAATACCTTGAGCGACTCATCCAGGTCGAACAATTGTGCATATCGCACCGCGGCACTATTGGCGATTTGTACTTGATAATTCTTGGGAATCGAAGCAAATAAATTGTAATAAACCTTAAAATCTGAGTACGGAATTACCTCCAGGTACTCGGCGTGCTTCTTTAGCCTGTGATTTTTAATGGCTAACCACGTATCACGATACGCTGGCTTCGAGGGTTCAATTTCCTTAAGTAGGTTTTTGAAAAACCTATTCGGAGACATCTTTACATGTTGAGAAAGTATAAAAAATGTATCATAGGCTTTCTTAGTGTCTACATGCCAATGATGTCGTGGAGGATATTTTCGCAGAAAAGCCTTTATCCTTTTCGATATAATCATCCCTCCGAAAGTGATTAGAAGATCCGGCCTTAGTTCTTCGAATTCTTTATTTTCCAGTGCAGAAATCAATTGGTCGATTGCCGGGACGAAGTTCGGATGGCGCACATTCGAGGTAGTTTCGGTTAGCACAAGGACTTCACCATCACTTGCCAATCGTTCAGCAATTTTGCTGTTCAGCGATCCCGGACTCATAGCACCCACTAAGATCATTTTTTTTCCAGATGTATTCCATAAACTTTGAAGTTCTTCGAAATCCGGTATTGACTCTTCTATAATACGAATAGGTACATGCTGAGGGCGTACCTGAAGATCGTTTCGTCGTTCGTATAGCGGTTCATCGAATGGAGCGTTAATATGCACCGGGCCGCGTAATTCAAGCGAAGTGTTAAGAGCTATATTGACCTCCGTTTCATTGTGGATCTGAAATTCGTCCCCTTCTTTACAATTCGCACTATATAAGATATGATTGGCGAAAACGTTCTCTTGTTTTATTGTTTGCCCATCCCCTACTTCAATGAGATATTCTGGTCGGTCTGCACTAATTACCACCAACGGAATATCACTATAAAAAGCCTCTGCTACTGCTGGATAATAATTCAACATTGCCGATCCAGATGTACATACCAGTGCCACGGGTTTTTTGATTTGCTGGGCGATCCCTAACGCAAAGAAAGCCGCACTCCTTTCATCTACGATACTAAAAGTTTTAAAAAAAGGATGTTCAGTGAAACCAATCGTGAGCGGGGCATTCCTGGAACCCGGTGAAATTACAACATGATCAATCTCCTTAACCAGGCACAATTGGGTGATCGTCTGCGAGAGGCGCTTACTAGAAAAATTCATTCCTGCAAATGTACGAAGCGAGCCGAAGATTTTAAAGAAACAGACTCAGTAGTTTTAACATGGTCTCCTGCTTTTTACACGTCTCTATCCATTCGGATTCCGGAATCGAATCGGCAGTGATCCCACCTCCCGTATAAATAGTTGCTGTTCTTCCATTTAACGCCATACACCGAAGGTTAACAAAAAGAGATATCTGTTCGCTCTCAGCACCTACAGAACCTACGAACCCAGTATAATAGGACCTATCATATCCTTCTGTGGATCGGATGAATTCCAAAGCTTTACTTCGTGGTTTTCCGCATACTGCCGGAGTGGGATGTAAAACATTAAGCAACCCGGAAAGTTCTTTTCTGGTAGTCAAAGTACCTGAGATATCTGTTCTAAGATGTTCCAGATTTCCAGCTGTAACGGTATAGGCCTCAGAAGTCTGCAACGATCGGGCAAAAGGATGGAGAGCCTCGAGTATGGCATCTGTTACAATTTGCTGTTCCATGTATTCCTTTTGCGTCCATTCTTGCCCGCCGTTCAATTGAATTGCCCGCGTACCCGCCAATGACATTGTCTCGAATAGATTTTCTTTAACATTAAGCAACAACTCCGGTGTCGCCCCACACCATAGGCCGGTTTTCGGATGATACCATAGGTAACGAAATGCCGATGGGTATTCTGAAAAAAGGCTTGCACACAGATCTGTTATTCGGAATTCATTTAATTTAATCTCCTGTTTCCTGCTCAGGACCACTTTTTCCAATTCCGAAGCATTAATAAGACCTATTGCGTTCTTTACACGAGCTATATGATCTTCCCTGTCGGAGTCGCTTTGTATCAATTCAAAACTTTTGTTCAAAACAGGCTTGCCGATAAACTCTGACTTTAAGCACTTACTTTTTGAAACGGGAATAAAGTTAGCGGAGATGTCAGGATTAAAGGGAGCCATCGTGAATCCACTTTCCTGCCAGTTGTCATTTTTATATAGCCGAGCGTTTTGCTGCAATAATACCGATATGATCCCTTCCCCGGGTAACGCATATACCGCGAAGGGTAATTTTTTCTGATAATGTGATAAAATTGAGTTTAGTACAGGATCCTGTTTCATCCTTCTACTTTTTCAATGTGATGGTAGTAAGCTTGACCATAGAGATTAGTTCATCGTTTTCATTCACGATCGGTATGGACCACAGCTGAGTAGTTCTTCCTTTATGCAGAATTCGTGCTTTGGCATAGACATAACCATCCCGTATACCCTTAACATGGTTGGCTGAAATTTCAATCCCCCGGATGCTAACCTCATTACCTTCCAGGAACAGCACAGCAGCAGCACTTCCCACACTCTCGGCTAATGCAACGGTAGCTCCACCATGCAGCACGCCGTCAGGTTGATGCACCCGGGAAGTAACTGGCATCCTTGCCACTAAAGCATCTTCCGATACGTCGGTATACTCGATCTCCAGCGTTTCCATCAATGTGTTTCTGCACATAGCAGCAAGAGCCTTAAGCGTTTCTTCTTTTGAATTCTTCATGGGTTTCAATTACATTTGCTAAAATACAAAACACGCGTCAGAATGGCCTTAGAAAAAAGGGTAAGTTATAATGCAACAGCCGCCTATTACACGGTCAATACGCTGTCGGAGAAAACTAAGAATATCTGGCTCGTATTTCATGGAATGGGGTATCTGAGCAGGTATTTCACGAGGTATTTTTCCGATTTGAATTCAGAAGAGAACTTTATCATCGCACCTCAGGCTCCCTCCAAGTATTATATTGGGCCTGAATTTAAACATGTAGGTGCATCCTGGCTCACAAGAGAGGATACTTCAGAAGAAACCAAGAATGTTCTAAATTATATAGATGCGGTTTGTGAAGCTGAACCCATTTCATCGGACAGCCGGTTCATTGTCCTTGGCTATTCTCAAGGTGTTTCCATCGCTTCTCGATGGCTTGCGAGTCGAAAAATCCAATGCGATCATCTCATTTTACATTCCGGAGGTATTCCGAAAGAATTGAAACCGGAAGATTTCGATTATATGCATCCGGAAACAGATGTGACATATATCTACGGCGATAAGGACGAATACATTACAGAGGCACGCAAAACAGAGGAAACATTAAGAGGTTCCAACTTATTCCGTGATAAGTTGAAAATCGAAGTTTTTGACGGAACCCATGAGGTTTCCGGGAACTTCCTACAAAAAATCGCACAAAACTAAAATTTAATTGTGCATTTCATCGAATTTTTTTGTCAATTAGCGAGTTAATAGCGTTATTTGGGCATTATTGTAAGTAATTTCTGAACCTCAACCAATGAAAAAATCAATTTCTAGCTTGCTCCTGCTACTAATGACGGTAGTTTTAAGCGCGCAAGTTGCCCCAGCAGAAAAACAAGCCCTACTCGATTTTTACCATTCCACTCATGGAGACCAATGGAACCAATCATGGGATATCACTATGCCGGTTACCGACTGGCAGGGTGTTACCGTAGAAAATAATACGGTTACAGGCCTAAGCCTTTTGTTCAACAACATTAGTGGTACTCTACCAGAATCGTTAGGCAATTTGAAAAATCTAAGAATCCTGGAATTATCCTTTAATAGGATTTCTGGGGAATTACCCGCCTCTTTAGGAAATTTAGATCATTTGGAAATGCTAGCCTTTAACGGGAATGAATTATCAGGAAACATACCTGAAACTCTGGGTAAACTTAAAGATCTTAAGCAACTGCATTTGAGCAGCAACTATTTGACGGGAACTTTACCCGGATCGTTGAAATATTTGAAAAATTTAGAGGTTTTCAACGTATTCGATAATAAACTATCCGGGGAACTTCCCTCAGAAATGTCTCAGCTAACTAACTTAAAGGAAGTAATGATCGCTGAAAACAACTTCAGCAATACGGAACATTTTTCCGTGATCCTGATGTCGAACACGGCTAAACTGGATTTCAATGATACAGGTATAGTCCCTGCGGCTAAATCGGTTATCGCAATTGAAACGAGCGATGACAACGAATAAGATATAAAAACGTATAAGTATTAAGGGCGGCTCGTAATGCGAGCCGCTTTTTTTATTCGGTTTAATAATCGAAACTCTTATCATAGTTCCTCGCGAGACATTATGGAGACTAAAATCAAATTAACTTCCTTATTGTAGTCCCTGTCCCTTTTACTCCAACGTTGTAGTAGGTTTTGATCCAATATGCGCCGTAAATAGGCTATGTTTCATATCTTTACGCCCAGAAAAAACCAATCGAATATGTATAACCAGTCCAGGGTTATTATTGAAAATATTACCCCGCTTATCAATTGTGGTGAATTCCCGCTAAAGAGTGTTGTAAATGAAATAATCCCTGTTACTGCCGATATATTTGCCGATGGTCACGATGTGATAGCCGCTTCCGTGCTTTTTAAACATGAAAAGGAAAAAAGCTGGAAGGAAACACGGATGCACCCTGCCGAAAATGACCAATGGAATAGTTCTTTTCAGGTAAATAAACAAGGGTTTTACCAGTACAAGATACAAGGGTGGGTTGACCATGCATTGAACTGGCAACACGGTATACAGCGAAAAATTGAGGACGGGCAGACAGTGAATTCCGAATTGCTTGAAGGAGCGATGCTGCTGGAGGTAATTATTGAAGGTGCTGCGAAAAACGATAAGACATTTTTATTGGATTGTATCGCCTCCTTTCGTCATCCGGGTGCCTACGAGAAAGCAACTGAAATGGCGCAATCGGACAAGCTTCACCGGTTACTTGTTAAGCATCCAACAAAATTACTTCATAACGAATCCCAGGTATTCACAGTATATGTTGACCGCCTGAAGGCACGTTATAGTACTTGGTACGAATTTTTTCCCCGTTCCGCTTCCGATGAAGAAGGAAAACACGGAACTTTCAAGGATTGTGAAAGACTATTACCCAGGGTAGCGAGTATGGGCTTCGACACGCTCTACTTCCCGCCAATACATCCTATTGGCGAAGTGAACCGAAAAGGGAAGAATAATACCACAGTTGCGAAGAAAGACGATGTAGGATCAACCTGGGGTATAGGCTCCAAACTAGGGGGACATAAGGATATTCATCCAGAATTGGGGTCTCTGAAAGATTTTAAAGACCTCGTAAAGGCAGCTGAAAAACTAGGTATAGAGATCGCTATGGATTTTGCCCTTCAGGCTGCCCCGGACCATCCTTGGGTAAAGGATCATCCTGAGTGGTTTAAATGGCGACCCGACGGAACCGTACAGTACGCCGAAAACCCACCGAAAAAGTATCAGGATATCCTGCCCATACATTTTGAGAGCGGGGACTGGAAGAATTTATGGAAGGATATGCTGGACACTGCCTTATACTGGATCGAAGAATGCGGGATCAAGGTATTCCGTGTGGATAATCCACATACCAAACCTTTCTATTTCTGGGGTTGGTTGATTTCCGAAGTAAAGAAGAAACACAAAGACATCTTATTCCTTTCAGAAGCATTTACGCGCCCCAAAATAATGCATCAGCTTGCGAAGCAGGGATTCACGCAGTCATATACATACTTTACCTGGCGCAATTCCAAGCATGAGTTGATCGAGTACATGGAAGAATTAACCAAGACGGATCAGCAATATTTCTTCCGTCCTAATTTCTGGCCAAATACACCGGACATCAATCCATGGTCACTTCAGAGCGGAAACGAAGCTATGCATTTACAGCGCTATTTCCTTGCCGCCACTTTAAGTTCGAACACTGGGGTGTATGGTCCGGTATTCGAACAAATGGTGAGTGCCGCACTTCCGGGCAGAGAAGAATATTTAGATTCAGAAAAATTTCAGATACGCCACTGGGATTGGGAAAAACAAAACAAGCTTACTACCCTGATCACAAAAATTAATATGATCCGAAAGGAGCATACATCGCTTCAGCAAACAAAAAACATACAGTTCCTGTCGATTGAAAATGAACAAATACTGGCTTACCATAAGTACAGTGACGACCGGGAAGATGAAACGTTGATGATCGTTAACCTGGATCCGCACTACCCGCAAAACGGATGGGTACAACTGCCGATGGGCGAATTAGGCGTGCAGGAAGGTCAGAGGATCAGCGTTACAGATCTTATTACCGGTAGCAGCTATCACTGGGACAAGGAGTGGAATTTTGTAGAACTACATCCCGCACTACCTTTCCATTTATTTAAAATCGGGAAATAATGGCAAAACTGGAAACTTCTAAAACAAAAAAGCGGTCTAATTTCGATCTCCCCTGGGAAGAATTGATGGATAATGATGATTTCGTGAATATGTTTCTCTCTGAAGTGCTGGAAGATTATATTCAGAAACAACGATGGTACGGGGGGAAATCCAGCAAACTGAAATACATTGAACTAACCGAGTATTTCAGGATTCAGCGCAAAGAGGAAATGTATTATGGACTAATCCTTGAAGTGAACTTCGAAGAGGCCTTTTACCAGCATTACTTCATTCCCATTGCATTCGTTACCGATGAGGATTATGCTACAAACGATCGCATTCTGCCTATCAGTATTCAGGGAACTGAAGGTTACATCATAGATGCGATAAACCTGGATGCGTTCCGAAAAGTTGTTTTCGAACGAATTCTGAATGCAATGCCCAACGACACGACCCGCGTGCAATACCACAAGGGGGAAAGACTAAAGGAGACCGAATTCAAGTCTTCGCGAAATATGGGTATGGAACAAAGTAATACTTCGGTTATCATTAACGATACCTGTGTGATAAAATTTTTCCGGAGGATCTATGCCAATAAGAATCCCGACTATGAGATGTCCCTCTTCCTTTCCGATAAAAAAGGATTTAAAAATACTCCGGCTTACCTGGGAAGCTTGAATATTATTGATACGGACAACCTGGTAATTACCATTGCGCTCATGCAGGAGATGGTCGAAAATAAGGGGGACGCCTGGGAATATACACTGGATAAACTGGATGGAATATTTAATAATCTAAGTCAGAAGAACATTAACATCGACGCTCTTCCGGTCACCCCGATGTTTGAGCGCCTTCCGCTAAAAGATGTGCCGCATGAGATCATTGATTGGGCCGGCCTGGATATTTTTCAAAAATTGCAGAAACTTGCCCAGCGTACAGCCGAAATGCATATCGCCCTGGGTTCGGAATTTGAAGACACTAATTTCACTCCTCAGCATTTTAATATGGATTACGAGGTGTGGCTGAAAAACCGTTTGCTATATCAGTTTCAGAACCGGCTGAATATAGTAGAAAACAACATGCACAAACTGAAAGGTGATACATTGAGACTCGCCAAACAGTTCCTTGAACATAAGAACGAAATACGGAAACGCTTTCTCGCTTATGACTGGACAAAACTAAAAGGCGAACGCATACGGGTACACGGGGATTATCACCTGGGACAGGTTTTAGTGACCGACAACGATTTTTATATCCTGGATTTTGAAGGCGAGCCTGAAAGCACTATACGTGACCGCGTGGTGAAACAGCCACCGCTGAAAGACGTCGCTGGTATGTTCCGTTCCTTCCATTACGCCGTATACGCCACGATTTTCAATAACGGTGATAAATACCCTTTCCCTCAAGAGCAACTATACAAAGCAGGTGAATGCCTGTATCGGTATTTCATTGGCGTATTCCTGTACACTTATACCCGGTTGGTGCAGGAGGCAAACCTGAATATTGGTTATAACCAGGAACGTATTTTTATGCTGAAGTACGCCATGCTAGAAAAAGCAGTGTACGAATTGGGATACGAAATGAATGCGCGTCCGCTTTGGGCGGTTATTCCACTTGAAGGGATAGCCTCTATCATGAATGAAGACCAGAAAATATGAGCAAGGTAATAACACATAGTCTTTTTACCGAATTTGATATCGATCTGTTTAGGGCGGGGAAGCATTTCCGACTTTATGAAAAACTAGGAGCACACCTTACCGAATTAGACGGGCAGAAAGGTGTGTACTTCGCTGTGTGGGCGCCCTCGGCGAAGGCCGTTTCGGTTATCGGGGATTTTAATTTCTGGATCGAAGGGGAACACCCGTTGAATATCCGCTGGGATTCTTCCGGGATCTGGGAAGGATTCATTCCAGGCGTGGAGAAAGGATCTAAATACAAATACAAGATACATTCGCATCATGGCGATGTGAAAACTGAAAAAGCCGACCCGTTCGCTGCACGCTGTGAACATCCGCCAAATACGGCATCTATTGTTTGGGATACTACCTATGTCTGGCGTGACAAGAGTTGGATGAATAAGAGAAAAGACATCAACCGCCTGGATAAACCTTTTTCAGTATACGAAATGCACATAGGTTCCTGGATGCATAATGCAGAAGAAGACAGGCCACTCACCTACCTGGAACTAGCGAAAGAACTAACTGCATATTTAAAAAAGATGAATTTCACACATGTGGAATTCATGCCTGTAATGGAATATCCGTACGATCCTTCATGGGGATACCAGCTTACAGGTTATTTCGCTCCCACTTCCCGCTTTGGAAAACCCGAAGACTTCATGTATCTCGTGGATGAGCTTCATAAAAACGATATTGGGGTGATCCTGGATTGGGTTCCCTCCCATTTCCCTGAAGATGCACACGGATTAGGAAATTTTGATGGTTCTCATCTTTATGAACATCCGGACAGGCGCAAGGGATATCATCCGGATTGGAAAAGTTTGATCTTCAATTACGGTAGAAATGAAGTTCGTGCATTTCTTATAAGTAATGCCATCTTCTGGCTGGACCGGTATCATGCAGATGGATTGAGGGTAGATGCCGTGGCGAGTATGTTGTACCTCGATTATTCCAGGGAAGACGGTGAATGGGAACCAAATCAGTTTGGCGGTAGGGAAAACCTCGATGCGATTTCGTTTTTCAAAGAACTAAATGAAGAGGTCTATGGAAGTTTTGAAGGTGTTCAAACCATAGCTGAAGAATCCACTTCTTTTCCTATGGTGTCCAAACCTACCTATATAGGAGGCCTTGGCTTCGGAATGAAATGGATGATGGGTTGGATGCATGATACCCTGGAATATTTCAAAAAAGAACCGATATACCGTAAGCATCACCAGAATGATATCACCTTCAGTATGACATACGCCTTTACCGAAAACTTTATGCTGCCCCTTAGTCATGATGAAGTGGTCTACGGAAAGCAATCAATACTGGGCAGAATGCCAGGCGACGAATGGCAGCGGTTTGCGAACCTAAGGTTGCTTTACGGTTATATGTTTACGCATCCAGGGAGCAAATTGTTGTTCATGGGTGGTGAATTCGGGCAGGGAGAGGAATGGAATTTTCAGCAAAGCCTCGACTGGCATTTACTGGAACACGACTACCACAAAGGGATTCAGAAACTGGTTGCTGAAGTAAACAAACTCTACAGGAAAGAACCGGCCCTTCACCAAAAACAATTTGTAGGTGATGGTTTCGAGTGGATCGATTATAACGATGCGGAAAATTCGGTGCTGGCTTATATCAGGAAAGGAGAAAAGGAAAAGGACGACGTTATCCTGATTGCAAACATGACACCTATACCGAGGGAAGATTATCGTATTGGTTTACCCGCGTCGGGAAAATATAAGCTCATATTCAATAGTGATGATCCCAATTATGGTGGAAGTGGTTATAAGATCGCCAGGCAATACACAACAGATGACAAAGAATGGCAGTTCCGAAAACAATCGGTTGCCCTTAAATTACCTCCATTATCGATAATTGCCCTCAAAAGGGTCCAAACCACCAAAAAAAGTTAATGAAAACGTTTTCGTTTGTTGATTACTTTTTCAGAAAGACTGTCAGAACATAAGAAGCAATTCATTAGTTTTAAATTCATTTAAAATTACCATTTAGCGAACCCGCATGATAGTAAATACTGAACTGGAACAGAAAGGAAATCAGTTTCCTTCCCTCATAAATAGTTTTATAAAGAAAAAGGATAAATTCCTTATCACAACTCAAAACGGAGTATTGCTTCAAATTACTGTTATACGTGACAGTGTCCTGCGTTTCAGGTATGCGCCAACCGGCAGTTTCCCCAAAGATTTTTCCTATGCAATTTCAGATGATGTTGTTAGGGGTTATAATCACCTGGAATATTCGGAAAAACCAAAGAAGTACATCATTAAAACATCGAAACTGGAGCTTCATATTGATAAGACCAATTTGAAGAAGACGATATATGACCTTGACGGAAAAGTAATAAATCAAGACGAGTTGGGCTTTCACTGGGAATACAGCTATGAGCATGGCAGTGATATTGTGAAAATGAGCAAGACCGAACAAAAAATGGAATGTTATTATGGTCTTGGAGATAAGCCCACTCATTTCAATTTAAAAGGAAAAAGAGTACAAAATTGGGTCACCGATCAATACGCCTTTGGAAAAGACCAGGATCCGTTGTACAAAGCGATTCCCTTCTACATTGGCCTGCACCATGATATTTCTTACGGAATCTTCTTTGATAATACGTTCCGTACTTTTTTCGATTTTGCAGGAGAGCGACACCATGTCACCAGTTTCTGGGCACAGGGTGGGGAGATGAATTATTATTTTATCTATGGTCCTAAAATGGGTGATGTAGTGAGAAGCTACACAGACCTAACCGGTAAACCGGATCTCCCGCCGTTATGGGCGCTTGGATACCACCAGAGTAAGTGGAGTTATTATCCCGAGAAGAACGTAAGAGAAATTGCGGCTAAATTTCGTGATCTGAAGATTCCCTGTGATGCTATCTACCTGGATATTGATTATATGGATGGATTCCGTTGCTTCACATGGAATGAAAAGTATTTCCCAGACCCCAAAGGGATGGTGGACGATCTGCTTGAAGATGGTTTTAATACGGTGGCTATTATCGATCCAGGTATAAAGATCGACATGGATTATGATATCTACAGGGAAGCACTGGAAAAAGATTATTTCTGTAAACGTGCCGATGGTCCGTTAATGCGTGGTAAGGTATGGCCCGGAGAATGTAATTTCCCGGACTTCACCAATCCCGAAGTTCGTACCTGGTGGAGTGGCTTATATAAAGAACTTATTGAAGATATAGGAGTTAAGGGCGTATGGAATGATATGAACGAACCGGCCGTGATGGAAGTCCCCACTAAGACCTTCCCCCTTGATGTGCGGCATAATTTCGACGGCGATCCATGTAGTCACAGCAAAGCTCATAACATATATGGTATGCAAATGGCAAAGGCTACCTATGAAGGTGTAAAGCAATTTGCCTACCCAAAAAGGCCTTTTATTATTACACGTGCTGCTTATTCCGGGACGCAGCGATACAGTTCTTCCTGGACCGGAGATAATATAGCTAGCTGGGAACACCTCTGGATCGCGAATCAGCAGGTTCAGCGAATGGCTATATCCGGTATGTCGTTTGTTGGAACAGACATAGGAGGATTCGCAGAGCAGCCTACCGGTGAACTTTTCATCCGGTGGATCCAATTAGGGATCTTCCACCCGTTCTGTCGGGTTCACTCATCCGGGGATCACGGTGACCAGGAGCCATGGGCCTTCGATGAGGATGTAACAAATATCTTCAGGAAGTTCATTGAAATAAGGTATAAGATGCTTCCATACTTATACACGGCCTTCTACCAATATGTGGAGGAAGGAACGCCAATGGTCCAGCCTCTGGTATTATTCGATCAGGAAGATCATCAGACCTATTATCGTACAGACGAGTTCATGTTCGGATCTCAAATCCTGGTATGCCCTATTATAGAGCCTAATTCCAAAGGCCGCAGAATGTATTTACCAAAAGGCAAGTGGTACAACTACTGGACCTACGAGGTCATAGACGGAGGTAAGGAAGTATGGGTGGATGCAGATATAGATAGTATACCGCTATTTGTGAAAGAAGGAGCCATCATTCCAAAATACCCTGTTCAACAATATGTTGGTGAAAAGGATTTTGATGAAATTGAACTGGAGGTATACTTCAAGGAAGGGAAAGAAAATTCGGTCTTATATGAAGATGCCCATGACGGATACGACTATAAAAAAGGACGTTACAGTTACAGAACCTTTAAACTTACAGGATATAAGAATGAATTGATCATTCAGCAGCATAAGGAAGGTAAATACATTACCCCGTACGATAAATTCAAGTTAGACCTAAAACGCCTTCCGTTTGAGATCGGTATCATAGAAGTTGACAACAAGGAAACCAATCTTTCCGAATTGAAAGTTAACGGCAATACATCGCTGGTCGTAGACAAGAATTTCACAGAGTTGCATCTAATAGGAAAATAGCCTAATTATTGTTTTTTGAAATTCCGTAGCTTTATGGGCATTAAAAAACCAACCCATGAAGACTATCCGTTTATTATTTTTTACCTTCTTACTATTCTCAATTTCTCTGAACGCCCAGGATAAAAAGGAGGATAAACCTACTACTGCCGACAAGGAGTTCCACAATTTAAAATGGCGAAATATAGGACCCTTTCGAGGTGGGCGCAGCGTGGCATCAAGTGGCGTTGTTACCCAGCCCGGTGTTTGGTATATGGGCAGTACTGGAGGAGGTGTTTATAAGAGTACCGATGATGGAATTAACTGGAAGAATATTTCGGATGGATTTTTTAAAACCGGCACGGTTGGGGCGATCGCAGTTTCCGAAAGTGATCCTAACATTGTAGTGGTAGGAATGGGTGAACATGCAGCCCGAGGAGTAATGACATCTATGGGAGACGGCGTATACAAATCGACAGACGCCGGTAAGACCTGGAAGCATATCGGTCTGGATTATACTCGCCATATTTCCGATGTGATCATTCATCCCACAAACCCCGACATTATTTTTGTAGCGGCCCAGGGAGCACAATACGGCCCTTCGGATGATCGCGGGGTGTATCGATCCTCAGACGGCGGGATGAGTTGGGAAAAAGTACTGTTTGTCGATAATAATACCGGGGCTTCATCTTTATCGATGGATATGACCAATCCTCGAATTCTATATGCCTCTATGTGGCAACACCGACGTTATCCCTGGACGATGGAAAGTGGCGGCGAATCCTCCGGACTTCATAAATCGGTCGATGGCGGAACTACCTGGAAGCCAATGAAGGCAGGTATTCCTGATATTATAGGGAAATCAGGTATTTCGGTGTCCAGAGCTAATCCAGACCGGGTATTTGCGGTAATAGAGGCCGAAGGGGACAAAGGAGGAGTTTATCGCAGTGATAATGCAGGGAAATCATGGAAGCAAGTCAATAAGAACAGGGTAAACATTGCGCGCTCCTGGTATTACATGGAGATCTTTGCGGATCCACAAAATGAGAATATTGTCTACGTATGCAATGCGCCTGTGATGAAATCCATCGATGGCGGGAAGTCCTTCTCGGGAGTTTCTACTCCGCATGGTGATAATCATCATTTATGGATTCATCCAAATAACAACCAAGTAATGATCAACTCCAACGATGGTGGTGCCAATGTAAGTAACAATGGCGGCAGGTCCTGGAGTAGCCAGCGAAACCAGGCGACAGCCCAGTTCTACAGGGTTACCACCGATAATTTATTTCCGTATAATGTGTATGGCGGTCAGCAGGATAATTCAGCTATAGCTATAGCCAGCCGCACGAACCACGGAGGAATAGACTGGAAGGACTGGTACTCCGTGGCGGGATGTGAAAGTGCATTTTTAGCATTCGACCCTGACAACCCGGTGGTGGTCTATGGCGGTTGTTACCAGGGCATCATTGATCGTTGGATGAAGGATATCGACCAAGGCAAGGCGATTAATGAATATCCGGAACTGGGATTGAGTAAAGCCCCGAAAGATGCCAAATACCGGTTCAATTGGAATGCACCTATAATTAGTTCTCCGCACGACCGAAATACTATATATCATGCCGGAAACAAGGTTTTTAAAACAACCGATGGTGGAATTAGTTGGACGCCTATAAGTCCGGACCTTACACGAAATGAAAAAGACAAGCATGGCCCGGGTGGTAAGCCTTTTACCAACGAAGCAGCCGGAGGAGAAAATTACAACACCATAATGGCTTTTGTGGAATCTCCTCACGAAAAAGGAGTCATGTATGCCGGAACGGATGACGGGTTGTTGCAACTTACTATGGACGGAGGTATAAATTGGAAGAATATTACTCCCAAAAACCTCCGGGAAGGTATTATCAACAGCATCGAGATCTCACCTCACGATGCTGCCACAGCATACATCACGGTGATGCGGTATAAATCTATGGATCTCAAGCCTTACGTTTTCAAAACGAATAATTATGGGGCAAGCTGGACGAAGATCACAAATGGAATTGAAGGTGAACATACCTTCGTTAGAGTAGTCCGCGAGGATACAAAGCGCAAGGGGCTGCTATACGCCGGTACAGAGACCGGCCTGTATATTTCATGGAATGACGGGGCTACCTGGGAATCGTTTCAACTAAACCTGCCAGTGGTTCCTATCAATGATCTTGTAATTCAGGATAATGACCTCATCGCGGCTACAGCCGGCAGGTCTTTCTGGATTCTCGATGACCTTGGAGCGATTCAGAATAAAGACAAGAAAGGTGATGCAATTACATTATTTAAACCCAGGGAAACCTATTTGTTTTTTGGAGGGATGAGCAGTAATCCTACCATTGGTAAAAATCCGCCGTCCGGGGTAATATTCGATTATTACATCAAGGAAGCGATCGATTCGGTTCCTGTTACCCTGGAGGTGTTGCAGAATGGAGAGGTGATCAGAAAAATGACAAGCAAGCCGGATAAAGATTTTAAATCCTGGCCTGGCGGACCTTCCAAACCTGCCGTTCTACCAGCGAAAAGTGGTTTCAACCGCTTTTACTGGAACTTCCGAAGAGACGATATGCCCACTGTTTCAAAGGTATTTGTATTTGGTAACCTGGGTGGTTCTCACGTTGGCCCAGGTACGTATACGTTTCGGTTAACGCAAGGAGATGCCAGTTCGGAATCTACCGTAACCATTAAGCCAAATCCGAACATCGATGCAAGCGCAGCCGATTTCAACGAGCAACAGCGAATGCTGGTTGAAATAGAATCAATTGTGAAGGATATTCACGAATCGGTGAATGATATGCGTTCGGCCAAGTCGCAGCTTACGTCTTATTCTAAACTATTGAAGGATAATGATAAAGCGGAAGAACTTGTCAGGAAAGGCGATTCCCTTCAGAAAAGGATCACAAGCTGGGAGGAGAATCTTATTCAGGCGAAACAAAAGACCTTCCAGGATGTTATTAATTATAATAATAAGCTGAATTCTGAATTATTGTTTCTTAAAGGCTTTATTGAGGGCCCGATCCCACAGGTCACACAAGGCTCAAAACAGCGTTTTGCAGATCTTAAAAAGGACTGGAGTACGTATGAACAAGAGCGAAATACGATTATCAACACGGAGATGGCAGCTTTCAACGCTATGTTCAAGGAGCTGGATATTCCCGCGATTATATTGGATAAAGAATAGATGTATGATATAGAAACATATTTTCTTGTATTCATCATAATTCAGTTTTTCCACTCCATAGAGGAACTTTCAACCGGATTCCATAAGAAATGCCCATTTTTCAAGATGAAGTTCGGGAGTTTTCTTGCATTTGAAATACTCTTTATAATGTTCTGGACCGCTGTTTACCTCCTTGAACAATTTCCGTTCAGAGAAAAACTAATGGGTTATTTCATCTTGTTGATGCTTGCCAATGGTATTTGGCATATCACATGGTGGGGAATAAGCAAGAAATATGTGCCGGGCATTATTACAGCCCCACTATTCGTTATCGCATTCATTGGGTATTATAGTCACCTTATTTAGTTCGAAAACGTTAAGTAGAACCGTTTCTTCGCAGTTTTCTTTGGATCTTATCTATAGCAGACTCGATCGACTTTTCAGGTTCTATCACATTATAAGGGCCCCAGAAGTCTGGGTCTTTGAACCCGGAAACGGCATCGGTCATTATTACCGTTGGCTTTAACCGATCCTTTCCTTTTAATCGAACGCCGGTAGTATTTTCCTCCCAGTCGGTCACAGCCATTTCACTGGCCAGGGTATACACCGAATTAAATAATTTCCGTCGTTTTTTCACTTTAAACGAAAGGTTCACACTTCCGTAACCATAATACCATTGGCCGTCCTTCTCACGATAATCAACTTTATAGGAAGCGCTTAATGCGGTAACATCGATATCCCTGGGCTTCTTTTTCACGAACATTTTATTGGCAGAGTCTTTCATGCCCGTAAGTTTAAGGCTATAGGACGCACTTCTGAGAGCCAGTGTTTCGGCATCGATAAAGAAACTCCCATAATACCTCGGTACGTTTATCACAGCCTTTTGTTTAAAATTAACCACGTACACCGGTTTATTATTTATGGTAGTGGGGTCTCCAAAACTGAACTCGTACTCATCCATGGTGACAGGAGTGAATATGTATTCAGGATACTTCATAATATCAAGGTACAAGGTAGAGAACGGCCCACCCTGTAATTTTAAGGCCACTGTATCAAGGCGCCGGTAATCTGTGCTTTTACGGGCTTTGTGTAGTCCAACCACATCCTTTACGCTAGAAGAATAGGGTTCCTTGTATAGATTCACCACAGCTTCGGTTAAGGAAACATTCCTGTTCCGCCTTTTTATTGTTTCACGATAGAACGCAGTCATTATCGAAGCCCGATTAAGATTGTTTTGCGCTTTCTTGTCGAACACAGCTTTTACAAGAGCTTTGGCATTTCTAAATGAAGAGATATTCACCTGTGACAGTTCGGTAACCTTCAGATTTAACTTAATTCGGTTTTTTCCGGAGGATAGCCTGGACAGGGGAATTGATTTCGATTCATAGCCCAACAAGGAAAATTCAATTGCTGTTATGCCACGGTCATTAGGAACCTTTATAATAAAAGCCCCCTCATCGTTGGTAATACTGCCTAAATTAGAATTCGTGAGTTTGATACTTACCGAGATCAACGGGTCATTGGTATTGCTATCCGTTACCACACCACTATATTCTGTGTAGTCAATAACTTGAGCATTTATGATTTGTGTACTGATAATCCCGAAGAATAAAACCAGCCCTGGCAAAATATAATATCGAAGATTTTTCATAGCGATGAATTTAGGTTTGACCATTAAATCATCCCACTCTGGAAATGAAGCATTTATCTAATAAATTTACGAAAAAATAGATTTGCTATCCAGTAATTCAATCATTATTAACAGGGCCGGGTACGAATTACCGAATTATTGAATATCTTGAGAGACGATAATTTAATCAGATATTATGAAACAATATATAAAAATACTCTTCGGTACATTTATCCTGCTCACTGGTACAATCACGGCTATGGGCCAGGAAGTTGGGTATGTCAACTCTATTGCAGTGGTGAATTCGATGTCGGAGACCAAAGTCGCCATGGCACAGATCGATAAGTTTAAAAAGGATATGAACGCCGATTACGAAGCCAAGGTTTCAGCCTTTCAGTCGAAACTTGCGGAAGCACAGCGTAAAGCACAGAATGGGGAATATTCCCCTGTTCAGCAAAAAGAAGTCGAAACCGCACTGAGTTCAGAGGAGCAGTCGTTACGAAAACTGGAAGGTGAATCCTTACAGAAGATTAAAGAAAAGGAACAGGCACTATACTCCCCCATTTACGATAAGGTGAACAAGGTGATCGCTACGGTTGCCAAGGAGAATAATTTTAAGGTAGTTCTGGATTCTAGTGCGGGTATAGTTCTTTATGCTGAAGAAGCTACAGATTTGACACAGCGGGTTATCGATAAAGTAAAACAATAGGATTTTGAAGAAATTACGGAAAGAAGATATCAAACAAGAGGTGTTCGATCTCTACGATGATTATGCGCATAATAAGATAGAACGACGGGAGTTTATCCAAAAACTCTCTCTCTTTGCAGTAGGTGGAATTACGATCCCATCCCTTCTCAGTTTTGTATTGCCCGATTATGTGAACACATTATTGGTAAAGCCGGATGATCCCCGGTTGTTTTCAGATTATATTACCTATAATTCTGCAAAAGGAGGTGGCGAAATTAAAGGCTTACTGAGTTACCCCACGGATAATACAGGCACAATGCCCGGGATCATAGTAGTTCATGAGAATCGTGGCCTGAACCCCTATATAGAAGATGTGGGAAGACGAGCAGCGCTTGAGGGCTTTATTAGCCTCGCTCCCGACGCACTCACTCCGCTGGGCGGGTATCCGGGAAATGATGATGACGGAAGAGCGCTTCAAAGGCAGCGTGACCGGGATGAAATGCTGGAAGACTTCATAGCCGCCTATGCATATTTGAAACAGCACGAAAAGTGTAACGGTCATGTTGGTGTAGTAGGTTTCTGTTTTGGAGGGTGGATCTCGAATATGATGGCCGTTAATCTTCCTGAACTTGGTGCGGCGGTTCCTTACTATGGCAGGCAGCCCGTAGATGAAGATGTTCCGGCGATCAATGCCCCGTTATTACTTCAATATGCGGGCCTGGATAAACGTGTAAATGAAGGATGGCCATCCTATGAAGCTGCCCTTAAAAAACACAATAAGGAGTATGTAGCTCACATATATCCTGAAGTGAACCATGGTTTCCACAATAATACCACACCGCGTTATGATGAAAAAGCGGCAAAACTTTCATGGGAACGTACCATTGCCTTTTTTAAAGAGAAGCTAAAATAAATCGGCGTTGTAATGTACAAATTCAGGTTGCTGCTTTATATTTTTTTGTAGTATGGAGCTGCAAGGATGAAAAAGATATGCAAAAAACAATCGATCTACAGGGGCATCGCGGTTGTCGGGGACTTATGCCGGAAAATACGATCCCCGGATTTCTAAAAGCACTGGAGATTGGTGTAACCACACTGGAAATGGACCTGTTCATTTCCAAAGACCACAAAGTTGTAGTATCACATGAGCCGTACTTTTCCCATTTAATAGCAACCGATCCGGACGGGAAATCAATTTCCTCTAAAAATGAGCGTCTCTATAATCTTTACGAGATGAACTACGATGAGATCATGCAATATGACGTTGGCTTAAAACCCCATCCCAGCTTTCCCCGACAAGAGAAATTACATGCTATAAAACCACTTTTTGCCGACGTCGTCCGGGCAGCAGAACAGGCCGTTGATCAAAACGCCTATCAAAAGCCTTTTTATAATGTAGAGATCAAGCGGGTCCCCTGGCAGGATGAAGTCTATCACCCCCACGTTAGGGAATTTGTTAAACTCGTGGTAGAAGCCATCTGGAATACCGGCATAGAAAATCGCATAGTGGTACAGTCGTTCGATCCGCAGTCCTTACAGAGGGTCAGGGAGATCGACCCGAAGATAGGCCTGGTCCTTTTGGTTGGGAACGATCGATCACCCGAAGAAAACCTCAGCTCTCTGGGATTTACACCAAAGGTATATAGCCCGGAATATTCGCTTGTAAACGAAGGCCTGCTAATCTTTTGCAAGGAAAACAACATGGAGCTGATTCCATGGACGGTAAATAATAAGCAGCAGATGATACGAATGATTGAATTAGAGGTGGACGGCATCATCACGGATTATCCTGATATTCTGCATGAAGCCATTGAGGTAATGAACGTGACTATGAAATAGGATACATTCCTTTTTCAGTACCTTTAAGCAAATATACCTGCCAAATGAAGATATTATCCACGGTTTTAGTGCTTATGCTGTTGCTTAGCTGTACAGAAAACATTTCTGAAGATAGGACCGAAGATCCCAGTTGGGCCTTCCCGTACTTCAAGAAAATGGACAGTCTCAACCCTATCCTGAAACCTTCCGCTGACCTCAGTTTTACAGATCCAATTACCGATACCCTTGTGCAATGGGAAGAACGTAATGTATTAAATCCTACTGCTGTGGTTTTGAATGACACTGTTTTTCTCCTTTATCGGGCCCAGGATGTGCAAGGAACATCAAGGATAGGAATGGCAGTAAGTACCGACGGCCTGAATTTCGTAAAACTTGCGGCACCTGTCTTTTACCCTGATAAGGATGATATGAAGGTATACGAGTGGAACTACAAAAAAGACGGCAGTAAACAGGAAAACAGTGAGGATTGCTATTTCTGTTATTTCGATGGTGTGGAAGATCCCAGGATCGTTCAGAGTGAATCGGGAGATTATTTCATGACATACACCTCCTACGATGGAAAAACAGCCCGGTTAAGTATCGCCTCTTCACCAGACCTCAGGTCATGGACCAAACACGGGCTGGTGATGAAAGACTCTGTTTTTAGGGATACATGGTCCAAGGCTGGTGCCATCATCGCCGAACAGCAAGGGAGTAATATGGTTGCTAAGAGGATCAATGGCAAGTACTGGATGTATTTTGGTGACACCAACCTCTTTATGGCAACTTCAGATGATCTCATCAACTGGAAGGTGGCCCTGAATGAAGAATCGGGAAAAAGGATCTCCGTGCTACATCCAAGAATGGGTTATTTCGACAGCCGGCTGGTAGAACCCGGGCCTTATGCCCTGCTTAAAGATGAAGGTGTTGTACTTATCTACAACGCGAGTAATGCCTCAAATTTCAATGACCCTGCCTTACCTAAATTTACATATGCTGCTGGCCAGGCGCTCTTCGATGCTTCGGAACCGTACAAAATGATCGATCGTGAGGAGAGCTACTTTATTCATCCCGACAAAGATTACGAAAAAGTAGGTGAAGTAAATGAAGTGTGTTTTGTGGAAGGTTTGGTTTATTACAAGGAAAAATGGTTTTTGTATTATGGAACCGCAGATTCAAAAATCGCCGTGGCGGTGTACGATCCCGGTATCAATGAGTAAAGAGAGTAAGAGCGTGGCTTTTCATAGTCGCTTCTATATATAACGAATCGAAAAACTACAGTAATGGAAATGAAATATTACGTCTATGGAATGCTTATGGGCATTGGAATGGGAGTAGCCATTGGAGTGGCATTGGATAACGTAGCCATCGGCATCGCCATAGGTGCTGGTGTGGGCGTTGCATTCGGAGCTGCTTTCGCAGGTGCCAATCAGAAGAAAAAGGACGATGAGAATGAGCCTGAAAGCTGAAACAAATTTCTTTTAGTACTTTTATAAAACTCCCCTCGGGGTAATTCAGTAAAAGTACTAATGGCCAACACAACCTCCTCGAAAAGATACTACCATATTGTTGTGCTTGTGATGGTGATCTTCTTCGCCATCTCCTTTATTACCAATATACTTAATTCCATAATCGTCGATGTAAAGGAAAGCTTCGATCTCAGTCTTAGCCTGGCCGGACTCCTGCCATTCTCATTTTTCATTGCCTATGGTGTCATGTCGATTCCGGCAGGTTTCTTATCTGAAAAGTACAGCGATAAAACCTTGCTATCGGTATCATTTGCTGTGATTATTATGGCGTGTATCGCCTTTGCTGTCTTTCCTGGCTACCTGTTGTTTAGTTTTACGTTATTCTTCCTCGGATGCAGCATGGCAGTGTTACAAGTGATCATTAATCCTATGCTACGCGCTGCAGGTGGCGAAGAACACTTCGCTTTTAATTCGGTTTTAGCACAGCTTGTATTCGGTCTCGCATCATTTGCAAGCCCTTACCTGTATATCTACTTGGTGAACGAAAATGATTCACAGGGAGGTTTAGCCGGATCATTGCGAAACCTTGTCCCGAACGAACTCCCGTGGGTATCGCTTTACATAGTATTTTCTCTTCTGGCATTCGTTTTGTTCATAATCGTGAGATTCACAAGTTACCCGGAGTATACTAAAAAGGAGACGGAAAGATCGGGTGACAGACGATCGTATTTTCAGCTCTTGAAGAACAAGTGGACGCTCCTGTATTTCTTCGGAATATTTTGCTATGTGGGAACCGAACAGGGCATTGGGAACTGGATCTCTGAATTCCTGAATCAATATCACGGGCTGGATGCGCAAACCACCGGGGCGAATACTGTTTCCTATTTCTGGGCCATGCTCACCATAGGGTGTGTCCTGGGTTTATTATTGCTGAAATTTATAGATAGCCGGAAAATACTCATTGGTGCCAGTATTATTACGATCGCCTGCCTTTTTGTTGCCATCTTCGGATCCTCAGGGGTTGCCCTCATTGCATTTCCAATGCTGGGCTTCTTTATCTCGGTCATGTGGTCAATTATTTTTTCGTTAGGCCTCAATTCGGTGAGGGACCATCATGGCTCCTTATCGGGCATTCTTTGTACCGGTATAGCAGGAGGGGCGGTTATGCCTTTGATAGTTGGTTTCCTAGGAGATAACTTCAGTTTAAAAACAGGGATCATCTTCCTGGTACTACCTTTAGTATTCATAATGTCGATCGGATTTTGGGCAAAACCCCTGGTGAACAACAGTACTATTCAAATTAAAAAGAAAACAGCATCATGAATGGCGAATACTTAGGGGTCGATTTGGGAGGAACCAGTTTTAACATCGGACGCGTAAAAAGTGGGATGGTGATTGACGAGGTTGGCAGCGACATCATTAGTCAAGGAAAAGCCACCGAAGTATTAGCCACGCTCACATCGGCAATAGACCAGGTCATCACTCCAGAAGTAAAAGGGATTGGTGTGGGAGTTCCCGGTATCGTCGACACAAAAAATGGAATTATATACGATATTCAGAATATACCTGCCTGGAAGGAAATTCAGCTTCAGCACATTTTGGAAGACAAATATGAGATCCCGGTTGTGCTTAATAACGATGCCAACTGTTTTGCATTGGCCGAAAAGAAGTTCGGTAAAGGTCAGATCTACGAGAATTTTGTGGGTCTGTCCATAGGAACCGGCCTTGGTATGGGTATTATTATAAATGATCAATTATACGATGGCGTCATGTGTGGTGCTGGTGAGATAGGTATGCTACCATATAAAGATGGGATCGTAGAGCAATATGCTGCCAGCTTTTTCTTCGCCCGGGAATACGATCGAACAGCTAAAGAGATGCACGAAGCAGCCCGGGACAAAGAACTCATCGCAATTGAAGCATTCGATGAATTCGGAATACATTTAGGAGAAGCTATAAAGATCATACTGTTTATGTACGCTCCACAGGCAATAATCCTGGGCGGGTCTATATCAAAAGCCTATCAGTATTTCGAAAAGACTATGAAGCATACCATTGCTGATTTTGCCTATCCAAAACAACTAAATAATTTGAACATCGTCGTGTCTACCCACCCCAACCTCCCGGTATTAGGTGCTTCTGCTTTATGTTTAGATAATACACATTAGATGTCATCTTTACGAATAGTCCCACTACATGAGGTCTTTCGATGGTTTTAAAGTTTATTCCTACAACGGAAATCAATAAATTTATTTTCGTATCTTACTGGTAACTAACTAATTAAAATCAATTATGAAAGCCTTACACTCATTTATTGTGCTATGCTGCCTGCTATATTCTTTCCCAGCACTCGCGCAGTCTTCCGCTTCTTTAACCGAACTCCTTGAACGAAAAAACAAAACCACCCATGAATGCGTTACTGCTGTCTTTTCACCTGAAGAAATGGCCATTTTAAGAGCGCATTATGGCCGCGATTCGGAAACTCCGGTCGTGGATATGCGCGTTGGTGGTTCTGATATTTTCGGAATAGAGAATGTAAGTCAGACCTATGGTAAATTCGACAAAGGGAACCCCGCTGCCTTTACACCGATCGCCGACTCTCCCATAGTCGATCCTAACTTCGAAGGTGCCGGTGCGGTAAACGGAAATGGAAGTAAGGCCTACGTGGTCGATAACAATAATAATTTGTACGAATTAGTACTACTCACCGGTGTATATACCCTCCTGGGGGCTATAAGCGGTGTTCCGGCAGGTGAAAGTATTACGGGCCTTGAATTCAATCCATTGGATGGAATCTTATACGCCCTTTCTACAAATGCGGTTGTAACCACCTTACTTATAATAAACCTGGTTGCTATTGCAGCGGTGGTTGTAGGTGTAACAGGGATGGTCCTGGGTATTGCCCTGGCCGCAACCCTATCCGGACAATTCTTTGCGCTCGACATTGATAGTGATAGTATTTTCAGCCTCAGTCTCATTACCGGTCTTGCCGTCCTGGTAGGTACCATAGGTTTCGATGCCAATTTTGGCCAGGGTATGGCGTTGAGCTATATAGCCGGCGTGATACTTCTGGCCGCATTCAATAATACGGTCTTCGATTCGGAATTGAGGATAGTGAACATCGCTACCGGGCTTACCACCCTCATTGGGATCATACTGGTGGCCGCGACCTCCCAATTCTCCTGGATCGGGAATCCGGACCCTACCCTTTCGGTGAGTGAGAATCTCAACCGGCTTTTCAATATCTATCCGAACCCGGCCGGAGATTCCATATTCCTTGAAGCAGGAGAACGAATTGAAAGTGTATCTATTTTCGATATGTACGGACGCCGCGTAATGTACCAGCCTGTGGATGCCACGAATTCTCAATTGGATATTTCCTACCTGAGCAGCGGGCAGTACCTCTGCTCTGCAGTTGTGAACGGACAGGCTGGCATGTATAAGATAATCAAGCAGTAATTTTTTTCATATTACTATTAGTTTTAAGGCGGCTCTTCAGGGAGTCGCCTTTTATTTTATAGGATATTAATTGAAGTGAGATAGCGACAAGTGGTAAACTTTTTTTACCTATCTTTATTTAACGCTACATTAACCCGATTAATACGACATTATGAATTCATCCGATTTCTATTTTGAACTTTCTGCCAATGGTGAACAAACCTCATTTGAAACTGTTGACGGCGTGTCCACTGAACCAGTTTTAAAGCACGCTCTACTGCCGGGAGAACATCCTTTCAAATATCGTTTACCGTCCCTGCCTAAGGCTAAAAGTATTGTCTTAAAAAATGGAAAATCGGTTTCAGGATCTAAATTAATGCAATGGTGTGCCCCTGCTTCGGAAGAAGGTGATTTACCCAAAAAAGGAAGTGTGCTGTTGTATCTGAAGGACTCCTCCGGGAAACCGCTGGTGGAATGGACACTGCACAATGCATTTCCTCTGAATCACCACGCAAAAAAAGAGGCGGGTAAATTACCAGCAACCGTTATCGAAGACCTTGAATTAGGGTATTCGTTCTACACTTTCACAAAAAAATAGGACCTTCGATCTAATTCCGATTCTATAAAGACTCCAAAATGAACATACGAATTCTTAGTATGGCGATAATTTGCCTCTGTTTCCAGTTTTCCGTCCTGGGACAGGAGAATCCTACCGAAGAGGTCAATACCCAGATATGGCAAGCCTTTAAAACAGCCTACGAGGCGAGAAATTCAGAAGCCTTCAAAGCAATTCATACTAAAGATGTACTTCGCATAAATGATGGTGGCATAAAAACTGCCGATCTGTACTTCAAAAGCATTGATAACTGGCAAACCCCAAATAATGACACCGGATTATCCATTGATTTTGCCTTCGAGAACAGGCAATATTTCCGTAATACAGGATATGAGACGGGATATTACCGGGTCATCGCTTTCAGGAACGAAAAGAAGCGGGATACGTTTTATGGACAGTTTCACGTGGTGCTGAAAAAAGTTGCCGGCCAATGGAAGATCGCACAGGATTTCGACACCGAAACCGTAGGCGGCAGAAAGATCGATAAGACATTCTTTGAAGGCGCTTCCTTCCTGGAACTCAATTAATCTCATCCATCCCCCGGCCACCTGTTTTGGTAGCGATATCGATATTACTATTCGAAATTAATTGATGTCTTCTCCTTTTTCGAGTTTAGCAATATTTGTTAGGATAATATTTTTATTTTGTGCATCAGGGACACGTTTTAATGCTATTTTCAAATGCTCCAAAGCCTTACTGTAGTTACCGTTAGCAGAGTATCCTCTTGCCAATCCGTAATCCGTAGGCCAGGTATCTTTAAATTTGGAGGCATTCATTTTAAATACTTCCAACGCCTTTTCTTTATTACCCTGGCCAATGAGTGTCCTGCCATACCCGTGGGTCTCAAATACCGTAGCAATGTCGAGGGCTTCATTCATTATTGCTTCCGATTCAACTGAATTCCCCTGCATATTAAGTATCTGTGCTTTAACCGATAGATTATTGAAATTCTTCTGGCTGAAGAATTGTCCCTGTATGGCCCCATCTATCCATCCCAGCGCCTCATCCAGGTTTCCGCCGTTGTTCATTGCATAAGCAGCGGCCTGCTCCCAGGTTTGTATATTGAATCCTTCCTGGTTTTGCAGTTTCTGTCGAATATCAGCCATTACAATGCTCGTTACATCTACCTCCATTTTCATGGGAATTCGTTTCTTCTCCCAATCTAATGCCAGAGTGGCTGAGTTAGGAGTGACGTCCACAAAATTATATGTGAGTTGCTCGGTATGAGGGATCGTCTCGGTAGTTACATCCACACGCAGGGCATCTTCGGAGGGTTCGTAAAAGTAACTTCCCCAGGCGCCGTGGTTGTGAGAAAGTATCACCGTTGCTGTGTCATTTTCATTCACTATTACATGAAACCCATATTTGCCGGCTTTAACATCTTTTCCACCTATGGTCACATCGTCTGTGAACTTGATGATAGTATTCTCATTGGCTCCCGCGCGCCATGGCGATTCGGTTGCAGTGCCAAATCCGAGGTTATTCATTCCGTAGGGTACAAGGTTCCCCCAGATCTCACGGCCGTTCACACTTGGCCTTGAATATTCAACATAGATCTTAGTAATTCCAACGGTTTGAGAAACTGAAGCTTTCTGACTTCCCCGTGGTGTGTTCAATTGTGCTGTTGCCGCAAAACTTGTTATAACAAACAAGAATAGCAACGCTTTTAAAAGGTTGTTTTGTTTCATTTTATTTTATTGATAGAGTGTTTGTAAACACAAGGTAGTTTCAATAAACAGCCGCCCCTGTTATCAATTCGTTAAAGTGATTTACTTTAATGTTAATTAACTATATCTGAAGATGTTATAATTTTCTGAAACAATTTGCATTCATTCCCTGTCTGGTATTAAATCAGCCGGCTTCTGGAAGTGCGGGCCCAATTCAAAAAATTGACAGCCCGAAGATTTATTAGTATCTTCCACCATTAAAAATTGCAAAAGCCCGAAACTATGAAACTCATCTTTACCCTGCTTCTTAGTGTTATTTCTATTGGAGGAATCGCCCAAAGTACATTTATGCATCCATCACCGGATCGCCCTATTCAGAATCGCAATGTGGTAACCCCTATCACAGCTACCATAAGCTACCAGGGTTATGATGAGGCCCAGGCCTATTTTGGAGAAGGGGAATACGAAATCTTCCTCGACAATGTAGATGGCATCCTGGACAAACCCATTATAGTACTGGACGGATTCGATCCTGGTGACGGCAGGGATATTACCGGACTCTATAACAGCCTGAGTTTTGGTGGCAATAATCTTGCGGATATTGTTCGCGATGAAGGGTTTGATATTGTGGTGCTGAATGCTCCTCAATATACCACTGGCGGCAAGGATATAGATGGCGGAGCCGATTATATTCAGCGGAATGCAATGGTCCTGGTGGAACTGATCAACCTGATGAACGATCAGAAAGTGGGTGATGAAGAACTGGTAGTCCTCGGGCCGAGTATGGGAGGCCTTATCGCTCGTTACGCCCTGTCCTATATGGAGCAGAACAGCCTCGATCCTGAAACACGACTTTATATTTCTTTCGATTCACCCCATCGTGGTGCAAATATTCCCATCAGCTTACAATACCTTATTAATTACCTGGCGCAGGAACTTGGTGATCCGGATGCCCTGGCTATAGTGGAGAATGTGCTCAACTCCGCGGCGGCTAAAGAAATGCTGTACGATCATTTGCTGGCGCATTTGCAGGCAGGCTCTACCTATTTGCAGGATCCTACAAAATTACTTCCCGAAGGTGCCCCTGATTTCAGGGATGCGTTCCAGGGAGAACTGGACGCGCTTGGGTTCCCGCAAACCGTGCGAAATGTAGCAATGGTGAATGGCAGCTCACAGGGAACAACCACGGGTGATCCGGGTATGCTGGTGGTAGATACCACCCTGGACTTCGGAAGTGGTGCCACGGCAGATGTGGCACTCCGGTTTACTCCGGAAGCAGGCCTGACGAATACATCGACCAGTTTCGATTCTTTCCTTTTTGGAATTCCAATAGGTAGCTTTGATGCGAGCGCGCGATCCTTCGCTTTTACCGATGGCGTAGACGCATCTCCCGGAGGGACTTCCAATATTTCCGCTGCCCTGGAAGGCGGTGGTACAAACCCTGTGATCCAGGATTTCATCGATGCCCTTAACCAGGATGAATATTCCTTCATCCCGGTGCTTAGTGCTTTAGCGATCGATAATGAGAACGACTGGTATGTTGCACCCGACATAGGGGGGATACATAATTCTGCCTTTGTGAATACGTATATTCCTTCGGAAAATGAATCGCATGTGGAGATCACTGCGGCAAGCGCACAATTCGCACTGGATGAAATACGAGGTATAATTTTGGCTGCCCCGGAATTTGACCTGTCGAAACGCTACCAGCTTGCCATGAACCCGGTTGAGGAGACGATCGAACTACAACTGGATCTCGGTATGGACTACAGTTCTGCCGATCTTAAGGTATTCAACGTTACAGGACAAGAGCTGTTATCGCTAAATGTAACCAGCCCTTCAAATCGTATTACAATTTCTCATAACCTGGGAAGCGGACTTTATTTTCTGAACATTCAGGATGAGACAGGCAGGTATAGTCTGAAATTGTTGGTTCGATAAGAAGTAAAAAAAAGAGCACTTTAGCCTGGATACACAACTGTGGATCTGACTCCCCTGAATAAGGTTATTTCAGGGCGAAAGACTATTTTTCCTATCTTTAAAAAACTAACCCATAAATTTTCAATACAATGAAACAATTCTTTCTAAAAACTTTTGTAATCATATCCGTAGTCCTGCTGGTTTCATGTGCCCAGGGAGGCCCAACCGATGTCACTGAAGATATCCGTACTGCTAATATAGAATTTGTCGATGCGTTCAACGCGAATGACGCTGCCCGACTTACAGCGGTTTATACCAGTGATGCTACCATCTACCCACCGAACAGTGAGGCCATTTCCGGAAGTGAAGGGATAGAAGCCTTTTGGAAGGCAGGTTTTGAAGCGGGTATTTCAAGCGGAGTACTGGACACCCAAAAAGCGACTGCGTATGGAGATACCGCGGTTGAAAATGGTACTTTTAAGATAATGGCAGCAGACGGAAGCATGATAGACCAGGGTAAATACATGGTGATCTGGAAAATGGTAGATGGTGCCTGGAAGTATCATCAGGATATCTGGAACAGCAGCATGCCATTACCCGAACCTCCTGCCGATACGGTAGCCGAAATGGCGGATACAGATGAAGAAACGAGTGAGTAGGCTACAGGAGACGCAGCGGCTCTTTCAGTTCTAAATATTTACGTGTGGGGAGTAGGATCAATTCCTTCTTCTCCCACGGTTATCCCGCATTTCCTGCATCTTAAAGCGGACCGTGGTTTGATACTCTTTTTTAGTAGTCTCCTTTCCTTTGTCCGGAGCTTCTATCTTGATGGTCTCTTTAGGATTCATCACCACTTTCGAACACAGCATAACAGTATTGCCTGCACTTACCTCAAGGATAAGTCCCGGCAGTCCCCAATATTCTCCCGGTCCATGGCGCACAGGGATCTGCATGGTATACCATGCTTCTACTTCTGTCATATCTATTTCTGGTTCTACATCCTCACCAGTGGTTGCATCGGCGGTGTCGTTGGCCGAATCACGCCTCAGGTCACCCCATGAAAAGTCGTACCAGGTAAGTTCATCGGTGGGTATGGAAGCCGTAGCTTTAAAACAGGTATACTGTCCCACTTGTTTTGATTCAGAACCCATTTTCCATTCAATGGCCTGAAGTTTATCCTTTACCAGGAATTTCTTCCCATAGAACTCCTGGCTCTGCACGAGTAGGTCTTCTTTCACGTTCTTATATTGTTTCCCCCTGGAGAAATTGTTCCCCCAGGAATCGGTAGCCCCTGAAATGGCATCCAGCTTATCTGCTTCATCGAAGATAGATTCTTCCTTGTTGAAGGTAAGGATATAGGTCTTTTCCAGTCGGTTCTTAAGCCGCTGGTAAACTTGTTTTTTCTGTGCCTCACTCATACGTGCTCCCCAGTTCCCCAATTCCATTTTTGACTTGGAATAATAGAACGCCTGACCCTGGAAGTCGTCGTTATTGGGCGTAAAAGATGTGAGGAACACAAAGCAGAATACTAAAACTGTATAAAAAATTGATTTCATGGCTGTTATAATATGTATTTGTTGAACGAATATATTAAAACATTAAACGTTACTCATCTTATTTGTAAAAATCTTAACATTCGACAGGTAGAGTCTTAAGGAAGGTTTCATAGTTCGGATTTCCATACAGGACGAATTGGGATTACTTGTTAAGCAGAATGTCTCCACAATCCGAATGGGGATTCATCTTCAATTATCTGTAACGTTTCGCAAGGGAATTTTAGGTTAATTACAGAAAATTGGCCCGGGTTTCATTAAATTGCATTTGTGATCATAGTCTCCTCTGTTTGTGCAGCTCTCTTCTTTCTTTTAGGATCTTACCTGCTCCTAAGCAAACGTGGCAATAGAAAGGCAAACATGTTCCTGGGCTTGTTCTTTCTTTTATGGGGCATTGATTTTATCGATGGTATTCTTTTGCTAAACGGAAGCTTTATTTCGAATCCAAACTGGGCCTTTTGGACAGACCCTTTTGTATTTTTATACGGGCCCTTACTCCTCTGGTACACCAAGTCTATTCAGTTTTCGGAATTTCGGCTTTCCATTAAGTCCCTGCTTCACCTCTTGCCTTTCATACTATTCATGCTGATCCTGCTATTCAGCTACCACCTGCAACCAACGGCTGTGAAATCTGAAATCTTGTCGGAAGTTATCAGCTTCGAACCTACCTCTGGTAGTATGGTTTTTCTTGTGGCCGTGTACATTCAATTTTTCGCCTACATTGTAGCTTCGAGATTGAGCATAAAAGCAGCTTATCAGGAATTAAAAGGTTATTATTCGAATATAACACTTGAATGGCTCTACCTGATCCTTAATTCATTCAGCCTGATCGTTATTCTTTCAATAGTAGCCAGCCTTCTGCAGGTGTTTGTAAACAAAATCCATTTCCAATTTGCCCTTCCGGTTCTTGCTAGCGTTATAGTGATCTTCATGGCCAGGATCATTTTTAAAGTGCTTGACCAACCTTCCCTGCTCACCGCCGGAAAAATGACATCAGGCAGGGAATTACATTTAGATAAGAACGAGCTTACGGGAATTGCTTCTGCTATCCGCCGGGCATTAGATGATTCAAAGGTGTACCTGGATCCCGATATGAACCTGGAAAAGCTGGCTATTCATGTGAATAGTAGTCCGAAAAAGGTCTCATCGGTCATCAACAACCACTTCAACAAGAACTTTTTCGACCTGATGAACTCCTACCGTATCGAGGAGGCCAAACGTATCTTTGAGGAAAACAAAGATCCACGGCTAACCGTTCTTGAAGTAATGTACGAGGTAGGATATAACTCGAAATCTTCTTTCAATACTCAGTTCAAGGCTAAAACCGGCCTCACACCTTCCGAATACAAAAGGCAGCATAATTAGATTCTCTCACCTCCTGTGAGTTAAAGGAAAAATTCCGTTCGACTTCCTGAAATCGGTCGTGAGACTCAAGTCCATTCACGACCTTGGTTACCAAATCAATAACTACCGTCATGGAAGCAAACATCACAGAATACTCCGACCAACTTACACTTAAAAAGCAACTCCTCTATCATTTTTACCCAGGGATTCTTATAGCTTTAGGTTATATCATCCTTAGCGATGTCTTCGTCGCTAATGGCTATCCCGGAATGGCCGCCTTGTTAGCTGTGGAGCTTTTGATCCTGGCACCAATCGCCATTCTTCATTTAGGCTTTGTCGGAAAAAGCCGCAGTGGATCATTCAGCATACGTTCTGCCATTCGATATACAGAAAAATTGAGTTTCAGGCAGTACGCTTTTTGGACCATTCTGGGTGTTGTAGGCTGTTTGCTTATCTATGTTCCGCTGTACCCGGTAGGTCTGTACCTGAAGGAAACTGTATTCAACTGGTTACCCGAGTGGTACTTCAATCCGGCTTACGGGGCATCGGGACCTGAAGTAGTTGCCAATATCTTTCTTGTAGCGATAGTTATTGATGGTATCGTAGGGCCTGTGGCCGAAGAGCTGTTTTTCCGGGGGTACCTGCTGCCCAGGATGGCCTACCTGAAAGGCTGGGCGCCTGTTTTAAATGGCCTGCTCTTTGGGCTGTATCATTTCTGGCAACCCCATAATTATTTCGCGATCATTGCTGTAGGTATTATCCTTAGCTATATTGTCTGGCGCAAGAAAAATGTCTATCTGGGTATCCTCATCCATTGCATCATCAATATCCTGGGAGCAATTGGGGGTTACCTGGCGGCAAGTAGTGGTGAATTGATCTTGAGGTAGATCTTCGAGAGATCCCGATTTCCATTACATTAATATATCTCAATACTCAAAGACCAATAAATTAATTTTTGGAATTTCATATCCTGATTCATGCCTTTTGTCACTTGTGGCAGCTTCTGACTTCCGGCTCTTCGACCCTTCGATACATTTCTCTCTACGCTCGAAATACTCATGGTCCTGTGATCTTAGAAAATCACTTCTGACTTCTGATTTCTGACTTCTGACTTCCGACCGTAAATTGACTAAAATCATTGCCTAAAAGAAGAGGATTATTTAATTTAATTAATTGCTCGTAACGCATATAAATGCGAAGAAAATAATAAACAATAAATGAAGTATTATGGATAAAGAACATCCTAACATAGCGATACTTAAGAAATTTGATCCCAGGAACATAGCCACAGCGGCTCACATCCTGGCTAAAGATGCCGAGTTCCATTTTTTCAATCCATTGCTGCCCGAAATTAAAGGGACATATGTTGGATTAGAAGGTTTCCGGGATTTCTTCCAAAAAATGGGAGAAATATCCCATCGAAGCTTTAATGTGAACCCGGTTTCCATCACTCCCGTGGGAGATGAACTGGTGGTAGTACATAGTAAAAACACCATGATCCTGGAAGACCGGGAAATGGAAGTTGATGCCGTAATAGTATGGCGCATCGTTAACGGTAAGATCACTGAAGTATGGGACATCCCTTCGGTACATACCGCAAGAGTAATGGAGCTTGAAGCTGTAACGTAATAAATATTGCTAAGTGTGAACAGCTAAGCCTGAATCTCGGAGATTTTGTTCACCTATACTGGACTAAAAGGACTTTAAATTTAGCCTAAATTGAAATTGGCCTTCAGCGGTAAATGCGTAAAATTCAAGATTGACGAGCGTTAAACGATTTATGTTGTTTGAAGCCCCACGAAGTGGGGCAAGGTTAATAAATCGCAGTGAGGCGATCGTAGAATTTAGCATTTAACGGTGCGGGCCTAGAGTTTTTTGGTACTTTTTTGGGCGATGCAAAAAAGTACAAATAAAAAATACTATCTTCAATCAACATTCTCCCCTCATTGCTTCTCCCCGCTCCGGTGGTTGAGAAACAGGTGGGGATTTTTTATACCGTTTTAGGAACGTTAAAACCCAAAGTATGTTTATAATTTCTAATAAGTAGGGTTAACCTCACTTTTTTAGAACTAAATCAAGAAGTAATTTTATACTACCGTTAGGTGTAATTTTAAAATATAGAGCGAAACATCTTTGTTTGAGGATGTCGA
This sequence comes from Flavobacteriaceae bacterium, assembly GCA_013043685.1. Taxonomy (GTDB): domain Bacteria; phylum Bacteroidota; class Bacteroidia; order Flavobacteriales; family Flavobacteriaceae; genus Pukyongia. The sequence continues at coordinate 7,789 of JABDNT010000070.1, read as the reverse complement.
CAATAATATGAGATTTATTATCATAATAGCGTTTATCCTTTGGACTACATCGAGACATGAGGGAAGTCATGCTCTTATGGCTTATCTAGAAGGTGCGGAAATCCTAGAACTAAAGTTACTCCCAGGAATTCATGAAGAACTTGGTTTTTATTTCGGATATGTAAAACACTCAGGAGATACAACATGGTTAACTGAGTCTGCACCCTTTTTTTCTGATTTAATATTAGTTTTTATTACCAGTTTAATACTTACGTTCAAAAGACCTGCCAGGTTTTATAATGAAATATTACTTTTTGGGTTTGGTTCTCCAATTGTTGACTTAATTTATAACTATCAAGGCGGATTATGGAGAAGTGGGACGGATGTATCTGATTTGCTTGAATTACTTCCCAAAAGTCTGGTGCATGCCTCGTTTATATTGGCCATAGTCCTATCTATTGTGTTCTTTCTGTATTTTCGAAAACGTATAAAAACTACACCTAACAATGTATAACCGCAATTAAAACTGACGGTTATACGAGACCGTTGTACTCAATTACATTGATATGAAGCAGTATAATAATTTAATGATATTAATAGTGATGACTGCAATATTTGTATCCATATTCGGATGCAAAAAAAATCACAGGGAAGAAATAGCGATTCACCCCAGAACTCAAAGTCTATATCAGGAAATTCATCGACCGCAATTTCATTTTACTCCTGAGTCGAATTGGATGAATGATCCAAATGGCTTGTATTATCATAAGGGCAAATATCACCTTTTTTACCAGTATTTTCCAGATAGTATAGTTTGGGGGCCAATGCATTGGGGACATGCCGAATCAAACGATTTGCTTCATTGGAAACATCTTCCAATAGCTTTATTTCCAGATTCACTGGGATATATCTTTTCTGGTGGAGCTATTGTTGATAAAAATAATACTTCAAAATTAGGAACTAATGATAATCCTCCAATAATAGCAACATTTACCCACCATAACATCGCTGGTGAGAAAGCGAAAACAAATGATTTTCAAAAACAAAGTATTGCTTATAGCTTAGATGGTGGTTATGAATGGATTAAATATGCAGGCAATCCTGTCATTCCCAATACCCAAAAGATCAAAGATTTTAGAGACCCAAAAGTAGTTTGGCATGAACCGTCACAAAAATGGATATTAGTACTGGCAGCCTATGACAGAGTGAAATTTTATGCATCAGCTAACCTTATTGATTGGGAATTTCTTTCAGATTTTGGGATTGAAGGGGATAAACGCTTGTGGGAATGTCCCGATTTGTTTCCAATGAATGTTGTGGGTACTAACGAACATAAATGGGTATTAATCGTAAGTATTCAAAAAAATGCACCAAACGATGGTACCGCTACTTCTTATTTCATTGGTGAGTTTGATGGAACAGTATTTAAAAGCGAGGTTGAAAATCAAGAATGGCTGGACTGGGGAACAGACAATTATGCCTTTATAACCTGGAATAATGTACCCAAAGATGATGGTCGAATACTAGGGATTGGGTGGATGTCCAATTGGCAATATGCCCAAATTGTTCCAACAGAAAACTGGAGAAGTGCGATGACTCTGCCAAGGGAATTAACTTTGGTGAAATCAAAATCAAAATATTCTTTACACAGCTTACCCATAAGGGAGTTTCAAGCGTTAAGAGGAGCATCTATTGCTCTTAATCAATTAGAGATCATAGGAGAAAAGGTTTTGGAAGGTTCATTTTCTGCTTCGCAAGTTGAACTAGACATAACGGTTAATTTAAAGAAAACAACAGCCAATTCATTTGGGATTAAACTTCAAAATGAATTAGGCGAAAACATTTTAATTAAATTTGATAAAAGGGAGGGAAAAATGTTCGTCGATAGAACCAATTCCAGTACGCATAAGTTTTCCGAAGATTTCTTCAAAAATATTCATAGTGCACCAATTGGTTTTGAAAAAGAAAAAATGAATATACGCCTGATCATTGATGCTGCTTCTGTTGAAATTTTTATCAATAACGGGGAGTTAAGTTTTACAAGTATTTTCTTTCCTTCAGAAGAATTCAATACTATTTCGTTATTAGCTAATGATGGAACCTGTAATATCATTAATGCTGAAATACATCCTTTGAAAAGTATATGGAACAAAAAGGGGGAAGAAAACTGAGTACAACAATGGCTATAAGTAATTACTTGTTCTTGCCTACTTTTGAAAATCCTCGCGGATTTTCAGCTTGGTATGTACTTGCAAAGTTTCGTGCTAAACCACGCAACTACTCATAGCCGAGACCGTTAGGTACAATAAACAGACAAGAATTGAGAGCAATAGGAAATACGCCATTAGTAAAATTGCAAAAAATAGTGGAGCCTAATAGCGCAGATATATATGTGAAATTAGAAAGCTCAAATCGAACTGGCAGTATGAAAGATAGAATGGCTCTTTCAATGATTGAAGCAGCCGAAAATCGTGGAGATCTAAGACCCGGAGGAACGGTAATTGAATATACCGGAGGGAGCACTGGAAGCTCACTTGCTATGGTCTGTTCGGTCAAAGGCTATAGCGCTCATTTTGTATCATCTGATGCGTTTTCGGAAGAAAAAATTCAAACGATGAGGGCTTTTGGAGCAAATGTGGAAATTATCCCAAGTGAAAATGGGAATATAACTGCTGAACTCATAAAGACAATGGAGGGAAGAATAGAAGAGCTTAACGAGAATGATAATACATTTTGGATAGATCAATTCAATAATGTTGATAACAAGAAAGGTTATCACAGCATGGCTTACGAAATTTTATCAGAACTAGATCAAAATGTTGATGAGTTTATAGCCGGTGTAGGTACTGGTGGATGTTTCTCAGGAAATTCAGAAATTTTAAAAGAAGAAATACCCAATATAAAGTGTATTGCCACTGAACCCTTTTATGTAAGAGCTCTATCCGGTGGGTACATGGGTGGCGGTCATAAGCTTGAAGGAATGGGAATTGGTTTTGTTCCATCCATCTGCAGACTAGATTTAGCAGATGAAATAATTCCTGTGAAAGATGAAGATGCCTATAATATGTGTCGAAAATTGGCGGTTCAAGAGGGCATTTTTGGAGGAGCCACTTCAGGAGCAAATGTTTGGGCTGCGATTCAAAGAGCTCGAGTTATAGGACCTGGAAAAAGAATAGTGACGGTGATTTGTGACTCCGGATTAAAATACCTCAAAGGCGATATATATAAATAACACTGTACCTAACAAGGTGTATAATTAATTGCTGCGGTCCCGATAGCTATCGGGATTACTCACCAGAAATTCACACGCATTAATTATCTTAGCCAACAGCTGAATGTTTCTCGCGAACCATCCCGCAACTAATCATACACTAACCGTTAATAACGTTTTTCCCTCTTCAACTCCCAAACAAATCTTAAAACCAACCCCCCTTCGTAACATTTTCCCCACATTTGAGTCTTATTGAAAATAAGATTCAATCAAAAACCGTAATTATGCGACTTAAAATACTGGCTATTATAGCCCTGGCACTGCTACTGGCAGTTCCCTCCTATGCCGGGACCACCCTGAACAATCAGGACAATAACAACATCGATATTACCATTAACCTCTCCGCAACCGAGAACGACCGCGTTCCGGTAACGGTGAATCCCGGGCGCTTCCAAAAAGACAACGTGACCTATCGCCTGCCCAAAGTGGTGCAGGGGACTTACTCGGTTTCAGATTTCGGGAAGTTCGTAGAAGACTTTAAAGCCATAGACTACTCCGGCAACGAGCTGGAATTCACTAAGACCGATACCAATACCTGGGTGATCCCCAATGGCAGCGAACTGGACTATATCACTTACTACGTAAACGATACCTTCGATATAGAGACCATGGGCGGCCTTGGCGGCGATACGCCCTTCTCCCCGGCCGGGACCAACATAGAAGAAGACAACTACGTGCTCAACCTGCACGGTTTTATCGGTTATTTCGATTCGCTAAAGAACAGCGCCTATAACCTGGACGTAACCGCCCCGGCGGATTTTGTGCGTACCTCGGCTCTGGAGACCACCGCTGAAAAGGAAAATACAGAATTCAACACCGTGACCACCAGCTACTACGCGCCGCGTTATTTCGATATTACAGACAACCCCATGATGTACGGCAAACTTTCCGTGGAGGAATTCGACCTCAGCGGGATCAAGGTGGTGCTAAGCGTCTTTTCGCCCAACGGCATGCACTCGGCCACCAGCCTGAAAGAGACCATGGCGACCATGATGCAGGCACAGAAAACCTACCTGGGCGACCTGGACAGCACGCCGCGCTACGACATTTACCTCTACCTTTCGGAAGGAACCCCTGAATCCCCAAAAGGATTTGGAGCCCTGGAGCACCACACCTCTACCGTGGTCGTGATGCCCGAGGCCATACCGGCAGAAGGGCTTTCGGAAAGCCTTATAGACATCGTCTCACACGAGTTCTTCCATATTGTGAGTCCGCTGTCTATCCACTCGGAGGATGTACATTACTTCGACTATCACGAACCCACCTTCTCCAAGCATCTCTGGATGTACGAGGGTGTGACCGAATATTTCGCCAACCACTTCCAGGTGTACGAAGGGCTTATTTCCGAAGAGGAGTTCTATGCCAATATGATGGGCAAGATCCAGACCTCCCGGATGATGAACGACAGCATGAGCTTTACTGAAATGAGTGAGAACGTGCTCGCCCAACCCTATGCCCGGCAGTACTATAATGTCTACCAGAAAGGAGCACTGATCGGGATGTGCATCGATATCCTCATGCGCGAAGAAAGCGACGGCCAGCGAGGCATCCTTTCCCTCATGAAAGAGCTATCAAACAAATACGGCAAGAACAAGCCGTTCGAGGACGACAGCCTGTTCGATGAGATCACCGCCCTCACCTATCCGTCGATCCGTGAGTTCCTGGACACCCATGTGGCAGGAACCACCCCTATCGATTACGATGCGTTCTTCGCAAAAATGGGACTGGAATTTGTGTCCGGGCAGGTGGAAACGAATTATATCCAGAACGGAGCTGCACTTATTGTAGAAGGCGACCCGATACGTGGGGTCTTCTTTAACGACCAGGTGGCCAACAACAGCTTCTGGGCAGAGCAAGGGGTACAATCGGGCGATGTGATAAAAGCGGTCGATGGTGTTGAACTTACCATGGAAAACGCGAACGACATCTTTCAGAAAGTATACATGTGGCAGCCTGGTACAGAGATCAGTGTAAAACTGGAACGTGAAGGCGAGGAAGTGCTCATCGAGACCACCACTACGCAATCTTATACCACGGGTTCAAGCCTTCAGCCTAAAGAAGATGCTACCGAAGTCCAGGTCAACTTGCGTAAAGCGTGGTTGAAAGGATAATATCAAATTCACTGAGCGACACCACCAGAGGTCACTGAGCGGAGCGATGCGCTGAGCCTGTCGAAGTGTCGAAGTGACCAAATAGGAACAAATAAAACCCACCGATTGGTGGGTTTTATTTTTTTTTCTATCTCTTCATTTTCTAGCTAGTCTAAAATGATTTCTTCCCTTCTTTTTTGCATCGCCCAAAAGAAATGAACAGAACGTATATTGTAAAAAAAAGATAAAATCCTTAATTCCTCGAAGGATATACCCCGATGAGGCAAATAATATAATTCAAACCAAGAGTTCCCTGTTTAACCTTCCTGGCGCTCGCCGGGCTCTCCGATGAACCATCGGGTTTTTTATTCTCGTACGGGCCAAATTTCTGACCGAGTCTTACATCGGTCATACCCTGTCCGTTGCGTGGCCCTACAGGAACACGGCCTCTCAGGTCCGGCAGTCCGAAGGTAGTTCGTCCATCCCCGCCATAAGTAGTTCCCAGTATCGAGAACAAAGCGGAATTGCCGGAGATCGCTAATAATTGTCCATCGCAAAAGGCCCATCCTCTTGGGGCAAAATTACCGGCGAAGAGCTTGATCTCTCCAATAAAGCCTTCCTGGGCAAAACTGCCCAGTGAAATGAACATCACGAGTAGTGTAAGTAGAATTGTTTTTTTCATAATTATTGGTTTAAGTTGATTGCTGCTATTAAAACTACAAAAATTGTATCAGCAAGGAGGTGTACATCAAAGCAGTTTCAATCAATTATTATAAAAAAGGGAAAGAAATAGTTACCTTTAGCATTCTTCAAAAAAATAAAATCTATACCGAATATGAAAAAAATACTACTACTTCTTCTTCTTTCAATAAGCATGGTTGCCCATGCCCAGATGAAAGCGGAAGATGTGCGATCCTTTACACTTCAAAACGGAATGAAATTCCTGGTGGTGGAAGACTTCTCAATTCCCAATGCCAATATGTACCTCTTCTATAAAGTAGGAAGCCGTAACGAAGGACAGGGAACAACTGGCATCTCCCACTTCTTTGAACACATGATGTTCAACGGTGCGAAAAAGTACGGCCCAAAAGAGTTCGATCAAGTAATGGAATTCAATGGTGGGGCAAATAATGCCTATACCACCAAGGATGTAACGGTATATACCAACTGGTTCCCAACCTCAGCTGCCGGCGTGATCTTCGATCTTGAAGCCGACAGGATATCTGCCTTGAGCATCGATCCGAAAATGGTAGAAAGTGAGCGTGGCGTTGTTATCAGTGAGCGCAGTACCGGGCTGGAGAACTCACCCTGGAGGAATATCATTCAGTCGGTGAACGCAACGGCATTCCAGGAACACCCTTACCACTGGCCTGTGATAGGTTACCTGGACGATATGAAGAACTGGAAGCAGGAAGACCTGGAGCATTATTTCAAGACCTACTATGCACCTAATAACTGTGTGGTGGTCATGTCGGGCGCTATTAAATTCGATGATGTAAAAGCTATGGCAGAGAAATACCTTGGAGGTATTCCCGCACAGGAAGCGCCACCCAAGATCTACATTGCCGAACCAAAGCAAACCGGGGAACGTCGTATTACGGTTCAGAAAGATGTGGCCAGTCCTTATCTGGTAATGGGATACCGCACGCCGGAGGCAAAACACAAGGACTATTACGCATTAAGCATACTGAGTGATGTCCTGTCCAGCGGACAGTCGTCACGGTTGTACACTACGCTCGTAAGTGAAAAGCAACTTACCACGGCGATCTTTACTTCGTACGGAGAAAGCTTCGATCCGCACCTCTTCTATTTCTATGCGCCTGCCGGTAAGGACGTGAACGAAGCCGACATTGAAAAGGCTATCTACGAGGAACTGGAGAAGATAAAATCTGATGGAATTACTGAAAAGGAATTGCAGAAGATCAAGAATCAGAAACTGATGGAATTCTACGGCCAGATCGAGACCATCAATGGAAAGTCCAACAACATTGGTACCTACGAGGTGTTTTTTGGTGACTATAAAAAGATGTTCGAGGCACCGGACAACTTCAATAAAGTAACTGCTGAAGATGTACAGCGGGTGGCAAAGGAATATTTCAGAAAAAGCAACCGGACGGTAGGTGTGCTAAAAGCTAATGTAGATGAATAAAACTATGAAAAGAATATCTAAGATACTCATATTTGTTTGTGTGTTGGCGGTTAGCCTGAATAGCATAAACGCCCAAAATTATACACTGCCCGAATTCACCACATACCAGATGGATAATGGCCTTACCGTCTATTTGATGGAACAGCGCGATGTTCCGCTCATTAGTGTTTCGGCTATATTACCGGCAGGTGCCATCTACGATGGGGATCAGGCCGGACTGGCACAATTAACCGCAGCAGCATTAAAGCATGGTACACGGAGCTATACGAAAGCTCAGGTCGATGAGAGTTTGGATTTTAT
>JABDNT010000068.1 GCA_013043685.1 Flavobacteriaceae bacterium | reverse complement strand
TTTCGGAGTTGTCTGCTTAAAAACGCCACCGCTGTAATTCACCTGTGTAACGTTATTGCCATCAACTTCTGCCTCTTCGATCACTTCTTCAATAATTTCGGCGGGTTCTTCCTGTATATCAGAAGTTTCCGGTATACCACTATCTTCAGATGAATTATCAGAGAAATTGGCATTGGACATGGAATCCGAATTATCCGTAGAAGAGTCTTCTCTTGTATCCCCACTACCCATGGCCTTTAAAAATGAAATTCTATCCATAGCTTCTGTCTCATGAGGACAAGGTGCATAGAGTTCGATATGCTTTTCTAAAGCAGCCAGCTCATCCAGTTCTTCTTCCTCATTGGCTACTGCAGTTTCCATTTCTTCCCAATCTGCCTTACACATGGCCATCATGTCATGCTCTCCTCCCGATGAGATACTGGAAATTCCCCAAACAGCAAGCGCGATAACGGCCACCCCCAGAATATAGATCATAGGATTTTTCTTCTTTTTCCCTGAAGATTGACCATGAGGTGTGGTTTCTGTTCCCCTGCTTATATCTTCTTTTGGTTGAGTTATATTGCTTGCCTTGCCTGGCTGTATCGTTTCTGAAGCTGTTGAGCCCAAAGTCTCCTGCGTGGCCTTGGGGGTTGAAACCTCAGGCACAGGTGTATCTAGTGCGTGACTGATATCATCGACTAGACGATTAACACCCGGGTCGAAACCTACCTGCGTGAAATCAATGAACTGTTTCCTGGCCAGACGCATTGGTACATCACACTCTTCAATCTTTATAGGTATCACACTTTTGCTGAGTTGCATGGCGTAAGACATCTCGTCCTTTACATTGTCAGACTGCACCGAGGTGTCGGACAATATCAGAACCATGGCATCGGCATTCTTTATTTCCCGCTCTATAGTATTATCCCATTCATTCCCCGAACGGATATTTTTATCGAACCACACATCGAAACCCTTACTTCTTAACGCATCTACCAGCCCGGATACATAGTCACTATCTGCCCTGGAATAACTGATGAAAACTTTCTTTTTAGACATAATACTTACAATTTATTACTCCTGATGATATTTGATTGTGCAATATACCTTATCTCCTGCCAGGTGGACCTGTTCTACGGTTGCAATCTGATTCTTTTTAATGTTGCCAGTTTCTCCGGAGTCTGTCCCCATCAGGTCCAGGTTCACAGGCCAATCCTCTAATGATATGATATAGTTTCCTTTATCAGGGGTATTTCTCTCATCGTCCAAACCTCCTTTATATATAAGGAAGAAATTCTCCTTCTCGCTTCCCGAGCCTTCGGAATACTCAATGATTCCCCTGGAATTGTACACAACATCCATAGCGTCGTAAGCCTCCTGCACATATTCGCCGTCTTCAGAGTATTTGGCGGCATAATCGAGATACGCCTTGGCCGTATTTAGCGATTGTGCGTTCTTCCACGCCTCCTCGTCGTTGGCTGATGCCTCAACTACATTTACCATCAGATCGTCACTGGAGTCTTCAAGATTGATCACTCCGGTGGAATACAGAATAACCAGGACCGCAAGAATTCCTCCGATAACATAGAGAAGCGTTGCTTTATTAGACTTCTTAGAAGAAGATGCTTGCTTACTCACGGAAGCAGCTGGTTTTTTAGGCGGACTCTCCCTCACAGGATCACCCGTAGGTTTATTTGCGGTATCCTCACCAATATGTAAGGCCTTGAATAACGTTTGCATACCAGATTCACGTGATTGGATGAAATCTGCAAACTGGAGTCGTCTCAGCCTGAATGGAACATCACACTCTTCCAGTAAGATCGGGACTACTGTTTTACCTTCTTCCAAAGCATAGGATACTTCATCCATGACATTATGAGAGGCCACGGCCGATTTAGAAAGTACGACCAGTAAAGTTCCGGATTCCTTAAGTGCTGTTTCAATAGACTTGTCCCAGCGGGTACCGGGTTTAATATCCATCTGATCCAGCCACACATTGGCTCCGGCGTCTTTTAATTCTTTAGCGAGGCCTAATACAAAATCTGAGTTATCCCTTGAATAACTGAAGAAAATCGTGTTGTCCGTCATATATATTCTTTAGTTCGTTTAATTATTGCAGATCATAGGTCTTTTCAAAGATCTCACGATCACAGGGGTATACTTCCCCATCCACTCCTCTCATCAACCAATCTCCTTTTTTGCCTTTCAATGTTCCCTCCATGGTTTCCACTTCGAAAGGTTCATCGATCTGGGCACATTCTATAGGTATAGGTTTTTTGACTGCTTTTCTGAAATTCATTTGGGGCAGGTTATCGGAACTGAATTTCAACATGTCAGGTGTATATTTCAAAAAAAAAAGTTACGACAAAAAATTGATTTTCAGGAATTTTATAAAATCGTCCTCAGGATTTTCAGTATGCATGAGGCTCGTATACGCAGCGTATGCGTTAGTGTGAATGGAGATCTTTTCCCTTATCCCAGCCATTTCGCCTGCCTTCTTATAATACACTTTCGATTCTTCCAGTTGCCCCATATACAAATGTGCTTCGGCCATAGTCGCCAACTTCCATAGATTGTCGAAAGCATCTTTCGCTGTAGCTTCCAGGGCCTGTTGGGCATATTCCTGCATAGCCTGATGGTCCTCGTCGCAAACCAGGCTCAGGAACGCTAGGTTGATACTTAAATAATAGACCTGTCCGGCATTGGACGCCGCTTCCGCGAGGGCCAGTCCTTTTGTATAGTACTCTATTGCTTTTTGTCCGTCTGCATCAGACAGGGTTTGCAGGTACTTTCGTTTGAAACGGCCACCCAGTATACCCATAAGGTCCGAATTTTCTTTTGCCAGAGGATGATCCTGAAGTATTTCCAGAGCTTCCTCCGTCCTGTCCATACCTTCAAGGGCAAAGATCAGGTTCCGAAGTCCTTTTAGGTTCAATTCATCTTTTTTCGGAAGCAATTCTTTTATCACAGCATCATACTGCCCCAGGGCGATATTTACCTCCTCCTGATTGGTATACTCACTATGGAAGGTGTTGCCTGTTAAGGTTTGCAGTATAAGCTGATAAGTGTCGTTTTCCTCATTACTCTGATTCACCAGTGAATAATGATTTCCGTCCAGGGTAATTCTCGAACCTTCATCAAACGCCTCTAAACTGGATGCCACAGGAACAAACTCATCATTTGTTGCCGCTATGGCCTTAAATTCAAAAGGACATCCCGCTTCAAATTTTGTATCCCATTCCTTTCGAAGTGAACTTATAAAATTACCATCATGCTGTAAGGCCGAATTCTCAGCGTCACAAAGTTTCTTTAAGGATTCTGAAGAAATACCGTTACTGGGTGTCGCAAAACACATTACATGACTAATGCGTTTCATCTGTTTCGGATCGAGATCCACTAATGCCTGCTGCACAACGAGCCCTCCCAGGCTATGGCCGATTACTGCGATCCTCTGATAGGAATCGAATTTGTATTCAATTGCCGATCTGAGGTAATCGGCGATTCGCAGGATGTCATTTTCCGAAGCCCATACAGTCTTGCCCATTTCAGGTTTAACGTGTTGTGTATACCCCAACGGCATTAGGTCCCAACCATCCATATCATTGTTACCCATCAGTAACCGAGGGATCTCACCGAAAGTTCCGGCAGCCTCCCCTGAAAATCCATGAACAAACAATACCAGGTTGGGGGATCCCTCCTCCCTGAAGCTTGTCACAACTTCTGCCGAAGTAGATTTATCGGTTCCTCCTTCAACAGCATCACTGCTGCGAACCCTATTCCTTAGCATATTCGGAACACTGCTGAGAATGAAATCGTCGTATAACTGCAGGTTCACAAAAGGCCGTTGTACAGGTTTACGTTCTGGTACTCTTTTCATGACGTACTGAACTACCTCCGTCATCCGGATGAAGGGCTCCTGATAGACATCTTTATGCTCGCCCTTAAGCACTTCAAGCAGGCAGGTAGTGAACAGGCTATTCGGCTCATCACCTAAGATCCAGGACAATTCATCCGCCCTGCAGGATGAGACAATGGATATTCCTCGTCCGTCGTCAATCTTATGGACCAGTCCCTCAGGATTGCGAATGCGGTCCTTCAGGCTCTTGGATTGTAATTCAGGGCCAGCTTTGGTCATTCCTTCAGCATGGCAGCAATCGAGGAACAGGATAAGTCGGCGACTCTTCAGGCTTCTCAGTTTATCTTTCAGGTCGGATGCAAGCACCCAGGTATCACGGAAATTTTTCGGATCGAAATTATTTGGCACTAAATAGTAATGGGATCTATTCTCTTCTTCAGGTTTTAAACCTACCCCTCCCTGTTCAAGCTCGATGATGTCATTATCGGTATAAGTGCCCCCATGACCCGAATAGTACATGAATACAGATGACTCCTCATCTGTGTTGGCAACAAGGTCATCCAGGGCCTTAGTTATATTGGTGTTCGTGGCCTCTTCCTCCACCAGGAGGCTGATGTTCTCCTCTTTATATCCCGCCAGCTCGTTGTCGACAAGGATGTTGTATATGGCTTTCGCGTCTTCGGCACTAGCTGGTAAGTCATTCCCAACCCCAATTACCAATCCGAATGCATTCGATAATTCACTCATGAATCTTTAAATTGAATTGTACATCTCTTGTATTTCAGAAACCTGTGCCTGGGATATCGCAGCAGGCGCAGCATTGATCACCTCCAGCAGGGCCTCGATAAGGTGATAGCTTTCGTTTTTAACGATAGATTTTTGAGCCAGTTCACGGTTAAGAGCGGAAGTAGATTTACCATTTGAATCCAGGTTTGCTTCCTGTGCTAATTCGACCAGTGATGTATGTAACTCCGCTTTCATCTGTCCCAGCTGCTCTTTTGGAGTGCCCGTAAATGTTGTGCGTTCATGCAGTGAAGTAGCAGATTTCGATACTCCCTCTGGTTTAAGGGCGGAGAAGATCTTTTTCGCAGCATCCAGCTTTGGTTCGAAACTCATTGAAATTCCCGTTGCGTCGGCCTTAAATGAACCCATTCTCTCCATCGCATTTCTAAACTGTTTGCGAAACATTAGTATAATAAGAAATAAGGTCAGCGGCCATATAATTATTTCCAGCAGCTTTATTAGAGATTCTGTCTGCACAGTAACGAGTAAAAAATGCTTCATGCTTAAATAGGTGTTTGGTTAGTTTCTTTATGCTACCCTCTTAGAGGTTCTTTTAACCCATAAGATTTGATTTAAAAGTACATAATTCTTCTATGAATTTGCCTCATTGTATAATTCGAGTTCGAAAAATAAGAGAATTTCACTTTGGTAAGTCCTTAGTTTTATGTAATATAGTAATAAGTTAAACTCTAACAATCAACCTCATGAGCAAGAAAAGCGACTCACCAAAACCAGGGATAAGCATAAATCCGAAGAAATCAGACAAGGCCAAACCGGGAATAAGCATTAATCCCAAAACTTCAGACAAATCAAAGCCTGGTATTAGTATTAATCCGAAATAAGAGATTCCAGTAGGAATTTTAGCTTATATCTTCGGGTTTAATTATATGTGATTTTTATACTTTATATTCATCGTTCTCCGTTTATAGATCATATTTCAGATACGATGAGACACGCTATTTGCATATTCTATATTGTTTTGGGTGTATTCTATACCGCTCAATCTCAATCAATAGAAATTGACGAAGCCAATGCTTTGGTCTCTTTCCTCTTTGTTGACGACGATGTGGAAGGTACCCTGTCCGAATTCGAATTCACGGGAAGCATCGATCTTGATGCTATGGATACTTCTGTATTTTCGGGCTCTGTTTTAATGGAAACCCTTGACACCGATAACTGGTTCCGCGACCGGCACCTGCGCTCTAAGAAATATTTCAATAACAAGAATTTTCCAAGAATGAGCTTTACAAGCACTTCGATCTCAGGATCCGGCGATGAGTTTGTGGTGCGTGGTGATCTCACCATAAAAGGGATCAAGAAACCGGTGGCTTTTACATTCAGGAAGTTACCGGGTAAATTACTGGGTACTTCAGTTATAAATGCATCCCATTTCGATATCCTAATTCATAATGATACAGAGAGGAATATGACGAAGATTACCATCACCCTACCCTATATAGTTAATTAATTTCGCTTTTCCTGCTGCAATTCATTGTTCAGGATTCCGGCGCGGATTAGCAGTACTACACCGCTAAGCACAATTCCTATTCCCACTGTACCTCCTGCTATCCACAGATACCATGGCTCCCCACTGTGCTTCAGGTGTGAGCACTCCATGGCGATGCTGAGTCCGCTACCGAATAGAAATGCGCCTACTGCTCCATTCCACCACCATTTTGTTCTTTTAGTCATGTTTTTTCTTGAATTTTATTTCCCTTCAATATAAATAAATAACTTAGTATCCTGATCACTAAAACAGCCTGCATGAACTTCAGAAAAGGAGCATTCGTATGTTTAATATTTACTACACTTATTACCTCTTGTAAAAAAGAACCAGCCATCACAATGACGGCAGAACTTGAGTTCAAGTCAAGGGCGCTCCTTGGAGAGGGCGCATTCTGGAATCATGAAAGTCAGGAATTATTCTGGGTGGATATACTAGGGAAATCCGTGAATATCTATAACCCGAAGAACAAGTCGAACCGATCATTTCCACTCCCTTTCCGAGTGGGTACAGTGGTCCCTCAAACCGATTCTACAGCTGTGGTTGCCCTGGAAAATGGTATCTATATTCTAAATCTCAACAATAGGCTGTTAACCAACTTGTCCAATGTGGAAGAAGATATTCCCACCAATCGGTTTAATGATGGTAAATGCGACCCAAATGGAAACCTTTGGGTAGGTTCCATGCAGTTGGATGAGACTCTTCCTGAAGCCAGTTTATATAAAGTGGCTCCGGATGGAACCACCTGGAAAATGCGTGATAATATTACCATATCTAATGGTATCGTCTGGACAAAGAACGGCCGAACAATGTACTACATCGACACTCCAACAGCTAAGATCAGGGCCTACGATTTTAACATGGAATCTTCAACCATTAGCAATGAACGCACAGTGGTCGAAGTCGCACCGGAGGTGGGTTATCCGGATGGCATGGCCATCGACGAGGAAGATATGCTTTGGGTAGGCCTTTGGAACGGTAATGCGGTTGCACGCTTCAATCCGAAGAACGGAGAACTCATTCAGAAGATAGAAGTTCCGGCTCATAATGTCACCGCCTGTGCATTTGGCGGACCGGATCTCGATATCTTATATATCACCACGGCCAGAAAGGATATGACCGATGAAGAGATAGAAAAATATCCGTTAGCCGGGTCCATATTCAGCATAAAGCCTGGTGTTAAAGGTGTGAATAGCCAGTTTTTTGGTACGATAAAGTAAATAATATGAAACCGGTATATGTAATCATGGGCGTGAGTGGCAGCGGTAAGACAACCGTTGGAAAATTGCTTGCCGATAAATTACGCCTGCCCTTCTTTGATGCAGATAACTTTCATCCTAAGTCGAATGTTAAAAAGATGTCTTCGGGTATTCCCTTAACAGACGAAGACCGGCAACCCTGGCTGAAAACATTATCGGAGAAGGTAACGAAATGGATGAGAGAAAAAGGAGCTGTGCTAGCTTGCTCAGCGCTTAAAGAGTCCTATCGACAGATACTTTCATCCGGGAATGATATTCGTTGGGTTGTTTTGAATGGCTCTTACGACACTATTTTAAACCGCATGCAAGACCGTCAGGGTCATTATATGGGCGCCGATATGCTGAAATCACAATTTGAAGCACTCGAATTGCCCGATTATGGATTACTGTTGGATGTTGATAAAAGTCCTATCCTGCTGGTTTCAGAAATATTAAAGGATGCTATTTCCACCAAAAAATCAACATTGGGAATTATAGGCCTTGGTGTCATGGGGCGTAATTTGGCCCACAATGTGCTGTCTCATGGGATCTCGGTATCGGTGTACAATCGCCCTGATGGTGATGAGGTGGACATGGTTACAGATTTTCTTGCAGAAGCAGATACGCCATTGGCTCATGGGTTTATTACTTATCCCGAATTCATTCAGTCCCTGAAAATCCCTAGAAAAATTCTACTAATGATTCCTGCAGGGCCGATAGTGGATTCTGTTTTATTGAAGATACAACCACATCTTTCGACCGGGGATATTTTAATGGATGGTGGAAATTCTCATTTTGAAGATACCATGAGGCGATTTGAATATTACAAGAAACTGGGGATTGAATACATGGGAATAGGCATTTCCGGTGGTTCCGAAGGAGCATTGAAGGGTCCTTCCATGATGGCAGGAGGTTCAACTGAAGCTTACAGAAAGATACAACCTGTACTGGAAACAATTACAGCAAAAGATATAAAACAAAAGCCCTGTGCGGCTCACCTGGGGCCGAACGGGGCAGGTCATTTTGTGAAAATGGTACATAATGGTATCGAATACGCTGAAATGCAGCTGTTAGCAGAAGTTTATTCATTGCTAAGATTGGATAAGGATAATGTGTCCGTTAGTAAGATTCTTGCCGAATGGAGCGAAACCGAATTATCAAGTTATCTGCTCGGCATAGCGGCGGATATTCTTGTTTACAAGGATGGAGATGAATTCCTAATAGACAAAATATCGGACAAAGCCTCGAATAAAGGGACCGGTGGCTGGTCGACAAAAGCGGCCGTGGATCTCGGAATACCGGCCACTATGATGAGCAACGCTTTATTTGCCCGCTATTTATCCAGTTTTAAGGAATTACGTGAGAAGGTGTCTCAAGATAGTTTGAAGATAGATCGCAGTATAGAAATTAAAACCCTTAAGGAGGCCTATCAATTCGCCCGCTTGATCAACCATTACCAGGGGTTTGACCTGATCATGAAAGCTTCTTACGAGTTTGGATGGAAGATCGACCCTGCAGAAATTGCAAGGATCTGGACCAATGGCTGTATCATTAAATCTGAACTAATATATAGGCTTCATGATCGCTTTTCAAAGAACACAGATCTCTGGGCCGACAAGGAACTTATATCAGATCTAAATCGGATGGAAGGATCAGCACATAGCATAATTAATTTCGGAATGGATCAACGTATCTCCTTGCCATGCCTCTCCGCTGCCTTGCAATTCTGGTATGGGATAACCACCGGCAAATCTACAGCCAACCTTATTCAGGCGCAACGGGATTATTTTGGTGCACATACCTACGAACGAACAGATACCAACGGACCCCATACCACTAACTGGACCTCAAATGGATAGTACTCTATTAATTGCAATATTCGCTGGAATCGCAGTTTTGCTCATTCTTATTCTGAAATTCAGGATCCACGCGTTTGTTGCTTTACTTATCTCCAGTATCCTGGTTGGGATCATAGCCGGTATGAATCCAGGCTGCATTGTAAAAACCGTGCAG
The DNA here is from genome assembly GCA_013043685.1 of Flavobacteriaceae bacterium. Classification (GTDB taxonomy): domain Bacteria; phylum Bacteroidota; class Bacteroidia; order Flavobacteriales; family Flavobacteriaceae; genus Pukyongia. Next base: position 9,605 of record JABDNT010000068.1, on the reverse strand, counting down.
GAAGGAATGGGTAACACTTTAGGCTTCGTAGCTGTGGTGGTGGGTTTGGGAGCTATGTTTGGGGCCATACTAGAGCATTCTGGTGGCGCTGAGGCAATAGCGTCATTTTTGTTGAAACGAACCGGTAACAAAGGAGCTTCCTGGGCATTGATGGCAACAGGTTTTATTATAGCTATACCTGTGTTTTTCGACGTTGCCTTCATCATTCTGGTACCATTGATATATTCCCTTCAGCGGAAGTCGGGGAAATCCTTGCTGCTTTATGGTATTCCACTTCTGGCCGGACTAGCCATTACCCACGCGTTTATCCCGCCTACTCCAGGCCCGGTTGCAGTCGCTGATATTCTGAATGCGGATCTGGGATGGGTGATCGTCTTTGGTGCCATAGTAGGTATCCCAACTGCTATCATCTCAGGGCCACTGTTTGCAAGATATATAGCAAAGAGAATCCATGTGGTTGCTCCGGAATTATTCGAAGCCACCACCGATGACCAACCCAGGCCTTCCGTCGGAATGATCGCGGCCATTATAGGTTTACCTATAGTCCTTATTGTATGCAACACGGTGCTAAACAGCCCTATGGCCAACGGTTGGGTATCCGAAACAGTCAAAGAATGGATGGAAATGATCGGTCATCCTTTTACGGCATTGATCCTGGCAAATCTTATTGCCTGGTATTTATTAGGCATCCGTAGAAAAACCTCTCGTGAAAAACTTCTGAAGATCACCACTAAATCCATGGGTCCTGCCGGGATAATAATCCTGTTAACCGGCGCTGGTGGCGTATTTAAAGAGATGCTTATTACCACGGGAACCGGTGATATGATGGCTGCTTATTTTTCTGAACTTGGATTAAGCACACTGCTGTTTGCCTTTATAGTAGCGGCTCTGGTAAGAATTCTTCAGGGATCGGCCACGGTTGCGATGATCACAGCTGCGGGTGTAACCGCCCCTCTCCTACTAGGATCAACAGGTGATATTGAAAAGGCCTTGTTGGTAATTGCCATAGCATCGGGTGCGTCTATCATGTCGCACGTAAATGACAGTGGCTTCTGGCTGGTGAGTAAATATTTAGGGCTATCGGAAAAGCAAACTTTTAGAAGCTGGACAATAATGACAACTATTCTGGCACTGGTAGGCATATCTACAGTGTCCCTGCTCTCCTTATTTCTTTAATGCCAAAACGTCATTATTTTATTGAATTCGGGATCGTTCAGGTACGGTAAGAAATGAGGATCATTCTGGAATGTCATTAGGGTATAGGTATTTCCATCGGCAATGGATTTCATTAAATACTGAAGAGATAGCGACTTGTTATCGATGTTTGCATAATACTGGGCCAGCGCATAATCAACACTTCCGAATTGATAGGCGCTCCTGGTTCCACTGATCTTTTCTATCAACTGCAGGGCCTGTTTTGTTTTTGTGTTCCTGTGATAACAAACTGCCAAGCGGGCCATAGTGGTAATATCATCAGGGTCTGACCGATGTAATTGTTCGAATAAAGGTTCGGCCTTATCAAACTCTTTCAGATAATAAAATGCTTCCGCTTCACGACTGTTATCAACTTCATCATTTGGCAAAGAACTGCTTCTGTCGAAATATTCCCGGGCCCTTTCATTATCGTTCAATAATAAGAATTCCTTCGCAATGAATGATAGCGCACTTTGCATGTAACTGTTGGAATTTGATATTTTTAGTCGTTCTAACTGACTCTCAAGTGTCGCGATATTTCCACTTCGCACAAGTGCAGCCATAAGAGCTCTTTGCAGGTACATATCATCCAGAACATTGGTCAAAGGCTCAAGTAAAGTGATGGCCTCATCATATTTTTTCAGCTCAATATTTGCCAAAGACTGGGTATAAATACGAAACTTGCATTGAGTGCAATTCTCCAAATTCATTCCTTCCATAGTCACCATACGGAAGATAGAGTCGACCTCTTCAGGTTTGTTCACGTATTGAAGAGCCACTACCATGGCACCAGTATTGGTTATCATATGAAAGGGCGCTAATTTGTATTCGGAAAGTGTATGTGTATAGATCGACCGATTATTTCCTTCCAAAAGTGCGTTATAAGTCTGCAACACATTTATCTGCCGAGCGCTGCTTCTCGAATTTGGAACTATGGTATTCTTTAATGAATCCGCTTTTTCATAATCCCCGTTGTTATAATAGTATGCGACTCTCATCACTTTTGGTTCGAAGTAATCAGGATCCGCTTCAATCGCTTTGTTCAGTAATTCTAAATGTAGTTCGTTATCGCCGAAGTTCGCTTCGGCATCAATAAAGTATTGATAGGCTTCGAACTTAGGAGGAGTTTCTTCAAGGCTCAGCGCCGGATTGACTTCGGTAATTAGGTACCCAAGGATCTTTTGCTTCAGTGATTCGATGCACACCAGCGGATCACCCTGATCGCATGTGATTGGTTCAAAGGAAATGTATGTCTTATCATAATTTCCGTCCATTATGGAACATTGAAATAGTAATTCATCCTTATTCAGGTAGTAATTGCCCACTATTACCTTCGCAGGTTTAAAATATTGAGTAAGCACTTCTTTTTCATCTGCTTCCTCTGTTTCGGAATTCAGGATCCCAAGATAATCCCCTAAAATTTCCGGAGAAACAACCTGTCCCAGCTCGTATTGCGTAATGCCGTGCATTATCCAGTCGGAAGTCATCTTCCCGATTATATCGTTCACTTTGTCACCGGTATTATTACCGAATTTCATGATCGCTATTTTATCTGTGGAGACAGCTTCCGGTAGTATCCGGTTCCTGGCGAAGTTATTCTGAATTATAAAGGCAGCAGCAACAGCACAGAGGCCTGAAATTACAGCCATTGAAGAAAAGTACATTTTATAAAAACCACTTTTCTTGGGCTTGCCTTTTTTGCTGATTCGGACTTTCTTGAGTTTCTCGGCTTTCGCCAGTTTAAGATGCCAGATATAGTAAATATAAAAGGGAAAACCCAGCAGGAGAATAATGATCAAATAGGTGTTGGAAATTTTTGGGAGGCCCATGGGATCCCAGGTCACGGCCAATACTTGCAGCAGAACCCAGGATGAGACAATATAAATAGAAAGCATTTTTAATACTTCCTTTTCATTACACTCTTTTACAAAAGTTTTAAATGTCATTAAACGGTTTCTTCTATTTAGCCAATAATCTGAAAACCAGGAATTTCCTTGCAGGGGACGGAAATATGTACTAATATAGTAATTAATTCAATAATAAAATTAACCTCATGAGACATCAAAACGACTATTTATTGGGGTCCTACATGGATCCTGAAGACGAACTTGAAAACGAATCTGAAGAAGGATTTGAAAATGAATTTGAGAATGATTTACCGGAAGCTTCTGAAGGGGATGGAGCTATAGGTGGAGCGGATAATGGGATACGAATTGATCCAAGAACATAGTATCCGATAGCAGTTATTCAGATTTTTCTTTAAGGAACCAAGACTCCCCTTCCTACACTTAGCAAGGCTGGAATTAATTAAAGTCCGTTCGACTAACGAAACGGGGCAAGTTCTTTATTGCCTGAACTAGACTGATCTAATGATTGTATTGCGGACTAATAGAAAAGCAGGCTTTTTTTAGAGTCGGACCGCCATAACTACGATCCTTGCGTTAGTGGGGATAACGATCGTAAGTCTGCTTTTCCTTCTGTTTTAGTCCTTAACCATATTACAGTTGGTAATTAATACCAACAAGTAGGCGCGGCATAATGTCGGGTTGATTTATTGCATCATCTGCATCACTGTAGGTGAATTCTACATCATTATTCTGATTGTCATTACGCGGATTCACATTATCGTCGTCCGGGCTGTAGGAAGTGTCATGGCCTTTAAGTGTATTATCGAAGAAATAATCCACGCCTGCCGTTACGACCAGGTTGAGCTTATCATTCATTTTAAAATGACTTTCGGCACCTAATCCGGCTCCGAACTGCCTGCTGGTAACATCAAAATCTTCATTTCCTCCAATGTATTTGAAGTTAGCCCTGAAGCTTGAATACCTGGGGCCGAAATACACATATGATTGTTCCAAACTGAACAGGGATATTGGGGCTAATATGTCTAACCTGTAATCGAATGCCCTTGCTTTTTCCTCGGGAACACCGTTGGTGGCATTGTTGATAAAGATCCTTCTGGCATCAGCTGAACTTCCCGGATCAAGAGAAGTGTATCCCGCGCCTAACCTCAGGTCTACTGGTAAGCTTTCAATTGGATCTTGAGCTGTGATGGTAGCCTGGAATCCAAGTCCGCGATTGTATCCTGCGTTAAATCCGATAAAAAATTTTGACTGATTTTCTGATTGGCAATAACCGTGATTGGCGAAGGTCATAACCATGCAGGCCATAACCATCCATTTGATGGTAGTTTTCATATATAAGATAAATAGGTTTGTTATAAAGACAACGCATCGACAAAAGCCGTAGTACAACTTTTAACGTTACCGAATGTTAATTAACACTTTGTTAGAATTGGTAGTATCCGGTTTTGAGATATGCCCCCTCCGGAAAGGTCACCGGATGGTCAATATCGTGTGCTGTTTTATCCAGAAGTGTGTAGTTTCTCCCACTTTCGTTCAGTGATTTTTCATTAATGCTGAAGAATACTTCAGAACTTATCCTCGAGGAACATGAGGCCAAAACTAGAATTCCTCGCATAGCCGTCAAGGAGGTGCCCAGCTTGCTTAACTGAGCATATTTCTTTTCGGCTTTCTTTATTTCACTGGCCCTTTTTGCGAAACTAGGGGGGTCGATAACTACGATGTCGTAAGTTTTTCCTTCTGAAATTAATTGTTCCATTATCTCGAAGGCATCTCCGGCAATGGTTTGGTGAGTACCGGTGTATTCATTAAGTGATGCATTGTAACTAGCAACCTCGAGGGCCTGTTTGCTGATGTCAAGGCTGGTCACTTCTTTTGCTCCGTTCACTAATGCGTGGACCGAGAATCCGCCAGTGTAGCTAAACACATCCAGGACAGACTTCCCTTTTGCAAGCTCCCCTACCCGCTTTCGGTTATTTCGATGGTCAAGGAAATATCCTGTTTTATGACCATGGATCACATTGGCTGAAAAATTCACTCCATACTCAACGAATAGCACGTTCTCGTTCTCAAGGGTTCCATATAACACCAGGCCATCGTAGAGCCCATGATCGTTCTTTTCCTGAAGTTTTCTGCTTAGGCGCAATACAACACAGACTGCGCTGCTAACTTCAATTAGTACTTTTAAAATTTCTTTGAGATAAGGCAACCATATTTCAGAATAGAGTTTTACTACTAAAACATTCGCGTACATATCTGCGATAAAGCCCGGGAATCTGTCATTTTCGCCAAAGATCAGTCGATAGCTGTTGGTGCTGGATGCGAGCAGGGGCAATCGTATTGAATAAGCCCTCGCAATTCTATCTGAAAAGAATTCAGAAGTAATTGTAACCGGGCCATTATTAGTTAACATTTTAATCCGAATTGGTGAATCGGGATCGTAAAGCCCAACCCCAATGACCTCATTCGATCTGTTGCCGAAGATAATAGCAAGGTCACCAGCAGAGCCCTCTTTGTTAATCTTTACAATACTATTTGAGAACAGCCAGGGATGGCCGCTTCTCACACTTCGTTCCCCAACCGGAGTAAGTTTAACGGCTAAGCGTTTCGGCTCGATATTGGGTAGTGATACATTGAACATAAATTTATAATTGCCTGTTTAGCTTCTTCTGATAGCGTCCCTGCACCACATCTACGATCACGAGTACTGCGATTACAAAATAGAAAGTGGTTTTAGTCATTGGGGTGATCTCATTTCCAAATAGCTTCATGTGTGCCAGGTGCCCGCCTTCCGATAATAACATAACACCTACGATAAGGAGTATAAAAAGCCCTAGCACCTCGTACATCCTGTTCTTCTTGAGGAATTCGGTTACACGCCCTGCCATATAGATCATTAATAGGCCACCAATAATTATAGCCGTGGCCATTACCCAGAAGACATCGGTTAAGGCGATAGCTCCTAAAATGGAATCGAAGGAGAATACGAGGTTCATAATTACGATAGAAGTTATGATCATCCCTACCGATTTGGGTTTGTGTTCCATATGGTCGTCGGCCTCAAGTCGCATCATATGCATGATTTCACGTACCGCAGTATACATAATAAAAACACCACCAAACAGAACGATAAGGCTATGAAGGTTGAAGTCTCCTTCGAAAACACCCGTAGCATGAATCCCGAATAAGGAATCCTGAAAAAGTTCAATTACTTTCAATAAAACAAACAGAAGTACGATCCTCAGGATTACTGCACCTCCTATCCCTATCTGGCGCACCCTCCTTTGTTTCTCAAGGGGTGCACGTTTCGATTCCAGGGAAATGTATAATAAGTTGTCCAGGCCAAGCACAGCCTGAAGCAATGTAAGTAAGGCGAGAGTAATAAGATTCTCTGCAGAAAACAAGGATTCCATAAAAAGGTTGGTTTATTTTTTGACTTTTTTTTCTACGATAGCGATTGCATCATTAACTGTACGAAGTGTTTCCAGGTCGTTGTTGCTAAGCTCGATATCGAAGGCATCCTCTACATCCAGCACCACATCTACCAGGTGGGCAGAATTAATATTGAGCTCCTGGGTGAGGTCCGCATCTCTGTTGATGTTATCTGCTGAAACGTCTTCCGGTAAATAAGTTGCGATTATAGGTTGAAGTTTGGCGTAGATTTCTTCTGAGGTCATTAATTGGAATTTTGCCTAAAGATAACACACGCGTTGACATCTCCAAAACCGAAGCTGGCTTTTGCCACAGTTTTTAAGGTGGTGTTTATTAACTCCGTTGGAATGCGTTCCCGGTCCAATATTTCTGCTATTTCCGGATGCAATTGCTCACAGTTGGAATTGGGAAAAACAAAGCTATGATATAATTGCAGGATCACAGAAACAGCCTCCATACTGCCACTGGCAGCCAATCCATGCCCGATCATACCTTTAAGGGAATTTATATAAGGAAAATCAGAACCCTTTCGCTTTAATGCTTCGCTCCAGTTCTTTATCTCCGTAGGGTCTTTTACAGTAGCAGTGAGATGCCCGTTGATATAATCTATTTCAGTCGCTTTTATGGTCGCAGATTCCAAAGCAGATCGAATACATCTTTGAACCGCTATGCTGTTGGGGGCTGTCATGCTTCCCTGCTGTCTCTGTCCGCCATTATTAACATTTCCTCCTAATACTTCCGCATAGATCGTCGCACCTCTTTCCCTGGCACTCTCAAGGGATTCCAGCATCATGGCACCTGCTCCACTTCCGGGGACAAAACCTGAAGCCGCCGCACTCATAGGTTGGGAACCTCTTTCAGGTTCTTCATTGTGCTTCCATGTTAAAACCTTCATAGCATCGAATCCTCCCCAGACTACCGGTCCATCGTCTGAGCAACTTCCGCATAACATTTGTTTTGCTTTTCCTGATGTAATGGCTTCATAACCCATGATAATGGCTTCCGTACCTGTTGCACAAGCTGATGAGTTCGTGGTTACCTGGTTTCCCGCACCTATCTTTCCTCCCAGATAAGCGCTGACTCCGCTAGCCATGGTCTGAGCAACAGTTGTGCTCCCAAGTCGTTTCACTTTACCCGCGTCCAGCAGATAAACCGATTCCCGGAATTTCTCTACTCCGCTGGTCCCGGTACCGAATACAATTCCCAAATCCCATAAGGGTTCCGAATCTTTTCCGGCTGCTTCAATCCCGGCATCTTCCATAGCTTCCATTCCCGCCATCACACCGTATAATATACCACTGCTGTTGAAATTCTTGAGTTGCAGTTCGGAAAAGTATTTTCTTTTTTGTTCTTCGGAAACTTCCGGTTTAGCACCGATCTGACAAGAAAAATTGAGTTTCTCAAGTTCAGGAAAAAAACGAACGCCTGATTTTCCAACCTTAATCGCATTATGAAAAGCCTTAACTCCTACTCCATTCGGAGAAACAATACCCAGACCTGTAACAACAACGCGATGTTTCATGATCCCTTTAGAATTAACATTCCGCTTATAGTTCCATTGCAAACTACCTCACCCTGAGAATTGAGCATTTTTACCTTGCATTTCAATTTATTGAAGCGGAAATATATTTTTTGGGAAATCACCTTTACTTTTTCTTCGGGAAATACGGGTTTCAGGAAGTCAATTTCGGTACTGCTCATAGCAATATTAATACCCTTGTCCAGTTCATCCTTTAACAGATGAATTCCGAAGCATACCAGCCCGATCTGCGCCATGCATTCAGTTAGTATTACCCCAGGGGTTATGGGATTGTCTTTGAAGTGGCCTTCATAAAAATACTCGTCCTTATGAAAAGTATAATACCCTGCTATACCATTGTCGTCCAGCTTTTCAATAGCATCCACAAACAGGAATGGCTTAGAATAAGGTAGTTTCGATATGACTGATTTTGCTTCCATTAGCTCAGACTTTCTCCTCCATCAGCTTTTATCACCGTACCGTTGATCCATCCTGCTTCTTCCCTGCTCATAAGATAGACTGCATTGGCCACGTCTTCCGCAGTAGTGAGACGCCTGAATGGATTTCTCTTCTTCGCTGCTTCTGCCAGTTTTTCACTGCCGGGTATCATTTTAAAAGATGGTGTTTCTGTAGCTCCCGCCTGTATACAATTTGATGTGATCCCGAATTTAGCATATTCAACGGCCATGCTGCGCATCATGGCCTCAAGGGTAGCCTTAGCCGCCGAAACCGCAGCATATCCGGGCCACACCTTGGAATTACCTTCACTTGTAAAAGCGAGATTTCTCACTTTAGAAGCAAATTTGTTAGCATCGAGCAGGGCTTTCGTCCATTCGTACCAGCTATACCCCATGGCGTGTAAGGTGATCTCTATATCCTGGTTATTTAGTGCATTTTCTGATGTAAGTGGCTTAAGGCTTCCTTTCGCGATACTATGAAGTAACAAACCCACTGAATTTTCAGCGAGTTGCCCGATCACTTCATTAATTGTTTCAGATTTAAGTGCGTCTTTATTGAACGAGGTTATTTTAGATCCGAAGGACTCCATTTCGGCGACTGCCTTCGTAAACGCAGGAAGGTCACTCTTGCGCGTACGGTGCACAATACATATATCAAAGCCGGTTTCGGCTAATTTCCTTGCCGATGCTAGCCCGAGGCCGCTACTGCCACCTAAAATTACCGCTGTTTGCCTTTTTTGCATAGTTAAAACTCCAATAAGATCCGTTGTGCTGAAAACCCGGGTCCGAAACTGAGCATAATTCCCATTTCACCTTTGGGAATATTTTTATCCATAAATCGTTCGAGCACATACAGCACCGTCGCACTACTCATATTTCCGTACAATTTAAGTACTTCTTTGGTATCATCAATATTCTTTCCCAGGCTTCCGAAGAGATCCTCCACAGTTTGTACAATCTTTTTACCACCGGGGTGAAAAATGAGATGGTCGATATCCTCTATAGTTTTACCGTTACGCTCCAGGAACGGATGTATTATATGTGGAAAATGTTCGGCTATTTTTTCGGGGACAGTAATATCCAGTATCATTTGTAAACCTGTATTAACCAGTTTGAAACCCATCATATGTGTAGCAT
>JABDNT010000004.1 GCA_013043685.1 Flavobacteriaceae bacterium | reverse complement strand
CTACGGATACGGTTATGGTTATGGATACGGCTACGGTTATGGTTATGGATACGGCCATGGTTATCATGAAGATGACAGAAAACAGCCTCTGAAGAAGAGGATCAAGCGATTTTTCCAAAAGATTCGAGGTAAGTAGATACACATGTGTTACTGCATGACAACAAGATTATGCTCACGAAAAGCCAACAGGCCATCAAGCGAAGTTTCGATATCATCGTCTCTATCATTATTTTACCTGTCATAATTATCCCCCTATTTTTTCTCTGGTTTTTCGCTACCCTTAGCACTGGCCGCAACGGACTCTTCATTCAACGACGGATCGGTCGATACGGGAAAGAATTCGGATTGCTTAAATTTCGTTCCCTTAAAGGAAGTGATCATACTGATATAAAAAGAATCAAAGATTCGGAAACCACTTTTGGTGCCTGGATCCGTAAGAACAAGTTGGATGAATTACCACAGTTTTTAAATGTTTTGGTTGGTGACATGAGTTTAGTTGGCCCCAGGCCCGATATTCCCGGATATGCAGATCTGCTGAAAGGGGAAGACAAGGTCATTCTCCGCATTCGCCCCGGAATTACCGGCCCCGCAACCTTGAAGTATCGAAATGAGGATGAGCTCTTGCTTCAACAGGAAGATCCAAACTTATACAACGATGAAGTAATTTGGCCGGACAAAGTGAAGATCAACAAAGAGTATATTTCAAAATGGAGCCTGGGAGGAGATTTGAAATATATGTGGCGATCTGTGTTTGGCTAGTGATGAGAAGTGAATAGTAAATAGTGAATAGTGAGTAGTGAGTAGTGAGTAGTGACTGGCGCATTTATTGTCAGCTCTCCATTGTCAGTTCGAGTGATCCCGCAAATCGGGATTGTATCGAGAACTGCGGTGAAAGATCACATAGGTTAGTTATTCTAATTTAGAGTGATCCCGCAAAGCGGGATTGTATCGAGAACCGTGGTGAAAGATTAAATAGGTTAGTAATTGTCAGTTCGAGTGATTTGCGGAGCAAAGTGTATCGAGAACCAGGGATTGGGAAATAAGATGATAGCAGCGGACCCATGAAAACAATAAAACAACATCCGTAACGCTTAAAGTTTCTCAATACAAACAACCTGCCTATCTTTGTGCATTGTGATTAACAGAACTAAATGAAAGAAAAACCTACTATTGCGATTATCGGGTTAGGTTATGTGGGCCTTCCGCTTGCGGTGGCTTTTGCCGATAAATATCCGATTATAGGATTCGATATAAATGAGAAAAGAATAGCCGAATTACAAGAGGGTGAAGATCATACACTTGAAATTTCGAGTGATGATCTTAAGAAAGTCTTGAATAATTCATCTGTCGATGGTCTTAAGGTCACGGCAAACCCTTCGGAACTTGAAAATGCATCTGTTTATATCGTTACAGTTCCAACTCCCACGAATAAATATAATCAACCGGTATTGACGCCATTGATAAAGGCAAGTGAGACCGTTGGTAAATGCCTTATAAAAGGTGATATAGTGATCTATGAATCAACGGTGTATCCCGGTGTGACCGAGGATATTTGTGTTCCTATCCTGGAGGAGGAGTCAGGCTTGAAGTTTAATTCAGATTTCTATGCCGGCTATTCCCCTGAAAGGATCAACCCGGGCGATAAAGAACATACGATAACAAAAATTTTAAAGGTAACCAGTGGTTCCACACCTGAGGCGGCTGCTTATATCGATAATCTATACAAATCGGTGATCACTGCCGGAACCCATCTTGCACCATCGATTAAAGTAGCGGAAGCTGCTAAAGTGATTGAAAACTCCCAAAGGGATATCAATATCGCTTTTGTAAATGAACTCTCCAAGATATTCCGAATGCTGGACATTGATACCCAGGATGTTCTTGAGGCAGCTGGGACCAAATGGAACTTCTTAAAATTCACCCCTGGCCTGGTTGGTGGCCATTGTATTGGAGTAGATCCTTATTACCTGGCTCAAAAAGCCATGGAGGAAGGTTACAATCCGGAAATTATCCTGGCAGGTCGAAGAATGAACGATGGGATGGGTGAATATGTGGCTACGGAAGTAGTGAAACTTATGATCCAAAAGGAGTGCAAGGTGAAACACGGGAGCGTATTGGTGATGGGAATAACATTTAAGGAGAATTGTCCGGATATAAGAAATAGTAAGGTGATCGATGTGATCGAAGAACTAAATAAATACAATCTTAAAGTGGATGTTTACGACCCCTGGGCGAGCAAAGATGAAGTGACAAAGGAATTCGGTTTAGAACTCTGTACTTCAGAAGATGAGCTGGCGAATGCCTATGATGCTGTAGTTCTTGCCGTATCTCATAAGGAATTTAAGGATTTCGATGTGCAATCCTACAGGAATACACCTTCTGTGCTTTTCGATGTGAAAGCTTTTTACGATAAGAACCAAACCGATGGCCGACTATAGGGGTGAGTAGTGAATAGTGATAGGTGAATAGTGGGTAGGTGTAAGGAGGTATAGAAGTTATATAAAAATAAACTAGAATAAACGATTCACGATTAATACTAACACATTGTATAATACGCCTTATCATACTAAAGATCTAAGTCAATTAAATTTCCTTATAACTGGTGGAGCAGGATTTATCGGTTCCAATCTGGTAGAATATCTATTAAAAAACGGAGCGAAGAAAGTCAGGGTATTAGATAACCTGGCTACTGGTTCACGGTCGAACCTGGATGAGTTTGAAGACCATCCTGCTTTCGAATTTATAGAAGGCGATATACGAGACCTGGCGATTTGTAAAAAGGCGATGGAAGGGATAGACTTTGTATCGCACCAGGCAGCCTTAGGATCGGTGCCCCGGTCTATCAGTGACCCTATTACATCGAATGAAGTAAATGTTAGTGGTTTTCTGAATATGCTGGTGGCACAAAAAGAAAGCAATTCTGTGAAACGATTGGTATATGCTGCGTCTAGTTCGACATATGGGGATAGTAAAACCTTACCGAAAGTTGAAGATAAGATCGGTAAGCCTATCTCGCCTTATGCCGTTACCAAACTGGTGAACGAGATCTATGCTGATGTTTTTTATAAAACCTATGGTACCAGGACCATCGGCCTGCGATACTTTAATGTTTTTGGGCCCAAGCAGAGTCCGAAAGGAGCCTATGCTGCTGTGATCCCATTATTTATGCAGGCGTTGAAGGATGGTAAATCACCAACGATTAACGGTGACGGAGGACAAACTCGTGATTTCACTTACGTAGAGAATGCGGTACAGGCAAACGTGAAAGCTTTCTTTGCATCGGAGGAGGCAGATAACGAGGTATTTAATATCGCATTCGGGGAACGGATCAGTCTCAATGAGCTGTGGAAAGATCTTCAGGAAACCTCTGGAATTCAGATTGAAGCTATACATGGA
>JABDNT010000060.1 GCA_013043685.1 Flavobacteriaceae bacterium | reverse complement strand
TATATATTAAATTAGGAGCTAAACTAATATTTGTACCACCAACAAAATTCAGTCCGAACCCAACACCAAATTTCAATCTTTTTTGCTTTTGCGATGTACTGTCTACAACTGCAATTTCAGTAGTTTGTGAAAATGTACTTTCACTAGCTGCTAAGATTCCAATAATGACGAATAGGATTAAAATAGGGTTCTTGAGTTTCATGATGATTATTTTAATTAAAGATGATATACTGAATATTAAAATTAAAGCAATTTTCTGAGTGGAATTCATAGAATAACCAATCGAATATTGGAATAATGAGTTAAAGTGGTAAATCTATGTATAACCAAGTCATTACTATAAAGTTATGCAACTTCAAAAAAATAGCGTACAGAAATCTGAAATCTTTGCAAAAAATTAAACCTCAACTACTTGATGCATCAAACAGTTGAGGTTTTTTATCATGGGGACGAGAAGGATTATTTAATCACATTTACTTTCCAGCTTCTATTCACTGGATCTATACTAGAACCTTGAACATTTGCCACCCTCACCGTAACGGTATTGGCCGCACTTACAAAGCTATTCCACGAAAGACCGGGTTCAATGGCACCGTTCGGAGCACAGGAAACAGTGTCACCAAGAGCAGCACCGGTTACTGTTACGGTAAGATCGGAATAACCATTTACAGCTATAGAAGGAAAATCCAATGAGGCGGTATTGGTATATCCAGTCATCATCACTTGTCTGCTGGTAGTAGGTGTAAAATATAATTTGCTCCCGTCATATTCGATTGTTCCAGCCTCGGGAGTACTCAAATTAGTACCAGAGGTTAATTTAATAGGAGCAGATCCTGCCGCGGCAGTTCCCGCTCTAAGGTGAAGTGTCGCAGTAGGATTGGATTCGCTAACACCCATATTTCCGTTACTTCTTACAATAATTCGTTCTATTTGACTTGTTGAACCATTCGGAACATTGGTTACAACAAACCTGGATGGAACGCTTCCGACGGAGGCAGCACCATCCATATAAAAACGAACACCTCCATTTTCTTTGACTCCCGTGCCATCGTTTGTTTTAGTAATCAAGGCTCCAATTTCCTGATTGGCTGCCAGAACGGTAGGCACTTCTAAAGTTCCACCGGTATTATACAAAATGAAATTAGGTGGATTGGTATTGGCACTGGTAATTTGAAAATCGTTATCACCCGGACCTTTGAATTCAAAACGCTCAACGGGATCACTGGTGCCGAATCCAACACGGCCATCATGAGTGATTACGATATCGGTACCTGTTTTTTTAGCTCGAGTCGCATAGATGAGGTCGTCACCAGCGGTATTTACTCCTTTTTTCCATTCTTCGGTTCCAATACCTACCCATTGGGTATTCGGATGATCCCAAAAATGAAATCCAACCTCATAGGTTCCAACATTAGTGGTTAAAAAGACGAGCATACCATTTTGATCGGCCCCAGGGTCTATTGTGGGAAATGCATCAATTCGGGGTATAAGCAAACCATCAGTACTTAACGGAGTTGTTGGATTCGTCGCCGGAATGTCAATTAAACTTTTCGGTGACGTGGTTCCAATACCAACCTGAGAAAATACAGTGTTGCCTATACATAACAAAAATGTAAGGATTACATACGTAGGTGTTTTCATTTTAATGATAATTTGGGGTTATCGAGGGCAAAAGTAACTAATAAGTCACGTAAGTACCTGTAAATGCTAACCTTAAATCAATTGTATTCGATTTAGTGATAAAAATATCTGTTGAAGTGTACATATTTTGTAAGAATAAAGTGTTAAAAACAATCATTATTGTAGGAAATTACTGTTTATTCCTTGTTAATGGTTGTAAATTTTGAGGGTTTTTTGCAATTTTTGAGTCAATTGAGGTATTATTTCTATGATCTCAATAAGAAAATCCAGGACAAGCATAAAAACCCCAACAAGCTTCGCTTGTCAAGGTTTTTTGTTTTCATCAACTTCACTCGAATGAATTCCGGGGATTAACTGCGTTGATCCTGGCAGGATATCCCGAGCAAGCATAGAAACCCCAACAAGCTTCGCTTATTTGGTTTATCAAGTTCCTTTGAAATCTAGATGAACAGGGATTAACTGTGTTGATCCCATTGAGGTAATCCTGAGCAAGCATAGAAACCCCAAACAAGCTTCGCTTATTTGGTTTATCATTTTCATAAGCTCATTGAAGCAAGCTTCATTCACATCTGAAAATAATAAACCCGCAACGAAAGTTGCGGGTTTCCTTTTGCGGAGAAAGAGGGATTCGAACCCCCGGAGGTGTGACCCTCAACAGTTTTCAAGACTGCCGCATTCGACCACTCTGCCATTTCTCCTGAGTCGGCCTGCGCCCTCCTAAGCAACTTCTTTGTTGCGCAGGAGGGTGCAAATATAACGTGCTTTTATTTATTGTAAAAGGATTTATTATTTTTTTGGTAGTAGCTAGATTTGTAATTGAATTAGATCGTAAAAACAATGTAGGGTATATATCGAATTAACTGTTAAAACAATAGATAACTCCTTAATTATGGAATAAACACCTAAGTTTTGTATGATAATTATCATTTCCCGACCGGAAATATGTCATAATTTCACTTCTGATATATTAGACAAGCCTAAAACTCGTTAATAAGTGAATAATAACAGAATTAGCGCATCATATTGTTCCAAACCTAACCATAGTTTTAATTGAATAAGACCACACATAAAATCTATATCGGAACCATGGTTACTATTATCATTATAGTAACCATATATCTCGTCTATACAGGCTATTCCTATTATAATACTGCTCTTGAAGAACGATTTTACCATCCGCAGCACGATTGGTTTAAACCCAGCGGTGCCTATGGCCATGGTTTGGGGATCATCGGTACTTTAATGATTCTCATCGGGGTTAGTCTGTATATTGCCAGGAAACGGTATAACTTTATGGCGAAATATCTTCGCCTCAAATACTTACTCGAGTTTCACATATTCCTTTGCACACTGGGGCCCATAATGGTCCTCTTCCATACGGCCTTTAAATTCGGAGGGATTGTTTCAGTAGCTTTCTGGAGTATGGTGGCGGTCGTATTAAGCGGTGTTATTGGCAGGTTTATCTATATCCAAATCCCAAGGACCATCGAAGGACGGGAACTTAGTCTCCAGGAAGTAAAAGGTATGAAAACGGATCTCTCCACAGTGCTGCGTGAGGATTATAACCTGGATGATTCCACAATCCTGTTATTTATCAGTTTTACCCAGGTTGAAAAAGACCGACAGGAAAAAGTTTCTCCGGGGGTTTTGAAAAAAGCCCTCAAACGAAGCAACGTTCCGGTCGATCAAAGAAGGTCTGTACTGAAACTTCTGAAAAATGAGCGAACTCTCGGTAAAAGGATATCGAGATTACAGACCATGCAGAAACTATTCAAATACTGGCATGTTGCACATCTTCCCTTTGCGTTGATTATGCTGGTGATAGTAATAATCCATATTGCCGTTACTTTGGCATTTGGATATAAATGGATTTTCTGATGGAAGTAATAATCGAAGAAATATTGGTGTATGGAGTTGTTTTCTTTCTATGTTTAGGAGTGGTATTCTTATATATGCGCAAACTGAAAAAGAAGACCAAAGAAACGGAAAGGAAGGTTGAGATCGCGAAAGAAGAAGGGCTCTTCGAACCGGTTTCCCTGCATCCTTATATAAACCTCAACACCTGTATTGGAAGTGCCGCCTGTGTATCCGAATGCCCGGAAAAGGATATTTTAGGTATTGCCAATGGAAAGGCGACACTTATCAACTCCTCCAATTGCGTCGGGCATGGTGCATGTTTTCACGCCTGCCCCGTGGAAGCTATATCTTTGAGAATGGGAACCGAAAGCCGCGGGGTGGATCTTCCGCATGTGAATCAGAATTTCGAAACTAATATCAGGGGAATCTATATCGCCGGGGAGCTTGGTGGTATGGGATTAATACGGAACAGTGTGGAACAGGGCCAGCAGGCGATAGACAGTATACTAAAAAGTAAAAAACCAAACCCAAAAGGCGCCCTGGATGTTATCATCATTGGTGCCGGCCCTGCAGGAATTTCGGCAACCCTAGCCTGTAAGAAACACAAGTTAAGCAGCGTCACCCTGGAACAGGACTCCCTTGGTGGTACGGTGTACACGTTTCCTAGATCCAAGATCGTCATGACCTCCCCTATGAATCTACCCTTGCATGGTAAAGTTAAACTGTATGATACCTCAAAGGATGAACTACTAAAATTGTGGAACAAGGTGATAGAGGAACATGATATCGAGATACGGGAAAAGCATAAGGTAGAGAATATTATTCCGCAAAAGGACGATACTTTTAAGGTAATCACTACTTCTGGAGAGGAATATATCGGCAATAATGTACTCATATCAATTGGACGAAGAGGAAGCCCCAGAAAACTGAATATTCCCGGGGAAGAGTCGACCAAGGTCGCCTACAGGCTCCTGGAACCCGAACGGATTTCAGGAAAGGAGATTGTCGTTGTGGGCGGTGGCGACTCGGCCATAGAGGCTTCCCTCCTGCTCATGGATGAGAATAATGTGAGGCAGCTGGTGAGAACGGAGACTTTAACAAGATGTAAACCTAAAAACAGGGAAAAGATCACCCAGGCGAATGCGGACGGCAAGGTAAAACTGATATTTTCATCCAATCTTGTTTCAATAAGTGACGCAAAATGTATTATTAAAACAGATACCGATGACGAGGCTATTGAGGTTCCTAACGACCTGGTCTATATTTTTGCCGGAGGTATTTTACCAACGGCCTTCCTCGAGAAGCCAGGAATAAAAATTACCAAGCGATTCGGTTATATTATGAAAAAACATGGCTAACTTAGGTAGGGTATAATTATAGTTAACTGTTTACCATAAAAGAAGGGCCTTAAACGACGTCGATTCTTTTAACAAATAACCAATAAAAATAGAAGGTATATGGTTTGAGAAACCGGTTTATCCATATCATATTTCTATTCGTTCTAGCTGTAACCCAGAGTTACGGACAGATATCTCCTGGCGATTTAACAACGGCCCATTCTGAGCTTGAAGGTATGAGTAATTGCACGCTGTGCCACGATATTGGGAAGAAAGTCTCAAATGCGAAATGCCTGGATTGCCATAAAGAAATTAGGTCGCTGATAAATTCAAATCAAGGCTATCATGCCAACAGAAATGTTAGAAATAAAGACTGTTTTGAATGCCATAGCGATCACCACGGGCGAAATTTCGATATGATTCGCTTCGATGAGAATAGTTTTAACCATGACCTGACGGGTTATGCATTAGAAGGAAAACATGAAGAGGTGGATTGCAGAAAGTGCCATACCCCGGATAATATCGCGAATAGCGATATAAGAAAGAGAAAAGGAACGTATTTGGGACTGGACGATGCTTGTCTCTCCTGTCACGACGATTTCCACCAGAAAACACTCTCGAACGATTGTTTAAGTTGTCATAATATGGATGCTTTCAAACCAGTAGCTAATTTCGATCACAACGAAACCGATTATCCTCTAAAAGGGGAGCATATTAATGTAGATTGTATTGAATGCCACAAGATGACTACTCGAAATGGAGTCAAGTTTCAGGAGTTTACAGACCTGGCTTTTTCAGATTGTAAGGCGTGTCATAATGATCCACATAACAATCAGTTAAAAGGAGAATGCAAACAATGCCATACCGAAACATCTTTTTCCAGATTCACGGGTAAAGGACGTTTTAATCACAATGTAACTGACTTCAGCTTAAAAGGCCAGCATATAAGTATAGATTGTTTCACATGCCACGACCGAAGCAGTAATCCAATCACAATATTTCAGGATAATATTGATATCGCAGAAAATAACTGTGTGGCATGTCATGAAGACCAGCATGAAGGTTTATATGGTACAGACTGTGCTAAATGCCATCAGGAATCCAGCTTCCTGGCGTTGAAGGATATGGATTTCTTCGATCACTCAATTACCGATTATCCTTTAACCGGTGAGCATGTTGATGTAGATTGCACCAAATGCCATTTAGAGCGATTTAGTACTCCAATAGATTTTTCTGCCTGCAATAATTGCCACTCCGATTATCACAACGGAGAGTTTGCCGATAATGGAATAAGTCCCGACTGTGTGGAATGTCATTCACTTGATAACGGATTCGATTACAGTTTATTTACCCTGGAGCGACACCAAACCACGAATTTTCCATTGGAAGGCGCGCATACTGCAACGCCTTGTTTCGCCTGCCATATAAGTGAAGATGACGAACGATGGACCTTTGTAGATCTCGGTTCGAGTTGTGTTGATTGCCATACAGATTTCCACGAAAGTTTTATAAGTACCACATTTTATCCGGATCAGGACTGCACCACCTGTCATAGCAACGATGCCTGGAACATAGTCAATTTCGACCATAATATAACCAATTGGCCACTGGATGGTAAGCACCTGGATGTTGATTGCCGGGCATGTCATTTTGAAATTTCTGAAAATGAAACAATTATATCTCAGAATTTTACTAACTTAGATAACCAGTGTGCGTCCTGCCATGAAAATGTACATGAGGATGCATTCGCGATTGATGGAATCACCGATTGTAACCGGTGTCACGTTACACAGAGTTGGTTTCCTGAGAAATTTAACCACAACAGCACGGCATTTCCCCTGGAAGGTCGCCATGCTGAAATAAGTTGCGCTGCCTGTCACGAAATTAGTGACGACAATGGACAAAAAACAGTTATGTACAAACTAAACAAACTGGAATGTATCGATTGTCATTTACAATAGCACTACTGCTGGTTCTTTTACCAGTTATGTCACAATCGCCCCATGGTGACGATCTGAAGATGGATTGTGCAGAATGTCATACCCCGGATAGCTGGACTCTAAACTTTGAAACACTGCAATTCGATCACGGCACTACTAAATTCGAATTAGAGGGCTCACATGAGGTAACCGACTGTAAAGCTTGCCATACGGATCTGACTTTTAAGGACACCTCCACGGATTGTATCTCCTGTCATTTAGATGTTCATAACCAGTCTGTTGGTAATGATTGCATGCGATGCCACAACTCCGATTCCTGGCTGGTGTTCAATATTCCTGAACTACATGAGCAAAACGGTTTTCCACTAATTGGGGCCCATACCAATCTGGGATGCATCGAGTGCCATGACAGTGCTTCCACACTTGTCTTCAGACCTTTGGGTAATGAATGCATTGAGTGCCACAGGGACGATTATATGGCCACTACGAACCCAAACCATGCGATTTCAGGATTTTCAACAGATTGTATCGAATGTCATAGTCCGTTTGGTATAGGCTGGGATGCGGAAGGAATAATACATGATTTTTTCCCTTTAACACTGGGACATGATATTCAGAATTGCACCGAATGTCATACGAATGGTGATTTTACAAATACACCAACCGACTGCTTCGCCTGCCATTCAGACGATTACATCGCAACCACCAATCCTAATCACCAGACGGCTAATTTTCCAACAGATTGTGCCTCCTGTCACTCAACGAACCCCGGTTGGATGCCTGCAACGTTTGATCATGACGGGATGTATTTCCCGATCTACAGTGGTGCACATGAGGGAGAATGGAACGATTGTATAGATTGCCATATAAACACCAATAATTATTCAGTATTTACCTGTATCACCTGTCATGAGAAGAATGATATGAACGATGAGCATGAGGGTGTTTCAGGATATGTATATGAAAGTAATGCGTGCTTTGCATGCCACCCGAATCCAAATTAGTGCAGATTGAAACTTTATGTCCTTAAAACATGCTTACATATTAATAGCATTGGCACTCTCATCGGTAGTATTTGCCCAGGATAATACCTTGACAGGGACAGTTTCCTTCGTGACTTCAAACAATGTTTATGTAAAGTTTGATGACACCGAAGTGATTGAATTAGGCAAAACGCTACAGTTCTCTGGGAATGATTGCTTAAGGGTTACCGATAAATCATCGACTTCCGTAGTTTGTGTGATTATAAATAATTGCGAGGTTGGGCAAGGAGATTCGGTCTCATACACATACGTAGTTGAAGCTGCTGATCCTTCCGTCCCGGAACCTGATGATGAGGTCGGTCCAACTGGAGCTGTTGCACTAATCCCGGCTGATGGTGACAAAAAATCACTGTACCAGGAAAACATACGCGGAAGAGTTTCAATAGCCAGTTTGAATACGTTTTCCAATATCAGGAACGACAATAATATTTTCCGGACCCGTTTTTCCCTGGATGCAAATCACATCGGAGATTCAAAATTTTCTGTGCAGTCTTTCCTTGTCTACAGGAATTTTAACACAAGTTCAAACAGATATGATGGAAGGACCAGCATATTTAATGTATACAACCTGAATGTCCGCTATGATGCCATGCCGTCCTTATCGGTAACTGCGGGAAGACATATAAATCCAAAAGCAAGTTCCATTGGTGCTATTGACGGTCTGCAGGTAGAGAAATACTTTGGGGATTTCTATGTTGGCGCTATGGGTGGATTCAGGCCCGATTTCGAAAATTATGGATTTAATTCAGATCTCTTGCAATACGGAGGTTACTTTGGAATTGAGACCAATACGAAGGACTTTTACAGCGAATCAACCGTGGGTGCCGTCGAGCAAACTAATGCCGGTGCTACGGACAGACGATTCATTTTCCTGCAACATATGAGTACGATAGCTTCAGATCTGAACCTTTTTGGTTCAGCTGAACTAGATATCTTCTCAACAATGGGAAGCAACTCCCGTTTAACCAATTTGTACATGTCTGCCAGATATAGAATCAGTCGTGCCGTCAATGTGATGATCTCTTACGACACACGAAAGCAGATCATTTATTATGAAACTTTTCAAACTGAGATTGAACGATTGTTAGACGAGGATCTAGCACGACAGGGGTTGCGGTTCAGGTTAAATGTAAGACCTGCCAAGATGTTGTGGCTTGGTCTTAGCTATAGCAGGCGATTTCAGGCGGACAGTCAGAATAAATCGGATAATATTTATGGCTATGCCACGCTTTCGCAAATTCCGGGGATTGGCGGAAGATTTAATGTGTCTTATAACATGAACAGCTCGAACTATCTTACCAGTAATATTTATGCAATCAGTTATTCTAGGGAGTTTTTCGAAAACAAATTAAGTGCCCAGGTATATTACCGCCTGGCAGATTACACCTATGATAATAGTATAAGCGATCTGAATTTGAATTATTATGGTACTACCCTGTCCTATCGCATCTCAAGAACATGGATCCTTAGTGTCTCAGGGGAACTTTCGCGATTCGACCAGGAAAATAATTATCGGTTTTATACCAGTCTTACAAAACGCTTTTACAGTAAAAAGAAAAAATAATTATGATTTATCGAAATATCTTGCTTCTTATAATGTTCACCGCTACACTGGCTTCATGTAATAATGGGCCGAAAGTGATCACAGCCCAGGTTGAAAATGATACAAATGAAAGTGTTAGTGGTATATTTTCTGAAACCAATAATGAGAATGTAATTCCAAATACGCAAACCGGTTCATTTACGGAGGATTTGCACAAGGTGACAGTGAACGAGATACTTCCGGCCACTAAATATGTGTACCTGAAAGTAACTGAAGCCGGAGAAGAATTCTGGATAGCTGCAAGAAAACAAGATATCGAACTTGGCGGAACATATTATTACAGGAACGGCTTACTGAAGACAAATTTTGAAAGCAAAGAGTACAACCGGATGTTTGAAAGGATCTTTCTGGTTTCAAACCTGGTTCATGAAGTTCATGGCAACAATACCGGAACCTTGAAACCTGAATTCGGTTCAGATGAAATTGAAACTGAACAAAAACAAAGCATCCCAACGCATACTGAGGAAATCGTTCAGCACAAAGGATCCATAAAAATTGCCGACCTGGTGGCAAACCCGGCCAATTACGAAGGTAAAACGGTTCAATTAACGGGGAAATGTGTGAAGATTAACCCTAATATCATGAGTCGGAACTGGATTCATCTGCAGGATGGTAGTAAAAATGATTTCGACCTGGTAATAACCTCGAACACCTTTGTACCTGAAGGTAAGACGATAACCATTAAGGCTAAAGTGGTTTTGAATAAGGATTTCGGAGCTGGTTATCGCTACGACCTCATCCTGGAGGACGGTATTATTCTTGAATAATATCTACGATATAGCCTGGAATTTTCGCTTACGAATAAATGCTGCAACACTTATCACAATAATACAGCTTACAACAATATATACCCATTGCGGAATAGGCACTGGATCCCCAGTGGCATATGAATGTAATCCGGACAAGTAATAATTTACTCCATAATAGGTCATAATAACAGATGCTAACCCAAAGATAGTCGCCAGGTTATACGCGTAAGTACCTCGAAGTTTGGGAATCAATCGCATATGAAGAATAAAGGCATACACTAAAATAGTGACCAGGGCCCAGGTTTCTTTAGCATCCCAGCCCCAGTACCTGCCCCAGGATTCATTTGCCCATACACCACCCAGATACGTTCCGATACTAACCATGAATAAACCACCGGTGATGGTAAGTTCACTGATGTACGTCATTTCCTTGATAATTCGTTTGACGTGGCCCTTGTTCTTTTCAGAAATGAAGATCATCAGTATAAGGTTTATTAGCCCTATGATGGCTCCCAGCATAAGGAAACCATAACTACCTGCTTCCAGGGAAACGTGGATGGTAAGCCAGTACGATTTCAATACGGGTACCAGCGGTGTAATTTCCGGATCGAGGAAACTAAGGGTTGAAACAAATAGTATGGTCCCGGCCAAAACCATAGTGGCCGCTAATCCTCCGAACGATTTGCGTGTAAATAATATACCTGCCAATGTGGAAGTCCAGGCAATGTAGATCATAGATTCGTACCCGTTACTCCAGGGTGCTCGACCTGATACGTACCAGCGCATCCCTAGCCCAATAGTGTGAAGTATAAATCCTAATGCAATTAATGAAAAGATCACCCAATAGACCGTTTTCAATTTCAAATTTGGTTTAAAAACCGAGAGAAAAAGGAAGAATAACAGTGCCATGCCTAAAATCATATAAAGGCCTGCCAGCCTGGTAAAGACATTCATTTCATTCAGGCGGATCTCTGTATTTATTTTTGCTTCGGAAGGCATCACCGAACCTCCTTTTGCTCCCTGAAACGTCTTTAATTCATCCAGCAAATGTCCTGCATGCTGAAAATTCCGAGAGGATGTGGCTTGTTTCAATGCCGTTCCGTAAGCGTTAAAAAAGTTATCTGCGATGGTGCTGTGATTATGGCCATCGTCCGGCGCATGATTATGACTGTTGTATGCCTGCCACGTATTATTTGGGTCATTTGGGTTGGGAACGATCTTCAATAAACTCCCGGCAAATAACATGCTAAGGATATTTAGCCTTTCATCTATTTTAAGCAATTCCTTTGCATACACGCCCCTATCAATGGGCTCAAGTCCGTAAACACGCCTTACCTCATCTCTTAGCTTATATTCGCCTTTTTCGCTAAAGAAATCCTTGTATGAAGCATAGTTACCACGAACGTTCAATAATTTCTGAATATCCTTATGTTTCCCAAGCTTTACAAGCTTCACATCGTACCAGTCTTGTTTGTTCACAAACATGCCCAATACCACCTGATCTGCTGTTAATCCTTCCCAATTTTCCTTGCGGGTGACCTTTCGCATCACTTCCCTGGATAATGTATGCATTGGCTTCATCCGGCCCTTGAAATCCTGAACAACTATCTTGCTAAAAGCCTCCGCATGTTCCTTTGATACTGCTTTATCCTTATAAGCCTGGCCGAAGGAGTTGATACCCAAAGACAGAAATAAAATCAGTACGAAGGTCCCTCGTTGTGATCGTAATTTCTTTATTTTTTGTAACACTGAATAAAAACGGGTCTTCTTACTGAAAAAGGTCAGGATCATTCCTAATGTGAGCAAAGCATAACCTATATAGGAAATGAGTGTTCCCCAAAAGTCACTGTTCACACTCAGGTATGTACCTTTTTCATCCCTGTCGAAAGAAGACTGAAAAAATCGATACCCACTGTAATTAAGGATATTGTTCATATAAATACGGTAATCCATATTTACATTCTCTGTTGGGTCCTTAAGCGTTACTTCACTTGCGTATGAAGATGCACTATTAGTACCCGGGTACTTTTCCATAATAAAATCGTTCAACCTGATCGCGAACGGAACCTTCACTTCCCTGGCCCCGTAGGAAGTATTAACCTGAATTCCATCAAATAGTAAAGTAGAAGGATTACCGGGCAACCCTTTATTGCCATACACGACTGTCTCTTTTTTCACGCCGTCCACAGAGATCTCCATTACAACAGCCGTGACACTTTCATTTTTAACTTTTGGATCTTCACTTACCATTTCGAGTTCTGCCGATGGACTGAACTCAGGGAAAACAAAGTTATTCTCCCCGTCCGAATACAGTGACCTCAATGCAAGTGGTAAGAATTCCCCGTTGAAATTAAGGGTATCTTTAATTTGAGTGGCCATTACGGTTTGAGTGAGCTCCCGTTCGTAATTCAGTAACAATTCTTCTTCCTCGTATTTTAAATTAACCGCACCAAAAATTAATTGATCCTTAAAATTGAAAAGCATCGACCCGATCCGCTTCGTACTCCCTTCCTCAATATAATACTCTTCTCTTCCGTTGGTGCCTGCGACTACCAGTTTCAGCACAGGTTTCCCATTGGTAGAACTCGCAACAATTTGTTGTTTCGGATTTGGAATGAAATCGCTTACAACTATTTCGATCAAACTCCCGTCGATAAGATATGATTCCTCGAAATGATTATTTCCCAGGCTTGCAAAAAGGACGGGTTCGTCGAAACTATACGTCTCATTATCTTTCTGAACATCAAATTTCAGATAGGTTTCAGAAGATAAAAAACTGGAGGAACTGTCATTCTCTCGAATGTGCATTACTCCTTCGAAACCAAAGTAACGAGTAACTCCAGCTCCAATGATTATTATGATAATAGCTCCGTGAAACAACAACAAGGCCCATTTGCGCATGGGTATCATTCTGTATCTTATAATGTTAACCAGTATAGTTGTTCCGAATAAAACGAGCAGTAACTCAAACCACCAGGCTTTAAAGATCACTTTTTGCGCCGCACTTGTACCGTAATCATTTTCTATAAATGTTGCAATGGCAATGGCAGCAGCGAATAGTATAAAATAAACACCAGCAGCTTTAGTGGTAAACAACGGTAAAAGGATCTTCTTAATCTTCGATGCGATAGCTATCATTCTTGAGCGATAATCTCAAATTTAAATTAAAATATTCATATAAACCTACCTTGAAATAAACCATTAACATAATATTATTTTCAGCAATCGGAAGGTTACACCTCATTATATAACAGGCACTAATAAAAATACCCTAGGTGTATCCAGCTAACGTACAAATTTCTTAGTGATTATATCGCCATCTATGATTTCATATAATTTCTTTTGGTGTCGGATTTCGTAGATGCCAAATAAATATCGCCGGCTTACTTTAGCCAATAATCAATACATCCACGTAATGAAAAAAATAGTAATACTCGTCATCATCGGTTTCATCGGTTTCAGCATCAATGCACAAAACACAAAACTTCTTATCACGGATCTAATGGCCAGCAAGCAAACAGCCAATATGAATGTTGAAAGCTTAAGTTTTCAACCGGATAAAGAAAAAAACGCTAGTCAGCGAAATCCCAACAGTACACAAATGGTTTACAGGGTTGAAAAGAAAATGGACGGTAGGTCGCCCAAAATTGAAGATGCATCAAAAAGGGGCCGAGTTTTTCAAAAAGCCGAAGTATGGATGAAAAATCATGCGGGGAATCTGGAAAAGTATAAACTATCAAATGCGATGATCATGAATTATGCTGCTCATTATGTAAATGGTAAGCCGCCTAAAGAACATTTTACGCTTGTCTATCAAACGCGAACAAAAATGTAGAAATAAAAAACCCGGACTTTCATCCGGGTTTTTTTATGAATTGAAATTAAAATCAATTGTAAAATGTCACTGAGCCATCACTAATATCGTACATGCCTCCAACAATACTGATCTCTCCGTTGTCTTCCATTTCTTTTAGGATAGGACTCCTGGAGCGGATATTGTCAATGGTCATTTCGACGTTCTTTTTGGCAACGGCGTTGACGAAGTCAATATTTCCAGAGTTTCTACTGTCTTCATCCTGTGGTTCCGAGACAGCTTCCACTGCAGGTTCCAATTTATTGATGAGCGAAGTAAGATTACCTAGCCTGGCATGATCGCAGGCACCTTTTACCGCCCCGCAGCTCGTATGGCCAAGGACCACAATTAATTTGGTTCCAGCTAACTTACTGGCAAACTCCATACTCCCCAGGATATCCTCATTTACGAAGTTCCCGGCAATTCGGATACTAAATACATCACCTATCCCCTGATCGAAGATCAATTCGGCCGAAACCCTTGAATCGATACAGTGTAACACTGTTGCGAAAGGATACTGTCCTGTAGACGTATCCCCTATTTGTTCGCTCAGGTTACGATGTACCATGTTCTGGTTCATAAAACGGTTATTCCCGTCTTTCAAGGCCTGCAAGGCCGACTGTGGTGTCATGGCCGCTTGTGTTTCTTTTGTATGTGCTTTCATAATAATGGGTTATAATGTGTTAGTTAATAGACTCACGCCAACAAGAGGGACGATGGAAGTTGGTTAATGACTCCATGCAGATTCGTGGAAGAAGCCTTTCGATTTCTCTGAGTTACGTTATCGCGGTCTAAGAACAGTAAATTTACATTATTTCTATGAACATATTTCGATAAGTTCTTAACCGCATTGTCGCCAGGTTCAAAAGCATATTCCACTGTCTTAAAAGGCATGGTGCTGGACGTTTGGGCATCACTTGCCTTGTTGACAATCTTAAAAGACTTCACAGGTTGTGACGAGATTTTAAGGAGGTCTTCCACAATACCTTTGGGTGCATCAGAACCCGAAGCAGAGAGCAGTCCCAAAGAGAGTTGCTCATTAAGTTCCAAAACCTGATCTGTGGCTGATATCAAAACAGGTCCATTGAATTCATTTACCACAAATTGCGTAAGTCGGTCACCCTCCCACGGAAGTATTTTTTTGGACCTTTTCCCAAGGATTACAAGGTCCGGATTCAATTTATTCAGGTGCTTTGCAATATGGTTTTTCACATTTCCGATGGCAATCTTACTACGCAGTTCAGTATCTGTGGATTGTTGAAATGGTTCCAATAGTTCTCTCATTTTCCCATCTATTTTCATATGGGCATCAGTAAGGGTTTTTATAGCTGATAAATGATTTTCGTTTTGAACTACATCTACCGCTTTCTTAACATATAAAAAAGTTACGGCTGCGTTCATACTCTTCGCAACATTTATGGAGTTCTGGACTATATTGAGTTGTGGCTTATCTAAATTGATTAGAACCACGATATTATTTTTTTTCATGATTGTTAATTTTTTTGGCCAATTAAGCCGTTTTCGGTAATAATTTGAAATATTCTATAAAACTCGGAGGATTTTCAACAGTACCTCCTTCGGAAATAATCTTGATATCGATATTTCGCTCCTTTGCCTTGTAAGCAAAATCTTCCAGGATTTCGATGATGTCATTATCCAGGTATCGTGTCTGGCGAACATCCAACTCCAGGTATGTATCCCTGGGAAGGCTATCCAATTCCTTTAAAATGGCACCCTTGTTAAAAAAGGTAACTTCTTCGGCCAGGGTCATCTTAATTTTATGCTTCCCGTTACTTTTATCTTCAATATGCAGGAAGTGAGAGTTTTGATAGCTCTTAATCAAGATTACAATGATACCTACACCGAGTCCGAGTCCGATTCCCACAAGCAGGTCGGTGAAAATTATCCCCCCTACCGTTACTGTAAATGGAACAAATTGCTTCCATCCCAGGGCATACATTTTCTTGAATAATGCGGGTTTTGCCAATTTATATCCAACTACAAGTAAGATCGCTGCAAGAACCGATAATGGGATCTTGTTTAACAAGGTTGGAATGAGAATGATGGAAATCAATAAGAAGAAACCATGGATGATTGCCGACGATTTGGACTTACCACCCGATTGAATGTTAGCCGAACTGCGAACGATCACCTGAGTAATGGGAAGACCTCCTATTAATCCTGAAAGAATGTTACCTGTACCCTGGGCTAATAATTCGCGATTTGTAGGAGTGACTCTTTTCTCAGGATCCAATTTATCAGTTGCTTCCACACAAAGTAAAGTTTCGAGGCTCGCAACAAGTGCTATGGTAAAAGCGGTGATCCATATCTCAGGTTTTGTAATCGCTGCAAAATTGGGAAATGTGAATTGTGCCAGAAATGAGCTCGCATCCTCGGGAGCCGGAACACTAACAAGGTTTTCGGAAGCAATAGCCAAACTTGTTCCGCCGGTTAAACTAAAGAAAACAATTCCAAAGATAACCGCAACCAGTGGCCCCTGGACCAACTTGAAAATTTTAGACTTTTTGGACAGTACTTTCTCCCACAGGATCAGGATTCCCAATCCTACTACCGCAACGATAGTGGAACCAAGACTAATGGCATTCATGGTTTTGAAAATTTCGGAAAAGGTGTTTTCTCCATCTACCTGGAAGAATGCAAAATCACCTTCAGGGTTCGCATCATAGCCAAAGAAGTGAGGAATTTGCTTCAGGATTATAATTATACCTATCCCTGTAAGCATCCCTTTAATTACAGATGACGGAAAGTAGTATCCGATTACACCCGCTTTAAGAACTCCAAATACAATTTGAATGATCCCTCCCAGAACCACAGCGAGTAGAAAATTTTCGAATCCACCGAGTGTAGCAATGGCGGTTAGTACGATAGCCGCTAATCCGGCAGCCGGCCCACTTACCCCAATGGCTGAACCACTAAGGGATCCAACAACGATCCCCCCAACAATTCCGGCGATGAGTCCTGAAAATAAAGGAGCTCCACTCGCCAGTGCGATACCCAGACATAGCGGTAACGCAACGAAGAATACGACTATACTCGACGGTAAGTCGCTTTTAATATTTTTAAACATAGTAAAATGGTTTATACCCGGTAAGATCCGGGCAGAGTTAATTTGTTTTTGCACTTATGGAAATTAACTCCTTTGTTCAGGGGGGGGTAAAAAGATCTCGGAATGATGTTGACAAGATCCGTCGAGATAATTAGAAGCTTTAGCGAACTGTATACCATTGTATATCGATTCGAAGTTCTCAAGGTCCTGCATGAAAACATCCTTCTCCTCCAGTTCTTTATTATTCTCTTTTTTATTCTCCTTCTTATTTTCCTCTTCAGTAGTATCGATAACGGTTATCAATTCACTTTCCTCAACAATAAGGTGTAAAACCGAGGGTGCGAACAGTGAAAAAATCACCATTATCATGAGGAAATTATGTGATATCTGTTTTATCATAGATTTGATTGTAAATATAAAAATGTTACCTGTACCGCAAGGTTGTTTAACAATTATTTATAGATTCTGTTTAACCTTGGCGGATCGCATCCACGTTGTCCTGGAAAAGAGTATTCAATGTTCTGACAACCACAATATGGATTTTCACAAAATTTTCACAAACCTATACCGTCATAGCTGTATATTTAGCTTCTCTTAAACAATTTGAAAGAATGAAACATCTGTTAATAATCACTTTATCCCTTCTTACTATTTCCTGTAATTCGGCCCAGACCGCAAGTCAGCAAACAATAATGACACGTGTGGACTATGCGAATACTATTACAGCCGAAGAGCTTAAAACGCATTTGTACACTTTTGCTTCGGATAATATGGAAGGAAGAATGACGGGGACCGATGGTCAAAAACTGGCTGCAGAATACCTGCGAAATTTTTACATGGACAACGGCATTTCGTCACCGATAGAGGAAAACAATTATTATCAACCCATACCTGCAAGTTATTTAGGTAGGCGAATTACTACCGATTCGGAAAACATAGTTGCTTTTATTAAAGGATCTGAAAAACCCGATGAGGTGATTGTCCTTTCTGCTCACTACGATCATGTGGGTAAACGAGAAGACGGAACCATTTACAATGGTGCAGATGATGACGGTAGTGGTACCGTTGCTATGCTGGAAATCGCCGAGGCCTTTCAGCAGGCAGTTAATGACGGCAATGGCCCAAAACGTTCTTTACTTTTTCTGCATGTGACAGGGGAAGAAATTGGACTGTACGGGTCTAAATACTATACCGAGAATCCGCTGTTCCCACTCGAGAATACGGTATGTAATTTGAATACAGATATGATAGGACGAATCGACCCTGACAAGGAAGGGGAGCCAGACTACGTTTATTTAATAGGGAGTGACAGGCTGAGCCAGGAACTTCACGATGTTTCAGAAGCTGTTAATTCACAATATGTGAACCTTGAACTGGATTATAAATTCAACGCTGAAAATGATCCTAATCGTTTCTATTACCGAAGTGACCACTATAATTTTGCAAAGAATAATATTCCTGTGATATTTTACTTCAATGGAGTACATGAAGATTATCATCAGCCCACCGATACACCGGATAAAATAGAATATGATCTAATGACTAAAAGGACTCAGTTAATATTTCAGACTGCGTGGGAAATAGCGAACAGGGAGGGCAGAATAAGAGCCGATAAATCATAACGAGAAAGCATTAGAAAGCAAATGCCACTTCGCTGGAAGTGGCATTTTTATTTTCCGGCAGCAAACATTTTTGAAATTATGAAGGAATGCGCAAAAGTTATGGCTCCCAGGAACGCAAAGAACAAAGGCATTATGACTTCCTCATTGTCCCTGAAAAGATAGAATAAGAGCAGCATGGAACTCACCGATATCACCCAAATTAGTGATGAAGATTTGAGATAACGTTTGAACGATCCAAAACTAACATCGCCGTAGAGATATTTAAGTTGTCCGAATATTGAGGGAATGCTGTGCCAGTAAATGAAATAGATGGCAAAGGCCCAAATCAGGTCCGCATATTTAAATACAATTGACAGAACTAATAGCAAGAATGCCTCGAATAACAATCTACTGTATTCAATATATTTTTTTAACAGAAAATAGAGCATACTAAAAACAAATACGACGCCTGCAGTAACCAACCCATATAAGAACCATGTCTGTGGAATTAGTTGTCCCGTTAAAGCGGTGATAATATCCTGAGTTTCTGCAGTATTCATATAAAATAATAGGCACAGGATCAGCATACCATAACTTAAATAACTTAACTTTATTAAACGAACTGAAGCCTTCGAAATGGTGTCCTCCCAATGCTGTTCGCCAAAGTGATAGGCACTAAATAAGATAAACCCCGCCAGGGCTAATTTCGGTAGTAAGTAAAAAAGCCCACCTGCTATTACGACTATTAGAATGTAAGAGCCGAGAATTGTCGCAATTTTTCGAATTCCTGATACCGACTGCAGCTTATTCATAATTGCCAAATCATTACTTCCATGTAGAATTCCAACAGAAAAAATGAGGGAAAATGCAACAATTTCTTGCCCTGAACCACTAAAGTAATTTGTTAGCCATAAGCTGAAAAGTGTTACGAATATTGCGATCTTGTTAAAATTCATGATATAAAATTATCACGTTAATAAATATTTAAGTTAAGTGTTGGGAATCTTTTAACATAGTTTTGTTTAACTTTGATCAAAATTAATTAAACAAAAAATTATGGACACGTTTTCTAACTTTATTTCTCTAGTCCCCAAACTAGCTCCCGACGATTATGTTGGTTTCACATTTTTCGTAGGCTGTATGGCTATGATGGCCGCTTCAGCCTTCTTCTTTCTTTCAATGAATAGTTTCGACAGAAAGTGGAGAACTTCGATTTTAGTCTCCGGACTTATCACCTTTATTGCCGCAGTACACTATTGGTACATGCGTGATTACTGGGCAGCTAATGCCGAATCACCAACCTTTTTCCGTTACGTAGACTGGATACTCACCGTACCCTTGATGTGTGTTGAGTTCTATCTTATCCTGAAAGTAGCCGGAGCCAAAAAATCTTTGATGTGGAAACTCATCTTTTTATCAGTTATCATGCTTGTCACAGGATACTTTGGAGAAGGCGTAGATCCTGATAATGCCCAGATCTGGGGTCTTGTTTCAGGTATCGCGTACTTCGCAATTGTATATGAAATTTGGCTTGGAGGAGCTGCTAAACTTGCAAAAGCTGCTGGCGGGTCCGTTCAAAGATCACACAAGATCCTATGTTGGTTTGTGCTTGTAGGTTGGGCAATTTACCCAATTGGTTATATGGCAGGAACACCAGGATGGTATGAAGGTATATTCGGTGGATTAAGTATGGATGTATTCTATAACATCGCTGATGCTATCAACAAGATCGGGTTCGGTCTAGTTATTTATAATTTGGCTGTTCAGCAAACTGCAGAACAGAAAGCCTAGTAAGTTGAATGTTGTTTAAACCCCTCATTCGAGGGGTTTTTTGCTTCTAAATCAGAATTCATGCCTCATATATGGGCTAGTTTTTTAAAATTTAGTACTTTGCAATACTCTGGTTTTAAGTTTTTCTGAATAATTTTGAAAGACTTCTACCTTAATAACACAGACAAAATTAAGATTATACAGTTGATTTAGACTGTATTAGAAACATAATTTAGAGGTTATGTATTCTATAGGCCCTTCCCTGGAAGGGTCTTTTTTTTGGTTTCTGCCATTTCAATCCG
This sequence comes from Flavobacteriaceae bacterium, assembly GCA_013043685.1. GTDB lineage: Bacteria > Bacteroidota > Bacteroidia > Flavobacteriales > Flavobacteriaceae > Pukyongia. Next base: position 54,411 of record JABDNT010000060.1, on the reverse strand, counting down.
TTCCGCTGAACCTTCTCATAAAGCCTTGGCGCGTTGCGCGATATCCTTTCTTTATTTCTGAAACTCGAAGCAAGCTTCAGATAGACGGTTTACCTTCGGTGAACCAATAAAGAAAACCTGCTCATAAAGCCTTCGCGCGATGCGCGATAGCCTTTCTTTATTTCTGAAACTCGAAGCAAGCTTCAGTTCAGAAATAAAGAAAGCCTTCAACATATGTTGAAGGCTCTATGGGGTGGAAGACCGGTTTCGAACCGGCGACCTCTGGAACCACAATCCAGCGCTCTAACCAGCTGAGCTACAACCACCATTTCACTTTTACGTTGAAAGCGGAGGCAAATATAAATCTTTTCCCCTGCTTCCGCAATACCATTAAGTAATTTTTAAATCAGATCGAAGATCGAATTCACCGCAGCATAGCGCTCAACGGTAAACCCCTCTCCATATTCCGAGCCAATCAATCGGCCAAGATTTCGATTTCGATATCGCAAACTATCAGTGGCATTCTTACTAGAAATAGGCGTTTCAGGCTCCTCTGAATTTTCATCATAAAACTGACTCTTATATGCAAAAACAGCTGCCAGCTTCTGATCCATATAACCTGTTACATCCACCACGAAATCGGGCTCCAGGTCCCTCCACTGAATATAGTGGTATACGTGTTTCGGACGCCAGGCTTCCTGGGCGTTTCCATCTATTTCCGTATCAATTTTTCTCAATCCGCTTAAGAAACAGGAATCACTTACCAGCTTGCTCCCCTTTCCATGATCGATATGCCTGTCTTCTACCGCATTACAAAAAACTACCTCGGGTCTGTACTTACGTAATACTTTAATTATGGCAATTTGAGCAGCCCTGTTATTTTCGAAAAATCCATCCGCAAGGCCAAGATTTTCACGAACGATGACCCCCAGTATTTTGGCTGCCTCTTCGGCCTCATGTTTTCTCAATTCAGCGTTACCACGCGTGCCTAATTCACCTCGAGTAAGATCGAGAATGCCAACTTTTTTACCTGCCGCGATCTCCTTTGCAAGTGTCGCCCCACAACTCATTTCCACATCATCCGGGTGTGCCCCAATGGCGAGTATATCTAATTTCATACAACCGTATTTTGCATTTGGTCCGTAACCACTGTCTCAAGGGCCTGTTTCAGATCAGCAATGAGATCGTTCTTATCTTCAATACCAACTGAGAACCTCAACAATCTGTCACTTATTCCTTGTCTTTCTCGTTCCTCAGGACTTAGCAAGGCGTGTGAGGTCTTGGCGGGTGATAAAATGGTAGACTCAACACCGGCAAGGCTCATAGATTGTTTTATCATTTTTAGAGATGCCATGAATTTTTCAGGAGTCACGGCCGGAATTAATTCAAAAGATAACATGCCCGTATATCCCTTCATTTGTTTTTTAGCCAGGGAATGATCCGGGTGACTTTTTAATCCGGGATAATAGACTTGAGAAACAAGGTCGTGCTTATCAAGCCATTTTGCTATTTTCTTTGCGTTACGATTATGCGCCTTTACACGAATTCCAAGAGTCTTCATGCTTCGCTCCAGCAACCATACCGTGTAATCACTTAAGCTACCTCCCAGGTTCTTTCCAACATTCCAAATCTTCTGTATATGTTCTTCCGAGGCCGCCACTGCTCCGGCACATAGGTCGCTGTGTCCTCCCAAATATTTCGTCGCGCTGTGCAACACCACATCTATTCCGAAATCTGCCGGTATCTGATTTACCGGAGAAGCGAACGTATTGTCTATCATGGATACCAGTCCATGCTCTTTTGCCAGTCGGGAGATCATTTCCAGATCGGTAATAAGCATGAGTGGATTTGAAGGTGTTTCCACATAAATCACTTTAGTGTTCGGTTTTATTTTATTTCTGAAATCCGCTTCTGAAAACCCATCGGTAAAGTCGAACTCAATACCGTACTTCGGAAATTCTTCAACCATGAAATTGAATGCCCCTCCATAAATTGTTTTCTGAACCACCACGTGGTCTCCTTTTTCGAGAAAGGCTAACATCGAATGACTAATCGCAGCCATACCACTTCCGAAGATCAAGCCAGCCTCACAATGCTCCAAGGCTGCTATTTTTTTCGATAGGCCTTCCTGGTTGGGTGTGTTGAAGTATCTGGGATACCGTTTAACATCGACATCCTCATAAGCATAAGAACTGGACATATATAGCGGGCTGATCGCACCTTTGTATTGCTCGTCCTTTAGCTCCCCTACATGAGTACAAATTGTATTGACTCCTGGTGATTTTGATTTCATTCTCAATCATATTTTTTACTCCCCTAATTTATAAATTCCTTTTCAGGTTTGCTATCTTTAGCCGATGAATGTTTTACTAACCAACATTAAACAATTACTCCAGGTCAGGGATTCAAGGGTGACCAATTTAAAAGGAGCCGCTATGAAGGAGCTCCCGACATTGGAAAACGCCTGGCTCCTTATTGAAAATGGTGTCATTCATAATTATGGAGACATGGTGGCAACACCAACAGGTTCCTTCGATAAGACCATAGATTGTAGTGGCAAAATAGTGCTCCCGTCCTGGTGCGACTCTCACACACATATTGTTTTTGCAGGAAACCGCGAACAGGAATTTGTGGATAGAATTAATGGCTTGAGCTATCAGGAAATAGCAGAAAAAGGTGGAGGTATTCTAAACAGTGCCAGGAAACTTCAGGAAACCGGCGAAGACGATCTGTATATGCAGTCTGCAAAACGACTGGAAGAAGTTATGAAGCTTGGGACGGGGGCCATTGAAATTAAAAGCGGATACGGACTCACAAAGGAAGCCGAAATGAAAATGTTACGCGTCGCCAAGAGATTAGACAAGGCTTACCCGGTAACCGTTAAAACAACCTTTCTGGGCGCGCATGCGGTTCCTGAGAAATTCAAGGATAAAAAAGAAGACTATATTCAACTTATTTGTGATGAAATGTTACCTGCAGTATCAGCGGAGGGACTGGCAGACTATGTTGATGTCTTTTGCGAGGACGGTTATTTTTCGGTAGAAGACACGGATAAAATATTAACAGCAGCAAATAAGTATGGATTAGTTCCAAAAATACATGTGAATCAGTTCAACAGTATTGGCGGGGTTTCTGTAGGAGTGAAACATAAGGCGCTCACTGTGGACCACCTGGAGATCGTAAGCGATGATGATATTCGGGAATTACAACATTCGGAAACCATGCCTGTAGCCCTTCCGGCCTGTTCTTTCTTCCTGGGCATTCCATACACACCCGGTCGTGCATTGATCGATGCCGGATTACCACTTGCCATTGCCACCGACTATAATCCAGGCTCCTCTCCCACCGGAAACATGAACTTCGTTGTAGCAGCTGCATGTATTAAAATGAATCTTACACCCGAAGAAGCTATAAATGCTGCTACAGTAAACGCGGCTTATGCAATGGGATTGAGTAAAACCCACGGAAGTATCACCAAAGGAAAAAAAGCGAATCTCATCATTACAAAGGAAATTCCTTCGTATGGTTTTCTGCCATACTCCTTCGGAAGTAATTGTATCGATAGCGTAATTTGTAACGGCGAATTATTATGAACAGTTTGAAGATCTACGATAAGGAATTTCTGGATTCTCTAACGCTTCTCAGAAAAGGTGAAACAAAATTCGGCGAAAAGGTTGGATGCATCGGAGATCTCGACGAATTAAAGAAACACAAAGCAGATTACGTTGTTCTAGGCATCCCGGAGGATGTAGGCGTGTTGGCTAATTTCGGTAAAAAAGGAACTTCTGAAGCCTGGGATGCCTGCCTGAGGTCGCTGTTAAATATGCAGGCCAATACGCTTTCGAAACCGGAAAACATAATAATACTCGGTGAGCTGGATTTTAGAAATGAGATGCGAACAGCTCATATGTTGGATCCGGAAGCAGATAACTTCGGAGAGACCATTGGCAAACTGGTGGAAAAGATCGACCTGGAAGTTTCGCAAATTATTCGGACCATCGTTGCGGCCGGGAAGATTCCCCTGGTCGTTGGAGGAGGACATAATAATTCGCTTGGAATCCTTAAGGGATCCAGTGATGCATTGGGAACTCCCCTCAATGTGATCAACCTGGACGCGCACAGCGACTTTAAACCACTGGAGCACAGGCATAGCGGTAATGCTTTTTCCTATGCTATGGAGAAAGGTTACATATATAAATATGGGATCTTCGGAATACATAAAAGCTATACCTCCCAGGAAGTATATAACAGAATGGAACAATTCAAAGACCGTATAGGTTTCTATTTTTTCGAAGATGTGATTTTACGTGAAAATCCACCTTTTAAACAAGCCGTGAAAGTAGCCAAGCAATTTATCCGGGATAGGAAATTTGGGTTGGAAATTGATGTGGATGCTATAGAAGCGTTTACCAGCAGTGCCATGACCCCATCTGGATTTTCCATGACACAGGCACGTCAGTTCGCTCGATTCTTTTCAAAGAGTCCTGTTCCTTCCTATATCCATATCTGCGAAGCTATTCCTAGTAAGTCGGAACTTGATACCGTAGGCAAGGCATTGGCCTACCTGATCGTAGATGTAACAGTATAATATTAAACAGAAATAAAAACAACCATGCAGCAACAACTTATTGAATGTGTTCCAAATATAAGTGAAGGAAGAGATTCCGTTAAGATCAATTCAATCGCCAATATTGTCGAGACCGTTGAGGGCGTAAAATTACTCGATATTGATCCTGGAAAAGCAACTAATAGGACTGTAATCACTTTTGTTGGAGAGCCTGAACCTGTTATAGAAGCAGCATTCCTCCTTATAAAAAAGGCTTCTGAACTAATAGATATGTCCAAACATAGCGGAGAACATCCCAGATTTGGCGCTACTGATGTTTGTCCGTTGGTTCCCATACGGAATATAAGCCTGGAGGAGACTGCTGTTTTTGCTCACAAATTGGGAGAGCGTGTAGGTAAAGAACTGGGCATTCCCGGTTATTTTTACGAAAACGCCGCTAAAGAAGAAAAACGAAAGAATTTGGCCAGTTGTCGTTCCGGTGAATATGAAGGACTGCCTAAGAAATTATCTGATCCTGACTGGAAACCTGATTTCGGGCCGGCAGAATTCAATGAATTGGTTTCAAAAACAGGGGCAACAGCTATTTCAGCAAGAGATTTTCTCATAGCTTATAACGTAAATCTAAATACCACATCCACCCGAAGAGCGAATGCTATCGCCTTCGATATTCGTGAAGCGGGAAGGGTAAAACGAGAAGGAAACCCTATCACAGGGAAAAAAGTACTGGACAAAAATGGAGAGCCCGTACGTATCCCGGGTAAGTTAAAAGCGGTAAAAGGTATAGGTTGGTATATCGAAGAATACGGGATCGCTCAAATATCCTATAATCTTACAAACATCTCTATTACCTCTATGCACGTCGCCTTTGACGAAACCTGCAAGGCAGCGGAAGAACGCGGGCTTCGGGTAACGGGATCGGAATTGATAGGGTTGATCCCATTGCAAGCCATGCTGGATGCGGCCGATTATTTTCTGATCAAGCAGCAACGTTCCCTCGGAATTGCTGAAAGTGAAAAGATCAAGATAGCGATCAAATCCCTCGGACTGGATGATCTAAAACCCTTCAATATGAAGGAAAAGATCATTGAATACATGTTGGATTCCGAAGAGAAAAAATTAATTGACCTCAAACTAAACGACTTCGCGGATGAAACAGCGGGAGAATCCATGGCTCCGGGCGGCGGTTCGATATCTGCCTATGTAGGAAGCCTTGGTGTCGCTTTAGGGACCATGGTAGCAAACCTGTCGGCACATAAAGCGGGCTGGGACGATAAGTGGGAGACCTATTCGAAATGGGCGGAAAAAGGTCAGGCCTATATGAGCAAACTACTCTTCCTGGTAGATGAGGATACCAACGCATTTAATAAAATAATTGATGGATTCAGGATGCCGCAAGGATCGGATGAAGAAAAAGCAACACGAGCGGAAGCAATTGAAACTGCCACCAAATATGCGACGGAGATTCCGTTTCAGGTAATGGAAACTGCCCATGATTCCATGGAAGTGATGCAGGCTATGCTGAAGGAAGGTCTTCAAACTTCTCTATCAGATGCTGGTGTTGGTGTACTTTGTGCGAGGGCTGCCGTAATTGGGGCGTACTTCAATGTACGGATCAATGCAAAAGATATTAAGGATCGGAAATTTGCATTAGAAATACTTGACAAAGCAAAGAAAATTTATAAGTCAACCCTTCAAATAGAGAGTGAAGCCATAGCTTATATCGATACCAGAATGTAATCATGGCTGTTAATGTCATTCCATTTCAACAGAGATATGCGCGTGATTTTTACGAGTTGAACATAGAATGGCTGGAAACCTATTTCTATGTAGAGGATTTCGATAAGGAGGTATTGAGTCATCCTGATAAATACATTATCGAACCGGGCGGGCACATATTCTTTGCGATTGAGGGTGATAAAATTTTAGGAACGGTCGCCCTAATGCCCTATGCTGAAGGTGTTTTCGAATTGACCAAAATGGCTGTATTACCAAATCAGCGCGGAAAAAAGATTGGGCAGCAGCTGATGCAATACTGTATTGATTTTAGCATAGGGCAGAAATTTAAAAAACTCATTCTTTATTCGAATACGAAGCTTGAAAACGCTATATATATCTACAGGAAATACGGTTTTGTTGAATTAGAGCTTGAACCGGACAGCCCTTATAACCGAAGCAATATTAAAATGGAATTGGCACTTTGATCGAGGGTAAGATTAGCCTTTTTATATAACTCTATATTGAATCTAAGACGGTTAGCTTTCTAAATTGGCGCCGACGACCTTTTTGAAAAAATAAATTATCTTAAGGAAAACTTCTATTTTGTGCAAATTATTTTTTTTGATCATCGCTTTAGCCCCGGCAATGGCTTTTAGTCAGGCTGCTGAAGAAAAGCTTGCAAATTTTGGTAAAATATCTACGGCATTATCAATAACCTTAATCATTATGTTAGGGCTGGTTGTGTACCTGATGTTCCAGCGAGAGAAGCTCTTGATACGAAACAGGCAATTATCCGCGAGAATACATAAATTGGAAGAAAAGCATTAAGTCCATTTCCTTATTCCTTATATTTTTCAAACCAAGCCAATGTGTGGGCGATCTTAGTGATGAGGTTGCTTGGCCTCGCTGCTATTCCATGTGATGCCTCTGGAATTTCAACCAGTACAGTTTCGATCTTCCTAAGCTTTAGTGCGTGGTATAGTTGTTTGGCCTCGCTGGGCGGTGTTCTCAAATCATTCATTCCAACCATAACCATAGTAGGGGTTTCAATATTACCCACCAGGGAGAGTGGCGAGAATTTCCAGTACCCTTCAAAATTCTCCCAGGGTTGTCCTGGGTAACGCGAATTTGCATAGCCATAGTAGTTGTCAGCCACGAGTGTCTTACTGATCCAGTTTATCACAGGTTTGGCAACGACAGCAGCTCTGAATCTATCCGTCTTTCCAACTATCCATGCCGTCATAATACCACCTGCACTTCCTCCAGTTACGTATAATTGTTCCTCATCTACCTTGCCCTGTTTGACAAGCTCATCCACACCATCCATTACGTCGTTATAATCCTGCCCCGGATAATTATTGAACAACAAATTCCCGAACTCCTCTCCATAGCTGGTGCTCCCCCTGGGGTTCGGATAGAAGACTACATATCCTGCTGCTGCATATAGTTGCATCTCGGCCGAAAAATGTGGCCCGTAATTCAGGATTGGGCCTCCGTGATTCTCCACCAGTAGCGGATATTTCTTTTGAACATCATAATCAGAAGGATATACGAGGTACCCGTGCAGGTCTCTTCCGTCAAATGACGATTTATACCAAATTTCCGCAACCGAACCGAGCATGCGATAATCAAGAAGATCATCATTAACGCCAGTTAGTTTCTTCTGGTTTTTCTGTCCCTTACTAATAATAGCAACATCCGCGGGGCGATCACTGGAAGAAATGGTGTATGCAATCTTTCCATTTTTCGAAACTGAAAAACTTCCGCTTGAATAAGGTCTTCCCAGGGTAGTTCCACCAACATTATCTGCGATATCCGTAACCTTTCCATTCAGATTAATGTAAGCGAGTTTAGTAAGCCCTTTATCTTTATACATGAAATAAAGTCCCTTGCTGTCGTTAGCCCACTGGATATTCTGAGCACTTCGGTCGAGATTTTTCGAAAGGATTTGCTTATTGCCTCCTCGGCTGTCCATAAGTTCGATCTTCCTGGTTTGGTAAGTCTGTACTTTATCCTCAAATCCTATGGAGGCAATGTATTGACCGTCCGGTGAAACTTTAGGAGAACTATCGGGCCCCGGACGTTCTGTTAAAGTTTCGTATTGAAGTGTTTCCGTGTTGATGGCGTAAATTTCAGTATTCCTGAAATCGTACTCCCAATCTTCATTCAAGTTTGATGAAAAGAAGATCTTCAATCCATCCGGAGACCAGGACAAGTTGCCACTGTGATTTCTATCCTTACTCGTCAACTGACGCGAAGAACCTCCTTCAGCGGGAATCGTAAAAATGTGAGTGAACCCTGGTTTTATATATCCTGAACCATCAGATTCATGTTTCAATCGATCTGTGATTCGCGGAGCCTTGGCCCATTTAGCGTCTTTTGGTTTTGCTGGCATTTTAGCTATTACCGGGGCTTTGGCATTGACTTTCATGGTAAATGCGATCTTCGTTCCGTCCGGCGACCAGCTTATAGAGGACGGTGAATTTTCTAACTGTGTTAGTTTCGCGGAAGCTCCTGAATCTGTCCAGTACACGAATATCTCACTTCCATTATCGGTATTTCTAACATACGCAATCCTATCTCCACTTGGGGACCAGCGAGCCTGGCGTTCATTCCCATCGAAGTTGGTAAGCTTATGATGGATCTTTCTCTCGTCCGTGCTCAACAACCACAAATTTCCTTTAGACCTGTCCTTCATAATATCAAACCCGGTTCGCCTGTAAACCACATAATTGCCATCCGGCGAAATTTGGGGATCTCCCGTATATTCCAACTGGAATACATCCAGATATTCAAACTTTTTCTGAAGTTGAGCATGTAACTGTGATGAGCTGGCGAGTAGTAGTAATAACAGGACAAGAACTTTTTTCATATTTCATTTTTAAAGAAGGCTAAAGATACTTCTTTTGACTGCTATTTCAAATTAGGGTTGGTTATGGTATATTTGAATAATTTGCATTGTTATGAAAAAGAACATCTTAAAATCACTGCTTACCGTTTCCATTTTCGCTATATGTCTTCTATTCTTTTTCTCTGAAAAACAACAGGCTATAGCGAAAGATCCTTTGATGAATGAATATCCTAACGAATGGATGTATATGCAGAGAGCTTATCCTAATAATTTTATCAATAGGAATGCTATTCGCACAGCGATTGAAACTTCTAAAACCATCCTCGCGAATAGAGGACAACAATCGGGTTCCGATTGGTCGCTGGCAGGGCCTTTAAATACCGGAGGCCGTATAACGGATGTTGCGATTTCTCCCGACAATGATGATCATCTCTACCTGGGAACAGCTACCGGAGGCGTTTTCAGGTCTTATGATAGAGGTCAGAACTGGACTCCGGTATTCGATGATTTTGCAAAACCTTCAATCGGGGACATTGTTATTGCACCCTCAAACTCTCAACGAATATATGTAGGAACCGGTGAGGCGAATGGCAGCGCCACCGATGGAGCCTACTTTGGAGATGGAGTGTATCGGAGTGACGACGGCGGAGATTCATGGATCAATACCGGGCTAACAGAAAGTAATCATATAGGCCGTATCGTTATAGATCCTAACGATCCCGACAGGGTATTTGTAGCTGCAGCCGGTCTGCTTTACGGCTATAATGATGAGAGAGGAGTTTACCGCAGTATCAATGCCGGAGCTAATTGGGAAAGAGTATTATTTGTTACCGACTCCACAGCTGCCATTGATGTCGCGATCAATCCAGTGAATACCGATATTCTCTTTGCCGCCATGTGGGAGCGCACGCGGAAACCATGGGTTCGCGACTACGGAGGTATAACTTCTGCGATTCACCGTTCCACCGACGGGGGTGATACATGGACGCAATTGGGAGCTGTTAATGGACTGCCTGGGCCCGATCCACAGACCGGGCGGATTGGATTGGCAATTTCTGAATCTGATCCTTCAACCATCTATGCGCGCTATACAACCAATGAAATTACGAACGTATTTGACGGCCTTTATAAATCAACAGATAATGGTGATAATTGGACACTCGTTACTCTAAACGAGCTGAGCAATATCGATGCATCCTTTGGATGGTATTTCGGTAATATCCGAATTCACCCTACAAATCCGGATGAGGTCTACGTACTCGGTCAAACCATCTACAAGACCACAAACAGCGGTAACAATTGGAATCAGGTAACAGGAATGCATGTCGATCATCACGCATTGGAATATTCCAAATTCAATCCGAATTTTATTCTGGAAGGAAATGACGGAGGTGCTTATATTTCTGAAAACGGAGGAAATACCTGGACGAAATTTACAAATCTTCCTATTACTCAATTCTACAATATCGAAGTTGATAACCAGCAGCCGGAAAGGCTATACGGGGGGACTCAGGACAATAACACAATTCGAACTCTTTCAGGTGGCACAAGTGATTGGAATTCAATTATTGGTGGTGATGGATTCCATGTAAACGTAGATCCTTATAATAATGACTATGTCTATGCCGAATCACAATACGGGAATCTGAGAAGGTCCACAGATGGAGGGTTTAGCTTCACCAATGCGACCGCTGGAATTAGCAGTGGTGATCGAAATAACTGGAACACACCTGTAATTCTCTCTCCGTTCGACTCGGAAACACTCTATTATGGTTCCAACAGGTTATATAGTTCAGATAAAGCAGTTTTTTGGACGGTTATAAGCCCTGATCTAACCGACGGGCAGCACCCAAGTGGTTCACTTGCTTATGGAACTCTAACTGCCATCGCTGCATCCTACAGCAATCTCAATACGATCTATACAGGAAGCGATGACGGTAATGTACATGTGACCTTCGACGGAGGCAATACCTGGACAGATATCAGTTCCGGTCTCCCGGATCGATATGTTACTTCGATCGCGACGATTCCTGCCGACGACAATACGGCTTATATAACCTTCTCTGGTTATGGAGAATTAGACTATGATGCGCATGTGTATAAAACAACCGATGGAGGTCAGAATTGGATCGATATTTCGTCAAACCTACCGGGTATTCCCGTGAATGATATTGTGTATGATGTGGTTTCGGAAATGCTATTTGTAGCGACCGACCTGAATGTCTGGTACTCCAACGATGACGGAACCAACTGGGATATCCTTGGAAACGACCTGCCTATGACTATTATACGTGACCTTAAGATCCATGTTCCTACGAACACCATCTACGCAGGGACCTTTGGAAGATCTATGCATTATTATGACATCGGGAACCTGATTTTAAGTAACAATGCAATTTCTTCAACTCCCGAAGCAATTAGCATCTATCCGAATCCGGCAAACGAGGAATTTTCAATCGATCATGATTTAAATGCTGACGGCACGATAAAACTTTATGATGTCACAGGAAAATTGATTCAGGATTTATTTAAAGGACGACTTACAGAAACACAGAATCGTTCCTTCAAAATTGAGAATCTGTCCAGCGGAATTTATTTGGTCAAGATCCAAAGCTCGAAAAAAGCTGTAACTGCAAAACTTATCGTGAATTAAATCCTGGAATAAATGTCGAATCGTTTCAGTAATTATTGAGCGACGACCCCTAAGTGATTAAGCATTTCAGTAGCTGAATTCAGTAAGCGAAAATTTGGGTGCTCTACCGGTTCTTTCACTTCTTCATGTATCCAGGTGGTGTGATAAGGAATATGAAAAGCATGAGCACCTATATTAAGAACAGGCAGTATATCGCTCTTCACCGAATTTCCAACCATCAGGAATTCTTCGGGCTTCACGTCCAAATGATTCACGAGCTTCCGATATTGCACTTCCGTTTTATCTGAAACAATCTCAATATGATGAAAATAAGGTTCCAGGCCAGATTTTATAAGCTTTCGTTCCTGGTCGAGCAGATCACCTTTAGTAGCCATTACCAGGCGGTACCCCCCATTTAATTGTTGTAATGTGTCTTTTATCCCGTCCAGCAATTCTATAGGTTCTTGTAGCATGTCCTTTCCTCTTTCAATAAGGGTATTGATGGCGCTAATTGGAACTTTCCCATCCGAAAACCGGATAGCAGCTTCAATTAAGGACAGAGTAAAAGGTTTGATGCCATAACCGTATAATGGCAGGTTCTGCATTTCCACTTCGAACAACAATCGATTGCATTGTTCTTCATCGAGGTAATCCTGCATTAACTCACAAAATTCTTTTTCAGCATTTCTGAAAAAAGGTTCGTTCACCCATAAGGTATCATCGGCATCGAAAGCTATGGCTTTTATGTTTCTCAGCATGTTTGTACTTTATCGAATAAGTTTCTTGTACTTTATTCGCTTCGGAAGCAGGTCGCCTCCAAGTCGTTTCTTTTTATTCTCTTCATAATCACTGAATCCGCCCTCAAAGAAATACACCTGGCTATCACCTTCAAAAGCAAGGATATGCGTACATATTCTGTCCAGGAACCATCGGTCGTGAGAGATGATCACCGCACAACCCGCGAAATTTTCAAGTCCTTCCTCCAATGCACGTAAGGTGTTTACATCCAGGTCATTGGTTGGTTCATCCAGGAGAAGCACATTCCCTTCTTCTTTTAAGGTCATCGCCAGGTGAAGCCGGTTCCTTTCTCCTCCGGAAAGCATCGAAACTTTTTTGTTCTGTTCACTTCCGCTAAAATTAAATCGGCTGAGATACGCCCTTGAATTTACCTGTCTGCCACCCATCATGATCAATTCCTGGCTGTCGCTGAAATTCTCCCAAATAGTCTTATCCGAATCAATATTCGAGTGTGCCTGGTCTACATAAGCAAGCTTGGCCGTATCACCAACCTCAAAACTTCCTTTGTCCGGAGTTTCCTCACCCATGATCATTTTAAAGATGGTTGTTTTCCCTGCACCATTTGGCCCGATGATCCCAACTATTCCAGCCTGTGGAAGATTAAAATTAAGGTCCTCATAAAGCAATTTTTCATCATATGCTTTGGACACACCTTTAGCTTCTATTACATTGGTCCCCAACCTCGGACCATTTGGGATATAGATCTCCAGTTTTTCATCTAATTGCTTCTGATCGGCACTCGCCAGTTTCTCATAATTACTCAAACGTGCCTTTTGTTTTGCCTGTCTTCCTTTAGGAGCCATACGTACCCATTCCAATTCACGTTCTAAGGTCTTCTGGCGTTTACTTGCTTGTTTTTGTTCCTGCGCCAGTCGTTTGGATTTCTGCTCCAACCAGGACGAGTAATTTCCCTTCCATGGAATTCCCTCTCCTCTATCGAGTTCCAATATCCAGCCTGCAACATTATCCAGGAAATAACGGTCGTGTGTCACAGCTATCACCGTCCCTTTGTATTGGGCAAGGTGATGTTCCAGCCAATGTACACTTTCCGCATCCAAATGGTTGGTGGGTTCGTCCAGGAGTAAAACATCAGGTTCTTGTAATAATAATCTGCACAAGGCTACGCGTCTTCTCTCTCCTCCGGAAAGTACGCTAATTTGTTTATCACCTTCGGGCGTTCTCAACGCATCCATGGCGATCTCGAGTTTTGTGTCGAGTTCCCACGCATTGGTAGCATCTATCTGGTCCTGTAATTTTGCCTGTTTGTCCATCAACTCCTGCATCTTGTCAGGATTTTCATAGACTTCCGGCAGTGCGAACATATCGTTTATCTTGTTATACTCATCGAGTACTTCAACAACTTCAGAAACCCCTTCTTTTACAATCTCGATAACCGTCTTAGATTCATCCAGCTGTGGTTCCTGCTCCAGGTATCCCACGGTATATCCAGGAGCGAATACCACCTCACCCTGATGATTTTTATCGAGACCTGCGATGATCCGCAAGAGAGTGGATTTACCGCTACCATTAAGACCGAGGATCCCAATTTTGGCCCCGTAAAAAAAACTTAAATAAATATTCTTTAAAACAGGAGTCTGGGCATTCTGATAGGTTTTGCTCACTCCCGACATGGAGAAAATTACTTTCTTATCGTCAGACATTATATTGTTTGAATTTTGTTATCAAAGAATTATACCCGGCCCTTTAACGCATTGAATACCCAGGCGATCGCGAAGAAGCCAATACCTACAGAGGCAAAGCCCCATCCGGCTACATCTTCATATTTAAAAGCTCCCAAAACGATAAGGCCTATACCAACAATTATCATAATAAATGTTGCCCAGGCCAATACAGTATTCTTATTCATCATATATGATTAATTAAACAGAAGTGACAAATATCGTTAATTAATCGTAGAATTCAGTAAGCATAATAGCACAGTTTTGTATTTTTGAGCAAATGAATGATCTGTATGGATATAACCTTCAATAAAAACGAAGATCACAATAAATTATTAGCTTCCGAGCTTCGGAAAAAACTTGGAAAGGTCATGGCTGGGGGCGGTCCCAAACGAATTGAAAAACATCATGCCAAAGGCAAGATGACTGCCAGGGAACGAATTACTTATCTGCTTGACGACAATAAAGAAACGATCGAGATCGGAGCCTTTGCCGGAGAAGGAATGTATGAAGAGCACGGCGGCTGCCCAAGTGGTGGCGTTGTGGTTAAGATTGGCTACGTCAATGGTAAACAATGTATAGTGGTAGCGAACGATGCTACCGTTAAAGCCGGGGCCTGGTTTCCAATTACAGCAAAAAAGAATCTTCGTGCTCAGGAAATATCCATAGAAAACAGGTTACCGATCATATACCTCGTGGATAGTGCCGGAGTATTCCTACCGATGCAGGATGAGATCTTTCCGGACAAGGAGCACTTCGGAAGAATATTCAGGAACAATGCGGTGATGAGTAGTATGGGAATTACCCAGATCGCTGCAGTAATGGGTAGCTGTGTTGCTGGTGGTGCTTATTTACCCATTATGAGTGATGAAGCGCTTATAGTGGATAAAACAGGCAGTATATTCCTGGCCGGGAGTTATCTTGTAAAAGCCGCGATAGGTGAAACGATAGATAATGAGACCCTGGGTGGAGCTACTACCCATTGTGAGATAAGCGGGGTAACCGATTACAAGGCGAAAGACGATAAGGACGCCCTCGATACCATAAAGAATATCGTGTCTAAGATCGGTGACTATGAAAAGGCTGGTTACAACCGCATCGAAGCAGCCAAGCCTAAGGAAGATCCTTTCGAAATATTTGGGATCTTACCCAAATCGCGTGCAGACCAATACGATATGCATGGGATCATCAGCAGGATTGTAGACAATTCGGAATTCGAAGAATATAAAAAAGGGTTTGGCAAGACCATTCTTACCGGATACGCGAGGATCGATGGCTGGGCCGTGGGTATCGTCGCCAACCAAAGGAAATTAGTAAAAACCAAAAAAGGTGAAATGCAGTTTGGCGGAGTGATCTACAGTGATAGTGCCGATAAGGCCACCCGATTTATTGCCAATTGTAATCAGAAGAAAATTCCGCTGGTCTTCCTGCAGGATGTAACGGGATTTATGGTAGGCAGCAAGAGTGAACATGGCGGGATCATAAAAGATGGTGCTAAAATGGTAAATGCCGTGAGTAACAGTGTGGTTCCTAAATTCACTATTGTGATTGGAAATTCCTATGGTGCTGGGAATTACGCCATGTGCGGTAAAGCATACGATCCGCGTTTAATTGCAGCCTGGCCGAGTGCAGCACTTGCCGTGATGAGTGGAAATAGTGCAGCGAAAGTGTTACTTCAAATAGAAACAGCTTCTCTTAAAAAAGAAGGAAAAGAGATAACTCCTGAAGTAGAGAAAGAACTATTCGATAGGATCAAGGCACGTTACGACGATCAGATCTCACCTTATTATGCAGCTGCCAGGATATGGACCGATGCTGTTATCGATCCCCTGGATACGCGTAAGTGGATCTCAATGGGAATTGAAGCTGCGAACCATTCTCCTATTGAAAAACCTTTTAACCTTGGGGTGATACAGGTTTAAAAAATATTATTTTTAACTATAAGTCAAGTCAAGCTATGAATATCAAGTTTTTATTTGTTTTAATTATGTCTGTCATTTTAAGCGGTTGTAGTACCGAGGACAATGAAACATCTACATCTCAGAATCCGGATCCTGTGAATAATAATCCTACGGTCATAACCGCGGCATCTCTGGTAATTGAAAATACCGGCGCTAATGGTATTACTGTTTCCTTTTCAGTAAGCGAAGAGGGAAGCGGAAGTGGGATCACAGAGGTTGGAGTGGTTTGGTCTAGCAACCCCAATCCAACAATAAATGACAATAAAGTATCCTATAGCAGCGCAGGGTCTTACAGATCACAGTTAGCATTCCTTAATGATGACACGACCTATTACATGCGCTCGTACGGGACAAATTCCGGGGGTACTATTTACGGTACGGAGAGTTCAATTAGTACTCTTCCGACATCCCAAGCGTTAGTGTATGACGGTGATATAACATTAACTAGCCAGCAAGAAGTGATCGATTTTGGCTATCAGAATTATTCTAAAGTTACTGGTACTTTGGCTATATGGGGATATAATTATATAGATTCATTAACTCCTCTACAGACGATCTTAAGAGTTAATAAATTGGATATTTCTGGGTGTTTGGGATTGGAAAATCTAAATGGACTTGAACACCTTCATACCATTGACGGATCTCTCACAATATTCGCGAATGAGGGGTTATTGAATTTTAATGGCCTTAACTCCCTGACCGAAATAGGAGATGAATTAGACATTCACAACAACGCACATCTAATAAGTATTAGTAATTTATTGAGTCTAACAAATATCCCTGGCAACCTAAAAGTTGTCAATAATGACCAACTACCAAACTTACAGGGTCTGCAACAAATTGACTCAGTCGGTGGCGTCGTTAAAGTGTCATTAAACGACGACCTTACAGACATTAGTGCGATTGCTGGAATTCAGTTTATTGGAAGCACATTTGATATTACCGGGAATCAAAGCCTTATTAATATTCAAGGATTTAACCAGTTAAGTTCAATTGGCTTGGATATCCAGATTGTTAACAATTCGAGTCTTACTCAAATTAACGGTTTTAACGCGGTGACCGCCGGGATTCGAGAAATCGAAATACGAGGCAATGTCTCTATGGAATCATTAAACGGCTTTGCAGGACTGGTGTCCGTCGAAGACAAATTGATCATCCGTGATAATATTTCATTGACCTCCATAAATGCTTTTGGAAACTTGGCATCCCTGGACGACTATCTGGGCATTAGTAATAACACGGAGCTTTCGACAATAAGTGGTTTTAATGCTCTCGAGGTCATTGATGCCGATATCTATTTTGCCTACAACAACCAGATCATTGATTTGAATGCGTTTTCATCATTGAGAGACATAGGCGACCTGTCCATTGTTGGTAACCAACTGCTAGTAGATTTCTGCGCCTTAACCCCGCTCATAGCGAACAACGGAGTTCATTATTTTTATGTTGTAGAGGGTAACGGTTACAACCCAACCAAACAGGACATTTTAAACGGCGATTGTAGTCTCTAAACGAAGTTTAGCCGGATGATAGATCTTATTTCCTGAAATAAATAGATCTATTTGTGTGTCGTCCCGCTGCTCAACCGTCTTATATAAACGTACTGCGTTCGAATTCAAATATATAGAACCGGGCATTTGCTAATTGTACTACGAAATGGTAGCCTTGGTTTCGTATCTCTCAAACGGTGTTCTCATAGGTAAGTTCAATCCTTGTAAACTAATGGCAATTGCACTTTGGATCACATCTCCGGGAGGAGTTATATGGTAGTTACGGCATTTTCTCTTATGAGATTAATTCCTTTCATTCTACAAAATAAGATCACTTGCAATTCAGAATAACAAGAGTCTAATTTCGAAAACTCTTATCATATCTCACTAATTATGAGTATCTTACTGTTATCTAATCAATATTTTTTATCATGGGAACAATTAAGACCTGGAACAAATGGGCGAATCGGCATTCGTATTACCCATTGGACCTCTTACGTGTTGCCCTTGGTGTTTTTTTATTTATCAAGGGTATAAACTTTATGGGTAATGCCCATATGCTCCTCGAACTTGTAAAGCCACTCCAAAGCATCGGCGGTGAAATGATGATGATCCATTATGTCGCACCTGCTCATTTTGTGGGCGGCTTACTCATTGCCTTCGGTTTACTTACCCGCTGGGCAATAATTGCCCAGTTGCCTATACTTATAGGAGCCGTACTTATCAACTTCCTGGGAGAAATGAACGCAACCAACCTTATATTAGCTCTGGTTGTACTGCTAATTTGTGTTTTCTTCCTGTTCTTCGGTTCAGGTAAACACTCTGTGGATTATTACCTCAAAATGCAGCAATAGGTTATAACTTCGATGGGATTGGCCTAATGTCCTGCTGCCGGCCGTTCACATAACGAAAACCTTCTTCCCCATAGAATCCTGCTTCCTCCAGCATGATACGGACATCCTTTTGCCATTCAGTAATGGTAACAGTAGTATTCAATTCAATGGCATAAACAGTGTTCGGATAGAGCGGGTAATCCCCGCGCACGGGGACTCCTCCCTGAGAATCCCACATACCTATGGTGGGTCCCGAACTATGGCCATAAGTTCCAAGAGGATGTGTGTATATTGAAGGCCGTAAGCCTTCTTCCTTTCCTTCAGACAACGATTTCAGTAAGATCTCATTGCCCGAGCGTCCAGTTTTAAAATTATCAGTGAAGATATCCTGAACCCTGTTCCCATCGGCAAATGCCTTTTTGAGAAAATCTGGCACTTCAGTTTCACCTTCTTTTAAAACATAAGCATGTTGCTGGCAATCGGTATTCAATCCAATATAGGTTATTCCGAAATCGCAATGTAAAAGGTCGCCAGGCAGTATTATTTTGTTTTTATCTCCTTTCGTAAACGAATAGATATGACTTTTAAGTGCCTCTTCGGATCTTTGAATATCGACTGTAGGATGAAACCAGGTCTCCAGGCCCATATCGGTAACCTTTTGCCGCATCCACCAGACAACATCATCAGTTGTTGTGGTGCCGGGTGTGATCACTTTTTCAGAAAAAGCCTCCGCTATAATACCATGAGTTATCTCAACCAAAGTATTGTATAACTCCATTTCCTTTGTAGTCCGTGTTTCGATCCAACCAATGGCAAGCTTTTCAGCTGAAACTAATTTGGCTTCAAGATCATCCGGCAGAGCCTCTTTCAATTCATCATAATCCGTGTGAACCAATCCATCTGCTATTCCGAAGTGTTCAGAAATATTGATCCCAATCTTATCCGGATCTCTTTCGCGAATGATTTCTACCAGCCTTGCCCATTGATCCGGCTGCTTTTCCTTATCCCAGGCCGAAACAATGTTTTCACCAATATCATATCTGGCTACAGCAAGTTTTTCAATGGTATTCGCCTCCTTATTGCGATAAAAAACCAATATGGTCCTGCGTCTCGCATTCAACCAGCGAGCGGGAAGCATGGTTCGCATAACGGGATCCTCATTATATTCCCGTGATATGATCAACCACATATCCATGTCAGCACGATCCATTATAGCAGGCAAGACGTTGTTGAATCTATCGGCCAATAGCTCATCCTTTAACTTTGCCCTGTCCCATTCATTAAGGACCTGCGAATGTGATGTTAGTGTGCCGAATAAGAATAGAAGAAGTAAAATGCGCATAGGAATTAAATTTTTATAAATATACAGTATAAAAAAAGAGCCGTAACACGGCTCTTTAATAAATGATTTGTTTAGCGGATCACAGCACAGCGATCCGATCCATTAACTGTAATTTTCTATCATCGGATATACGCACCAACTGAACTTCTTTGGTTTGATTTGAACGACCATAATTCCTGAATATGGTCAATTTAACGTAAGTAGGCCCTTCCACATCAAGAATCTCACCTTCTTTCAACGGGTAACCCACTTTAAGATAATATGAGCCTGTTTGCAATTGTTCCAGATCAAAGATCTCGGGGCCAAAACCGGTGTCATTGTTGCTTAAGAGTCTGCCGCCAGATCGGGTTCGCGGATTGTCCGGTGCAGCAATTTCCAGATTCGGGTCTATAACTTTCAGGTCCAGATCTACATCTTTGCGATTCCAGTCGATCACAACTCTCATATCCCTGGAGACATCCTTAAGTGCTGATTGTTTTAGGTTATAGGTCTCCCTGGCTTGTTCGGAAGTGCTCAGTATTCTGGTAATGTCATTTTCAATTATCGTTTTATACTCTCTGTCCAGTCCGGCCCTTTGGGTTATGGAAAACAGTAATTTCACTGCCTCATCGTCATTACCTGTGTCTTCAAGAATTAGCGCCAGGTCGCGATAAGACTGAGGTTCATCAGGTAGTATTTTCAATAATTTACGGTAGATTTTCACAGCATCCATGGATTTATTCTGCTCTTCAAGTTTATAGGCAAGTACTTTCAGCAAGTTCGGATCATTACTATTAACTTCGACAAACGAATTTAATACGCCCATGGCAAATTCCGGATCGAACTTCTTAAATCGATCGAACACATCCACATAGAAAGCAGGGTCGTCCTGATTCGCCTCACGTAATTTCAAATAGGTGCTCATACGGTCCTTACTGGCCAGAATTGATTTTACCAGTGACTGGTATGGACTTTCATAACCTAACTCCATGGCAGTTCTTTCGTTTGCCAAACGAGTGCGGGCTTCTTCCTGGGCGGCTAGATAACGTTCGCTGTACGGTTTATTCGGCGCCAATTCATATTCCTTTTGTGATCCGGATTTGGTTGTAATAAGGACTACTCCGTTTCTTCCTTCCTGTCCGTATAAGACTGTAGCGCTCAAACCGCGAAGGATCTTTACACTTTCTATATTATTCGGATCGAGATCGAGAAATCGACTGCTTGTAATCGCACCACCACCAGAAAGACCAGCTACATCGTTGGTGCCTGAATTAAAAGGCGTTCCATCGACAATAAATAGGGGTGTATTATTTCCGGTAATCGAACTACTGGAGCGAATCGTGAAGTTTGTGCCGGAACCTACAGCTCCGCTGGTGCCTGTGATTCTAGCCCCGGGAATTTTCCCAACCAGGGAACGAATCGCATCCGATTCCGGTTTGTTTTCTATTTCTGCACCATCGATCACTGTGACTGGTGAGGCATAAATTCTTTCTGATTTTGGAATTCCATAGGTCCTTATTACGACTTCACCGATTTCTTCCGCTTTTTGGGTCATCATAATATTAATTGTCCCCGCTTTCTTGATCTCAATAACCTCATCATTCATTCCAAGGTATAAACAAGCCAGGCGCTGGCCGATCTTAGCATCAATAGTATAATTCCCATCAAAATCTGTTTGAACTCCTTTCTTGGTGCCCTGGATAATAATGTTTGCCCCGTTAAGCGGAACATTAAATTCATCTGTCACAGTACCGGATACCGTAACTGTCTGTGCAGTGAGTTGAAGCACAAATAAGCATATTAATGTTGTAAATAGTTTTTTCATAACGCTGTGGTTTTAAAGATTTCCAATAAAACTAGCTTGCGTGAACTCAAAAATAAACCACAATTGAGTAAAATACCACTCTGGGCGAGGGAAATTAATTATTTATACTTCTGAAGTACTTTTAAAACGTCCTGGCGTTTTAATTTACCAGTCTCGGTGTAGACAAATCTGGATAAACTATATACCCTTTTCGGGCGTTCGTGAGGTTCTAGTTTTCGAAAAGCCTCAGATAAGTTTGGTGCCGATCTTTCATTTCCTTCGTATACCATGATCACTCTTTCTCCCAGTTCCTCATCTTTTTCAGAGGCGATTAAGAAATTATTCGAAATATCGGAAGACAGTTTGGCTTCCACAATCTCAGGGTAAATCTTGATTCCCCCGCTGTTGATCACGTTATCATATCGCCCGTGCCAGTTAAAATTGGTGGGGGAGTTTAATGTCACCACATCATTTGTGGTAAGAGGGTGATCCAGGATATTGGGTGCATTAATCAAAAGGCAGTTTCGTTCATCAACCGAAAACTTTACATCAGGCAGGGCGGAAAAACTATCACTTCTGGCAGGGCCATTCAACCGGCGGACGGCAACATGAGTCGAAGTCTCCGTCATACCATAGGTGGCAAATGCTTCTGTACTTACTTCCTGAAGTTTGGTTTCCAGTTCTGCGGGAATTCTTCCGCCTCCAATGATAAGTTTTTTAACCTTCCCCAGAGACTCCAGTGAATGCCAAACCTGGTAAGGCACCATAGCGACAAAGTCGTAATCATTGTCGTATTCGGTTAATGAATCTTTCGATGGCGTTACTATATGAAGATCCCATCCCAACACCATTGCCCGCACGAGCATCATTTTTCCGGCAATATAATCGGCGGAAAGACAGAGAAGAGCGCGAGTATTAACCCCTGTCTTAAAGTAGGCTGCTGTTGCCTTAGCGCTATTGATCATATGCTCTTTGCGCAATTCGATCACTTTAGGATCTCCAGTCGACCCGGATGTCTTTACAGAAACTGTTTCGTTAAAGTCGAGCCACTGTTCCAGAAATCGAACCACGCTTGCTTCCTGATCATTTCCGTCTTCCAATAAACCATCCGCGAAGTTCAGCACTTCTTCTGCCGAAGAAAAATCAAGTCCGTTGAGTTTAAAAGCCGGATGAAGTGATTGTGAGGTTGGTTTCAAGACGGTCCGTGTTAATTAAACATTTCTGTTATTTCGGTTTCTTCTTCAGGAGGAGGTTCAATGTTCCCGAACAATTTGTTTTTCCATCCGGTCCATTTATATCGCCACGCCATGAGACCTATAAATATGGGGTACATAATCAGAACCGGAATTAATATATGAAACCCGGTGGACGGTTCTGAAATTTCCTTCAGAATAGAATGTGTTTGAAAAACGGTCCAATCAGATGTAACTAATAACGAAGCTACCACATTGTTTCCGGCATGAAATCCCAGAGCCAGTTCCAGTCCTTCATCCATGAGTGTAATGATCCCGAGGAAGAGTCCTGTCCCGATGTAATAGATCATTATTACATTCCCTAATTTATCCACTTCGGGATTCATAAAATGCAGACTACCAAAAAGCACAGATGTAAGAATTAATGGCACCCATCTGTTCCTTGCCATCACTCCTATTCCCTGCATCAAATAGCCCCGAAACATATATTCTTCAAAGCTTGTCTGCAACGGAATGAAAACAATAGTAATTAAGGCCAGTATTAAAAATGGAACCAGATCGAACTGAACAACAAAATTCTCGGGAGCAGTATAATAACTTAAAAGCGTTGTTCCAACTGTTGCGATAAATATCAAAAAGAATCCGAATCCGAATCGTCCCCAGTCAATTTTCTTCCTACTTGTAGTTAAGGCACGAATTGTTTGCTTATGGACAAATTTCACCCAAACAAACAGAGCTCCCAGGAATAATGCAAAAGGGATCATATTCTCCAGAAAAACCCTGTTCGAACCTTTGGCCTCAATTTGTTCTTTCATAAAAGCCTCTGTATCTATATCCATTATTGCTATAATGGCCATATTGAACACGAACAAGCTTGCCAGGCCGGCTACAGGGATTAGATATCGCCACCAATCATGCAAGTAATTATACGCCTGAGCTATATACATTTCGGACTTAGATTATAGGTTTAACAAGTTCAATTTCCAGGAAATTTCAGGGCGGTAACGAAGTGTTCCGTTCTTCACCTCAAGCGGTGAAGGTATATTGTTGGTGAACAAGCTCCCCGTCCCTAATCCTTGTGGCAATTTACTATTTTTTACGAAGGTGTACTGCGAAATTGCATTTAATCCCACATTACTTTCCAGCGCCGAAGTGATCCACCATCCCGCGCCAGTTTCTTCCGCGATTGAAATCCATTCATCGCTGGAACGAAATCCACCCACCAGGGTAGGTTTCAAAATAATATACTGCGGATGGACGGTATGGAGTAATTTTCGTTTTTCTTCGGAATTAGCAACTCCTATTAATTCTTCATCTAAAGCAATAGGTAGTGGTGTTTCCTCACACAATCGGGCCATTTCGTGTGGTTGGCCCGCTTTAATAGGCTGTTCGATGGAATGAAGCTGATATTCTGATAATCGTTTTAATTTTTCCAGGGCTTCGAAGGGTTTAAAAGCACCATTGGCATCGACTCGTAATTCTACTTCAGACGACTCGTATTCTTTTCGGATTCCGTCTAGTACAGCCAATTCAGTTTCGAAATCTATCGCCCCTATCTTCATTTTAATACAACTGAATCCAGCTTTTAATTTTTCCGAGATCTGATCTTTCATAAAGGATTCGTCTCCCATCCAAATCAATCCATTGATCGGGATAGACTGCGCACCCTTGGAAAATTCGGAGGGAAATAATTGAAACGGATCATTTGCCTTAATCGATCTAAATGCCGTTTCCAGGCCTATACGGATAGCAGGGAATTCATTAGTTTCTGCATATAATTGTTGCTCACCCAACGAAATATTCTCGCATACCCACCTGAGTTTTTCTTCAAAATCCGGACGGTCATCGGCGCTCAGCCCTTTAAACATCCCACACTCTCCTATCCCTATACGATTGTCCTCCTTCAGTATCAAAAACCAGGTGTCCTTGGTGGTGAGAACTCCACGAGAGGTCCCACTGGCCCGTTTAAAATGTAAGATGTGTTTTTGAAAGGTTGCGGTCAGCATACTAGGAGTCCTCCTAAACGAGATTGGGGTAACATAGATTATTAAAGTTCGATCGATTCACCTATTTCCAGTAGCATCAGGTCTTTCCCTGCATCGTAAAATTTTCGTTTGGCCTCATCGTGGTCAATTTCGATAAATCCAAAAGTATCATAGTGAACACCCAGGACTTTATCGCAGTCAACGAAGTCGCTAGCAATTATTGCATCGTCCACACCCATGGTGAAATTATCCCCAATAGGCAGGATCGCCAGATCCAGTTTTGTTCTCATTGGGATAAGTTTCATGTCCATGGTAAGCGCAGTATCACCAGCTATGTAAATATTTTTGTGTTCCCCTTCTATAACAAATCCACCGGGATCACCCCCGTTACTGCCATCTGCAAAAGCACTCGTATGTATCGCATTCACGTATTTTACATTTCCAAAATCGAACTTCCAGTTCCCACCGTGATTCATTGGGTGAACGTTAAAACCCTTCTCCTGGTAGTGCATGGCAATCTCATAATTACTAACAATAGTAGCTCCAGTATTTCGAGCAATGGCTTCTGCGTCCAATACATGATCCTGATGTGCATGAGTAAGGAGAATATAATCGGCTTGAAGCATATCTATGTCCACTTTATCTTTTGAAAGGGGGTTTCCGCTGATGAATGGATCTACTATGATGTTTTTTCCGGAGACTTCTAAACCAAGGCTATTCTGACCGTAAAATGTGATTTTCATGATTAATAATTTTATGGTAAGATACTTCTAAATGAAATTCATTGCAAATAACAAAAGTGCAAAAAGAAAAGTGCTGAGCGCAACTTTTTTTAATTCCGGATCCAACTTCGTAGCATCTTCTGTTTTAAAAACCTTGATCACATTCAGGAACAATGGTACAAAGGCAACCAGAGGTATAAAATATTGCCATTCCGTAAAACTTATCCAGATATACAAAGAGGCCGAGATGAATGCAAAAAAAATAAGAAAGGCGTGATAATATTTTACTCTCTTCCCCCCAAGAATCACAGCAAGGGTGTTTTTATTTACTTTGGAATCACTTATGCGGTCCCTCATATTGTTCAGGTTGAGCACCGCGGTACTTAACAGTCCAATAGTAATAGCGGGCAAAATTATTAGCTCGCCCAGGTTCTGTGTATACAGAAAATAACACCCCATTACGCCTACCATTCCGAAGAAAACAAACACAAACAGATCCCCTAAAGCGCGATAACCATACGCCGAAGTGCCAACCGTATATGTAATAGCAGCAATAATGGCAGCAATTCCAAGATTGAAGAAAATAAAGGATAAGAGGAAATTATCTTTCCCAAAAGCCGCATAGATCAGCATACTGGCCAGCAATAATGTAATTGCCGATGTAATGATCATGCCTCGTTTTAACTCTTTTGCTTTTAACAAACCGCTTTGTAATGCCCTGGCAGGGCCAACTCTATCTTTGTTATCAGTACCTTTTACTCCATCCCCGTAATCATTGGCGAAGTTGGAAAGTATCTGAAATCCCAGCGTGGTGGCAATTGCTAATATAAAAACGGGGGACCTGAAAGAGTCTCCGGCATAGGCTGAGGCACTACCTGCAATAATTCCAGAAACGGACAGCGGCAGCGTTCTTAAACGTGCTGCTGAGACCCAGGCTTTGACTTTAGACATGAATGATAAATTATGTTGTAAAAATACAGCTAAATTGTAAAATCGATTCGTTTTATTACTTTTAACCGCTAATAAATCAAATTTGATAAACTTATGACTTCTACTCATCATTTAGGCTTGCTGGTTTTGCGTATTAGTGCTTCCGGATTAATGCTTGTTCACGGAATTCCAAAACTACTGGAAGTGCTCCAGGGAGATTTCGGTTTTGGAGATCCCATAGGAGTTGGAGCAACCCTCACTAAAATTCTTGCCATTATAGGGGAAGTTATCTGCCCGTTACTTATAATTATTGGGTTTAAAACAAGGCTGGCAGCAATTCCGGCAATGATCACGATGTTTGTTGCAGCATTTATTGTACACGCCGATGACCCGTTTGCCAACAAGGAGAAGGCCTTATTATTTGGATTCGCTTTCCTGGTTATCGCTTTGGTAGGTGCCGGTAAATTTTCTGTGGATAAGAAATAGAATTAGGTACTTCCAAAACGGTTAATCAAAGATCCTGATCAGTAGCTCTTTGAAAAGATCACTCTGGGGTATGTTCGCACCTCCAACTCCTTTGCTTTTCATATCTATCTCTCTGATGGCTGAAATGATCCCACTAACTTTTTTCATGGGATAATTTAACGCCGCGGTTTGATAATCCTGAATAAAATATGGACTCACTCCTAATTCCCGCGCTGCATTTGCCGGATTATCCAGGGCGTGGTATTTCAATAATTTTGAAAAGAAGTTGTATAACAAGGCTACTGTCATTACAAGCGGATGATTCTTAGGATTCTGACCAAAATACTGTACAATAGTAAATGCCTTTTTTATATCTCTGGATCCAATCGCATTCTGAAGTTCGAAATTATTGAAGTCCTTACTTATCCCGATGTTTTCCTCTATTAATTGTGGCGTAATTTGCGAACCCGGTGGCAGAATGAGTTGAAGCTTTTCAAGTTCATTATTTACCTTTCCCAGATCATTCCCTAGAAACTCGGTAAGCATTTGTGATGCTTTGGGTGAAATAGTATAACCCTTGCCCGCCAGGACACGGCGAATCCAATCCGGTACTTGATTTTCATATAGTTTTTTGCTTTCAAACAAAACACCGGTTTTTTGAATTGTCTTAGATAACTTCTTGCGGGCATCCAACTTTTTGTATTTATAACAGATCACCAAAACTGTACTGGGCTGAGGGTTTTCGGCATACGGCAATAAATTATCTATGGTTCTGGACAGATCCTGGGCTTCCTTTACGATCACAACCTGCCGCTCTGCCATCATGGGGTATCGCTTGGCGCTACTCACTATATCATCTATACTTACATCTCTGCCATAAAGAATGATCTGGTTAAAACTGCGCTCTTCTTGAGAAAGGACAGTATCCTCAATAAAATCGCTAATACCGTCAATATAATAGGGCTCCTCGCCCATCAGGAAATAAATAGGTGCGATCTTTCCCTGTTGAATATCGGCTATAATTTGTTTGGTTTTCTCTAAAGGCATTTTTTATCGGTATTGTCTCTGAATCAAGCTAATTCGTTCAATTGCTATAGCTTATATAAGTAGCGAATTATTACCTTTGTCCCATGCAGCCACTGAATTTCCCGAGCTATAAATTTCGTTTCAAAAATAGGGAAAACAAACCGTTGATCTTTGATGTTGTTCGAAAAAAATTCGTGGTTCTAACTCCGGAAGAATGGGTGCGCCAGCATTGTGTTCAATTCTTACATCACCAATTAAATTTTCCTCTATCATTAATAAATGTAGAAAAACAAATAAAGGTACATAGCACTACCAAAAGATACGATATTGTTGTATTCAAACCCGACGGCAGCATTCACCTAATAGTAGAATGCAAGGCACCAAAAATATCTATTTCCCAGGAAACATTCGACCAGGTGGCGCGATATAATTTTGTGTTACAGGCCAGTTATCTCATGGTGACCAATGGCCTGACCCATTACTATTGTATTATGGATTATGATGAGTCCCGATATCATTTTTTAAAGGAACTGCCACCTTATGATAAGAAATAATCTCTTTACTTTGTGTTGATGACTGTAGCTGTTGTTATTTTGAATTGGAATGGCAGATCTCTGCTCGAACAATTTTTACCTTCCGTAGTGAGATATTCTTCGGAAGCTACTGTATATGTTGCGGACAACGCCTCAACAGACGAGTCTGTTTCTTTTGTTTCTGAAAATTATCCTTCGGTTAAGATCATTCGGAATAAAGTTAACGGAGGTTATGCAAAAGGGTATAATGATGCTTTGAGAAACCTGGACGAAGACTTATTTGTTCTGTTGAATAGTGATGTGGAAGTGACTGAAGGCTGGTTAAATCCAGCTATTTCATTATTTCAGAAAGATCCTGACCTGGCAGCAGCTCAGCCGAAGATTCTCGACTATCAAAATAAAAGCAAATTTGAATACGCAGGTGCCGGGGGTGGATTTATAGATAAGCTGGGTTATCCTTATTGCCGGGGCCGTATTTTTAATACAATTGAAACCGATCATGGTCAATATGATGATACTGCGAAAATATTCTGGGCTACCGGTGCTTGTTTATTTGTTCGCAGGAATTCCTACGGAGAAGCAGGGGGTTTTGATGAAGATTTTTTTGCCCACCAGGAGGAGATCGATCTATGCTGGAGGCTGCAAGCCACAGGAAGTTCCGTTATGTATATTGGAAATAGTGTGGTTTATCATCTTGGCGGTGGTACGCTTAAAGCTTCCAATCCCAGGAAAACATTCTATAATTTCAGAAACACGCTTCTCATGCTTTTGAAAAATGTCAAGGGGGTTAAGGTTTATGGAATTATTTTTCAGCGGCTGGTATTGGACGGCATTGCCGGTTTGATGTTCTTGCTACAAGGGAAGGGTTATCATTTTATTGCGATTCTCAAGGCACACTTTAGTTTTTATTCTCTATTCCCTTTATTCCTGAAAAAACGTAAGAAACATGCTACAAACCTCACTTACTCTAAAATAAAATCGATAGTTTGGAAGTACTATATTTCAAAAAAACGTAACTTTAACGAGCTCTGATAATTTTTACTTAAATAATTGTTAAGTACTGCCTCAGAGGTCAACGAATTCATAATTTTGAATAACCAAATAAAACAATCTTAACATGAAAAAGCTTTTAATATTTGCCACCTGTGTAGGCCTGTTATTTTCGTCTTGTGTATCGAAAAAACAGTATGCCGAACTTGAAGCAAAGCAAAAGGAAACGCAGGACCTGCTTAATACTGCGACCGTAAAACTTAACAGTTGCTTAACCGATAAAGCGGCAGCCCTCACACGAGTGCAGTCTTTGGAAGAACGGTTGGCAGACATGCGTAAAACGAATCAGGATCTTATCCAAAGCTCTAAAGACCTCACCATGTTAACACAACAAGGTGCGACAAACCTCGAAAAATCCCTGGAAAGTCTTAAAGAAAAAGATCTGAAGATATCCAGATTGCAGGATGCACTGAACAAAAAGGACAGTGTTACCTTAGCACTGGTCACCAGCCTGAAGCGCGAAGTTGGCCTGAACGATCCGGATATCGAAATTAATGTTGAAAAAGGAGTAGTTTATATTTCGCTATCAGATAAGGTGCTATTTAGAACCGGATCTTACAAACTCTCTACTCGAGCGAACGAGATTCTCGGTAAGGTAGCAGTCGTTATTAACGGGAAACCCGATTTCGAAGCTATGGTGGAGGGTCATACCGATTCTGTTCCTTACAAGAGTGGTGTACTTTTAGACAACTGGGATCTTAGTGTGAAGCGCTCCACAGCTGTCGTGCGTAAACTTCAGGAGTTAGGTGTGAAGCCATCACAATTGATCGCTGCCGGACGCGGTGAGTTTGTGCCATTGGTGGATAATAATACGGCTGAAAACAGATCAATAAACCGTAGAACAAAGATTTTGGTACTTCCGAAGATCGATCAGTTCTATACCATGATCGAAGAAGAACTTGAAACATTAGCTGCCGAAGAAGGCAACTAAAATTCAATTAATCATATGAAAAAACCCGAACAACAGTTCGGGTTTTTTTTATTGATAAATCAGTGTAACAGATTTGCTGATTATTCGTCTGTTATATCGTTGACCGGCTTATTCCAGGTAATCGCTTGCCCGGCCCGGAAGAATCATCAGCTCTTAAAAACAACCAATATAATAAGTACCTAACATATGGAAGCACATTATCGCTTTACCGACGAAGCCTTCGAAAAACAGTTTAAATATTGCTTGCTCCACCCAAGCTATTTTACACACGAGGCCCATCTTCGACTGGCCTGGATCCACTTATATAAATACGGACTACAACAGGCTATAAAAAATGTCACGCACCAATTAGAGGAATTCACCAGCTCGCACGGCGAGCGAACAAAATATAATACAACGGTAACCGTTGCGGCAGTCAGGGCTGTGTATCATTTTATGCTGGACTCAGAGTCGCAAACTTTCAAGGATTTTATTGAAGAAGTTCCGAGATTGAAATTCGACTTTAAGGAGCTATTGGGATATCATTACGCGTTCAATATTTTTGATTCGGATGAAGCTAAAGAAAAGTATATGGAACCGGATTTGCTGCCTTTCGATTAATCCTATATTTCAAGGCTCCCCTTTCCTTCCCTAATAAGTAAGGGTTCATCCCCTGTAAGATCGATCACGGTGGAAGGTATATTTCCTCCAAACCCTCCATCCACGACCACATCGACCAGCTTTTCCCATTTTTCGAAGATCAATTCAGGATCTGTAGTGTATTCTATAACTTCATCTTCATCTTTGATAGAAGTTGAAACTATGGGACGGCCCAATTCACGCACCAGTGCTCTGGCGATCTCATTATCGGGAACTCTTATTCCGACTTCCTTCTTTTTCTTAAATACAGCTGGCAACTTATTATTACCGGGAAGCACAAAAGTATATGGGCCCGGCAAGGCACGTTTTAATATTTTGAAAGTTACATTATCGATCTGCCGCACATAATCGGAAAGGTTACTTAGATCTTCACAGATAAATGAAAATTTCGCCTTATCGGGCTTAACCCCTTTAATTTTAGCCAATCTTTCCATGGCCTTGTTATTTGTAATATCGCACCCAAGGGCATAAACCGTATCACTGGGATAAATAACCAGACCCCCACGACGTATGATATCGACGACTTTTTTGACGTCTTTCGGATTCGGGTTCTCTTCGTATATACGGATCAATTCGGCCATACCCTAAGATACGTATTTTTCAAAAAATATTATGGATTAAGAATCAAGAACATTAAGCTTCGCAAAACGTAAAAGTAATTTTTTCAAGCCTCCGTTTTCAAAGAGTATTTCTGCTTTGGTATCAGCACCTACTCCTTCTATAGTTAGGATTTTTCCTTTACCGAAGCGAACGTGTTCCACAATTGTTCCTTCTGATAGATTTGCCTTGGCTGGGTCGAAATTCTTATCGGTATCACTGCTTACAGGTTTTAATCTGCGAAGTTTCCGAAGCTGAGCCTCCGTAGGGCCTTTAGGTGGCGATCCTACCTTTGGTTTTCGCAAACGGAGTTTGCTCTTATCCACTTCTCCAAAAATGTCGGTATCGATCAAGGGTTTGAACCTATTCTCTGTAATTGGGGTTAGATAATCCAGGAATTGCTCTTCGATCTCTTCGATAAACCTGCTTGGTTCTGCATCAATTAGCTTCCCCCATCTGTATCTGCTTTGCGTATACGTAAGGTATGCCTGTTTCTCTGCCCTGGTTAGTGCTACGTAAAATAATCGCCGCTCTTCTTCAATTTCCGAACGTGTATTCATACTCATGGCCGAAGGAAACAGATCTTCTTCCATCCCAACAATATAGACATAGGGAAATTCGAGGCCTTTGGCAAGATGAACCGTCATTAATGCTACCCGGTTCTCATCGCCTTTTTCATTATCAAGATCGGTCGCGAGGGCGACATCTTCGAGGAACTCGGCCAGTGATCCGGTAGTATCTGCCAGCTCCTTCTGCTCCTCTACAAAATCTCGCATCCCGTTCAGTAACTCCTCAATATTTTCAATACGCGCTATGCCCTCCGGAGTGCCGTCTTTTTTTAGTTCCTGAACCAAACCCGTCTTCTTAGTCACATGCTCGGCTATTTGAAAGGCGTCATATCCTTCATTTAACACCTGGAAACTCTCAATCATCGTAACAAAATTCTGAAGCTTTGCCTGAGTTCCTTTATTGATCTTAAGATCGATCTTATCGATGTGTTTCATCACCTCGAACATCGATCTATCGTAATGACTACCTGCAACAATAAGCCTGTCCACCGTTGTTTGTCCAATACCACGTGTCGGGTAATTGATAATACGTTTCAGGGCTTCTTCATCTTTTGGATTCAACACCAGTCGCAAATAAGCCAGCACATCCTTTATCTCCTTACGCTGATAAAAACTAAGTCCGCCATAGATCCTGTAGGGTATATCTTTTTTGCGTAGAGCGTCCTCAATAGCCCGGGATTGCGCATTGGTCCTGTATAATACCGCAAAAGAATCGAACCTCAGCTGATTACTCATTGAGTTTTCGAAGATGGAGCTAGCCACGAATCGACCTTCATCACCATCGGTCATCGTGCGATTCACTAAAATCTTATTTCCCTCATCGTTCGCAGTCCAAACAACTTTTTCAAGTCGTTGTTTATTCTTTTCAATTATGCTATTTGCGGCATTTACAATGTTCTTTGTAGAACGATAATTCTGTTCCAGCCTATACACCCGTACATCGTCATAATCCTTTTGAAAATTCAGAATGTTATTGATATTAGCGCCACGGAAAGCATATATGCTCTGGGCATCATCTCCAACCACACATATATTCTGAAAACGGTCACTTAAAGCCTTCACGATTAAATACTGACTATGATTCGTGTCCTGATACTCATCGACCAGGATATATCGGAATCGATTCTGATATTTGGCCAGAACATCGGGGAAGCGGTTCAGGAGTTCATTGGTTTTTAATAGCAGGTCGTCAAAATCCATGGCACCGGCTTTGAAGCATTTATCAACATAAGCCTGATAAATATCTCCAAGTCTGGGTATCTTTGCCATGGCATCTGCCTCTTGAAGTTCAGGGTTATTAAAGTAAGCTTTCACAGTGATCAAACTATTCTTGAACGATGATATCCTGGAATAGACCTGTTTATACTTGTAAATATCCTTATCCAACTGCATCTCCTTAATGATACTGCGAATCACACTTTGAGAGTCCTGTGTATCATAAATAGTGAAATTAGATGGATAGCCAAGCTTATCTGCTTCAAACCTCAAAATTTTGGCAAAAATGCTATGAAAAGTCCCCATCCACAGATTTTTAGCTTCGCTATTTCCAACGATCTGGGCAATTCGCTTCTTCATCTCCCGTGCAGCTTTGTTCGTGAACGTTAAGGCAAGGATATTAAAGGGGTCCACACCCTGAGACATCAGATAGGCGATTCGGTAGGTGAGCACTCTTGTCTTTCCAGATCCCGCACCTGCAATAACGATCATGGCACCTTCCTTCTGGAGGACAGGTGCTAATTGTGCGTCATTAAGTTGTTCCAAATATGATTGCAAACCGAAGAATTTCTGAAGTCGAAAAATACTGAATTTACAAGGATTTTTTCATTCAGGAAATCATAAATTATAAACAATTATAAGCTGTTTTCGTTTTATTGAAAATCAGTTATCTTTAGCCGAACTAATTTAATTTATGATACGTAATATCTTCTTTTTACTGGTCCTGTTCGTTGTAGGCTATGCTCAGGCTCAAATGGACAAATCTGTCTTAACCGACATTGAAAGCATCGAGCAACAGGTATTGGATTGGCGCCGGTATTTTCATCAGAATCCGGAACTTTCCAATCGCGAATTCAATACCGCTAAGAAAATAGAATCACATCTTCGTTCGCTTGGTATGGAGGTGCAAACAGGGATAGCTAAAACCGGGGTCGTAGGTATTCTCAAAGGGGATATGCCAGGAAAAGTAGTGGCCTTAAGAGCCGATATAGATGGCCTGCCAGTCACCGAGCGTAACGATCTGCCCTTTAAAAGCGAAGTAAAGTCGACTTTTCTCAATACCGAAACCGGGGTGATGCATGCCTGCGGACATGACACTCACATTGCTATATTAATGGGAGTAGCGGACGTGCTTTCGAAGAACAAGGATAAAATCAGGGGCACTGTGAAATTTATCTTTCAACCAGCAGAAGAAGGACCGCCACCAGGAGAAGAAGGAGGTGCCAAACTTATGATCAAGGAAGGGGTGCTTAAAAATCCGGATGTGGATGCCATATTCGGACTTCACATAAATTCCGGGACACCGGTGGGAACGATTAAATACAAAAGCGGTGGCACAATGGCGGCAGTAGAGCGCTTTGTAGTAACGGTTAAGGGGAAACAAACACACGGATCTGCTCCATGGTCAGGAGTGGACCCCATACTTATATCGGCAAAGATTATCGACGGATTTCAAACTATTATCAGCCGTGAATCACCGTTGGTAGAAGAAGCGGCCGTTATTACTGTGGGTAAGATAACCAGCGGCGTACGATTCAATATCATACCCGAAAGTGCCGAAATGATAGGTACGGTGAGAACCCTCGATCCAAAGATGAGAGAACTCATTATGAGACGCATGAATGAAATGGCCCGTGATATTGCAAAGGCCTATGGGGGTGAAGCAACAATAGAATGGCAGAACAATACGGTGATTACTTATAACGATCCCGAACTCACTGCACAAATGTTACCTACACTTCAGGATATAGCGGGAGCGGAAAATATAATAACAATGAAAGCAACCACAGGTGGTGAGGATTTCTCCTATTTTCAGGAGATTGTGCCGGGATTTTATTTTTTCCTCGGAGGAATGACCCCAGGAAATACTACTCCCTATCCACATCACACCCCTGATTTCATGATAGATGATTCCGGGTTACTCTTAGGAGTAAAAGTTATGACTCAAATTTCATTAGATTATTTAAACGCGAATTAAATGGAAGCATTTCTCGAGGCGTTGAAGTCGGTTCCCTGGTGGGCCTGGGTTCTTATTGTCTTAGCGCTGATCGCTATTAGGGATATATTTTTCAATAAACGACACACGATTCAGCATAATTTCCCTATAGTAGGTCATATTCGATATATGCTGGAAAGTATAGGACCTGAAATGCGTCAATATATCGTTGCTAACAATAGGGAAGAGCTTCCTTTTAACCGGATTGAAAGAGGGTGGATATATGCTTCAGCCAAAAATGAAAATAATTATGAAGGATTCGGCAGTGATCGCGATTTCTATAAGCCGAACTACATTTTTATCAATAATGCCATGCTTCCTTACAAGCTTCCTACAGATCACCCAAACAGTAATGACCCTTATTTTGTTCCATGCGCAAAGATCATGGGAGAAGGAAGAAGAAAAAGGCCGTATCGACCAGCCTCGGTGATTAATGTGTCTGCGATGAGCTTCGGTTCTCTCTCAGCCCGCGCGATCGAATCGTTGAACCGCGGTTGCCAGATGGCGCATGCTTATCACAATACTGGTGAAGGTGGCTTATCACCTTATCACTGTACCGGTGGGGATGTGATTTTCCATTTTGGTACAGGATATTTTGGAGTGAGGGATTCTGAAGGAAACTTCAGCATGGAGAAAATGAAGCGATTGGTAAGAGACAATCCCCAGGTTAGGGCCATTGAAGTCAAACTATCCCAGGGAGCCAAACCAGGAAAGGGCGGTGTGCTTCCGGCAGCTAAGATAACCCATGAGATAGCGAATATTCGAGGTGTTGAAAAAGGGAAGGATGTCCTCTCCCCTCCTACTCATAGTGCTTTTGATGGTATTGATGGATTAATCGATTTCATTGAGGCGATAGCCGAAGCCACCGGATTACCTGTCGGGATCAAATCGGCGGTTGGAAAACTAGACAGCTGGGAAGAACTGGCAACTAAAATGAAGCATAGTGGTAAAGGGCCAGATTTCATTACTGTGGATGGAGGCGAAGGAGGTACGGGAGCTGCTCCTCCCAGTTTTGCAGATCATGTTGCACTACCGTGGGTCTTTGGGTTTAGCGATGTGTATAAGATATTTCAGAATCATGGCCTATGTGAAAAAACTGTTTTCATCGGGAGCGGAAAACTAGGGTTCCCCGCTAAGGCCGCAATGGCGTTTGCAATGGGTGCGGATTGTATTAATGTGGCGCGTGAAGCCATGATGGCGGTGGGCTGTATTCAGGCTCAGATCTGTCATAATAACCACTGCCCCAGTGGTGTGGCTACCCAGAATAAATGGCGCCAGCGTGGAATAAATATCAAGGATAAAGCCAGGCGGACTCATTTTTATTTTAAGAACTTCAGAAAAGAATTACTGGAAATTACGCATGCGTGCGGGTACGAGCATCCGTCTCAAATTACTATGGAGGACGTAGAATTTAGCCTTGGAGATCGTAACTTGCTTAAAACTTTAAGCAATTCGTTTGGTTATCAAAAAACGAAAGTTCCCCTTAAGAGTGTTGAAAATTATTTGAAATGTCAATATTTGGGCGGAAACTATCAGCCAAAGGAAGCAAAAAACATTGTCCAAAGGGCAATTGAAAAAAATGAAGTACGTTATTAATATTTAAAACCTACCGAAAATGGAAGAAATGTCTCAAATCTTAGGCTATGTGGCCTACCTGCTGCCAGCAATAGTTGTTGGAGTGATAGCTTATTATTTCTTTAAAGGCCATACCTCGAATGAAGAGGGGCGCCGGCGTTATCTAATTCAAAAGGAGGCCCAGAATAAGGTGCTACCCATGCGTTTACAGGCGTATGAACGAATTACGCTGCTTATGGAGCGCTTAGACCCGAATAAACTTTTAATTCGGGTAAAACCGTTCTCTGATGAAATTGAGAAGTACGAAACCCTGCTTATTAACAATATCGAACAGGAATTTGAACACAATGTTACCCAACAGATATATGTGACCCCGGAATGCTGGAATTTGGTGAACGCGGCTAAAAATGCGACCATTCATGTGATCCGGCAAGCAGCTATGCATGAAAAAGACGGGGGAGCCGATGAAATGAGGGAGTATTTGCTACGGAATTTTATGGAAGAGATCACTCCATCACAAAAGGCACTTGCCTATATTAAAAAAGAAGTCTCGGAACTGTTCTAAGCATCATTAGGGTGGATCTCACTGGTTTCCTGATCCTGATTCATAGCATGCTTAAATCCGCTATCCCACCAATTAGTCATTTGTTTATGGTCGAAAATGAGGGAATTAGTGGTTAACACCGTAGGGGTATAATAGAAATTAATCACCGCGTCATGGTGACCCGCTACAAATTTCCCAATTCGAATATTTTGTTTTTCTACCCTGTCGAGCATATATGCATGCATATTTGTGAGCAGTGAGAACGGATTTCTGGATGGCATCCTGTTATAATGCGTAACTTCAGTTTCCAGGATGATTACATCTACTATGGTGGCACCGCGGTTGATCGCTTCCTCAATAGGCACCATACTTCCGAATCCGCCATCGGCATATTCATTGAAATCTTTCTTTACAAGACTCATAAACGGAATATAATTACATGAGATCCATATCCAATCACAGAAATCACTGTAACTGAAATCATTAACCGATTTATACTCCACCTGGTTCATAGACAAATTGGAAACAGTGACTACAACTTCCTTGTCACTCTCTTTTAGCTCTTCAAATTCTTTCCGAGTCAGCGTATTCGAAATAAGGCGGCGTAAATTATAACTCTCTCCGAATGTCTTACTCCCCCTGAAGAAATTCCGAAGTACTCTAAAGTGAGCAATAGCTATCTCCTTCTCCCCGTGTTTCCCTTTTTTGACCACGAATGGCCTGTGACTAAAAATATCTTTCTGATCGACAGAAGTGTATACTTTTTTGATCTTTTCAAGTTTGTTTAGCGCAAGGTGGGAAATAAGCAGACTTCCGGTCGAGGTTCCAACAAAAAGATTATAATCATACCCTTTTTCCATCATTAGGTACTGGGCCACCCCACCCGCAAAGGCACCCTTGCTCCCACCACCGGATATTACCATTGCTCTCATTCTGTTTTTAATTTGGAATTTAGGAATTGCTTTTCTTTTTCTGAAAACTGATCCAATTTTGCTTCTATAGTTTCTCGGATATCCGAATCTTTCATTTTCCCGGAAAGCATTTTGCGCGAGGCATTTCGAAACCTCCAATTATGATGCACCGAGGCCTGGATAAGATTATCAATTACAACGTCATCATACAATCCCAAATCGTTGATGTAGTTAAAAGCTTTTTGCCGGATTTCGAAACTATAATCGCTGCCGGTATAATTCCGAAGTTCCTTCACAAAGTCGGTTTTTTCATTTGTACGATACCCTTCGGTAATGATCGCCAATGCAAGCCATAACTGACGTACATTCTTATCCTGAAAACCAATTATTCTTTCGGTATCATTTAAATAACGCTCCCTGTCATCAGGAAAGGAGCTCCATAAATTGTATAATGCTGTTTCAATAGTTAAATAGCTCTTATCATGAAGAAGCCCTTCATATTTTTCTTTAAGTCTTTCCGAAACTCCATCCATAGATACGGCAACAGCCTGTCTGATATAAAGATTATCACTATCCAAGGCCTTTTCGTATAAGAAATGGGTCACAAATCTATCTTCCCCTGAAAGTTGATACACGGCTTCCTGGCCTATAAAATCATTATTACTTTCGATGGCATTTCGTAATGCATCGATCTTTTGAGATACAGGTCCTGACCGGAGCGATGATACCTGAAAATACCGATCCATGAAATCCGATTTCGAAAGTGAATTAAATGCTTGCATGGCCTTAAAAGCTGACTGATTCAGCCAATCCGCTTCCCATTGAGAAATATCTATGGCCGTGGAAGCCCGTACTTCGGCGAGAAAGTCTTCGGTAGATACATTTCGATATTTATACTTTTCGAGGTAAGATCGAATAGCTGATTTGAATGCATCATCTCCTATCAGCTCGCGCAAGATATGCAATGCCCAGGCACCTTTTTCATAAAAGGTGAGCGAAGACGCTTCAGGATTCAACAGAGATTCACCTTTGCCTGCATCGCTTAGTTCCTTCAGTTGCTCCGCACTCTGGTACAACATCCAGTAAAAATAATCGTCACCAAAAAGTTCCTTTTCCGCGAGATGTGCATAATAAGTGGCAAAGCCTTCCTGCAGCCAGTGATGAGAGCCCGATGTTTCCGTAACCAGGTTTCCAAACCAGTGGTGCGCTAACTCATGAGCATTTACATTGACATAATTTCTATCATTAAAACCTATAGAATCCACTACAAAAGCTTCGGAGAAGATCGTAGCCGTAGTATTTTCCATTCCAGCATATAGAAAATCTCGAACAGGCACCTGTTTGTAGTTCTGCCACGGATAAGGTATCCCGATTTCAGTTTCCAGGAAATCGAAGATCTCCTTTGTGTAACGGTAGGTAGGTTCTGCTTTTAGAGAGTCCTCAGGTTTGTAATACAGCTCAATAGGTATTCCCGAGGCGGAGGTAATCTCTTTTTTTCTGAAATCCCCAATGACGAGAGCCGCGAGATAGCTTGACATGGGGTGATTCATTTGATACTCCGCAGCTTTCATATCGCCAGCAAATTGCATATTCGCAAGTGTACCATTCGATATGATTTCGTTCTCTCTTCCCTGAACTGCTATATTCAGATCGAATTCGATCTTATCATTCATATCATCGATTGATGGTAGCCAATGCGAAGTGTACTTTCCCTGCCCTTGGGTCCAGATTTGGTCGTCTGTAAAATACAGGGTCTGTTGGGGATAGGCTTGGTACGAAAAGGAAGTCTTGTATTCCTGATTCTTTTTAAACTTGCCAATTAACCAAAATTTATCATTGCTAGTTTCCACCTTAACACTTCGATAATCTATATCTAGAGAGGTTTTTTCCATATTTACCGCATCGAGATATACCGAATCAACATCTTTCAAAGTTCTAAATTTGAGGTGGATGCCCCCTTCAATGCTTTTTTGGAATGGTATCACCGTAAGATTTGCTCGAATTTCAAGAAAGTCGACAACATCGGTTTGCTGAGCTACACCACCAATGGGATAAAAGAAGAAGAGGAGTATTAGAATTTGTCTCATGTAGAAAACAGCTGCAATTGTTTTGCCAAATTTAGTCATTTCGAAGGAGGAACGAATGAGAAATCTCACTAATAGCTCTCTAAATACGAAGGAGGAACGAATGAGAAATTCCATCCTTAAGAATTTTTGATAACTTTAATAACCTGCTTTCCACTCCCCGTATTTCTTTATTCATGAAAAGTTATATTGTCTATATTGTTTCCAATCAGTATCGAACCGCACTTTATACTGGTATTACGAATATTATGCAACGCAGGATCGCACAGCATTATTTTGATAGTATGAATGCCAGGAAGAGTTTCGCCGGAAAGTACAATTGTTATTATTTGGTATACTACGAGCAATTTACTGAACCTTTAGCTGCTCTTAAAAGGGAGAAAGAAATAAAGAAATGGAAGAGATCTAAGAAACACGAATTAATAATAGCGTTTAATCCGAAATGGGAATCTTTGAATCAACAAATATTCAGAATCGCAACATGATGAGATTTCTCCCTGCGGTCGAAATGACAAACAACTGCGAACAAACCGTATAGAGAGAAACGACAATCTTCAGACGAAATGACTAAATTCGTTCTATGAATCCCAATTTTCTCCAAACTCCCATAGAATTTTTGAAAGGCGTAGGCCCCAACAGGGCAGATCTGCTGAAAAAGGAGCTGGGAATTCATACGTTTCAGGACCTTATTAACCTGTTTCCTAACCGATACCTCGACAGAACGCGCTATTACAAGATCGCGGAACTGCAAAAAACGAATGCGGAAGTTCAGATTATTGGTAAGATCACCCATATCAAAACCGTTGAACAAAAACGCGGAAAACGATTAGTAGCGACCTTCACTGATGAAACAGGTACAATGGAACTTGTTTGGTTCAGGGGTCAGAAATGGATTCGGGAGAATTTAAAATTAAATGAGCCTTACGTGATCTTCGGACGGGCAAATTGGTTCAATGATCATTTTTCAATGCCTCATCCCGAAATGGAATTGGTAAAAGAGCATGAAAAAAGTCTTCGGTCTGCAATGCAACCTGTTTATCCATCTACCGAAAAACTCAGTACCCGGGGTATCACAAATCGCGTGGTCAACAAACTAATGCAACAGTTGTTTTCCGAAGCTCAAAATGCCTTCGTAGAAAGCCTGTCAAAACCGATCCTTGACAGCCTAAAATTACTGCCCAAAAATGAAGCGCTTTTCAACATCCATTTTCCCAAAAACGCATCCCTTTTGGCAAGAGCTCAGTACCGATTAAAATTTGAAGAATTATTCTATATCCAACTGCAGCTTTTACGTAAAAATTTAATCCATAAAACTAAAATTAAAGGGTACCTATTTTCTGAAGTAGGGGACTACTTCAACTCATTTTTTAAATCGTATTTACCTTTTAATTTAACCGATGCACAAAAGCGGGTGATCAAAGAAATTCGCAAAGATGTTGGCAGTCAGGCACAAATGAACAGACTACTACAGGGAGATGTGGGCAGCGGAAAGACAGTTGTGGCCTTTATGTCAATGTTAATAGGCCTTGACAACGGTTATCAGGCCTGTTTAATGGCTCCAACTGAAATTTTGTCAGTTCAGCACTATAATAGTTTATTTAAATGGTGTAATAATCTCAATATCAGTATTTCATTACTCACTGGTTCAACCAGTACTTCAAATAGAAGAAAAATTCATGAAAATCTTGAAAATGGCTCTCTTCAAGTCCTTATTGGTACTCATGCACTTCTCGAAGACAAGGTAAAATTCAATAATTTAGGGATTGCGATTATCGACGAACAACATCGGTTTGGAGTTGCCCAGAGAAGTAAGTTATGGCATAAAAATGAACGCCCCCCGCACATTCTTGTGATGACAGCTACCCCTATTCCACGCACCCTGGCTATGAGTGTTTATGGCGACCTTGATATTAGTATAATTGACGAACTTCCGCCAGGTAGAAAATCGATTAAAACGGTACATCGATTTGATGCAAATCGATTGAAGGTTTTTCGCTTCCTCAAAGATGAAATTTCAAAGGGCAGACAAGTGTATATTGTCTACCCATTAATTCAGGAAAGCGAGGCCCTGGATTATAAGGATCTGATGGATGGATATGAAAGTATAGTTCGTGAATTTCCAATGCCAGAATATCAGGTTTCCATAGTGCACGGAAAAATGAAATCCGCCGATAAGGATTATGAAATGAATCGATTTGTAAAGGGAGAAACCCAGATCATGGTGGCCACCACCGTCATTGAAGTTGGTGTTGACGTTCCAAACGCATCGGTTATGGTAATAGAAAGTGCAGAAAGATTTGGATTATCGCAATTACACCAACTTCGCGGCCGCGTCGGCCGAGGTGCGGAACAAAGCTACTGCATCCTGATGACCGGACATAAACTATCTCATGATGCCCGCACAAGACTGGAAACGATGGTGCGCACCAATGACGGCTTTGAGATCGCCGAAACAGATTTGAAATTAAGAGGCCCCGGTGATATCATGGGTACACAACAAAGTGGTGTCCTAAACCTTCGAATTGCAGATATAATAAAAGATGGCGAGATATTGAAGATCGCAAGATCGTATGCTTTTCAAACTTTAAGAGATGATCCTAATCTCGAGAAAACAGAGAACAATCCCATTAAGTTTACATACGCCCAACTGGCAAAGTACAGGAATATTTGGAATTATATCTCTTAGATGAATAATGATACATTATAAGCTAATGAACCGGTTCCTGGTTAGCGTCCTTTCATAAGTTTTTCTTGCTTTGTGCGTTATATACTATATCAACTTAACTAGCTCATCTTTGTATGCGCAATAAACTTGCATATATAGCCTATATCGTCATTCCTTTGACTTTCTTTAATATTTCACATGCGCAAACCCCGATCATTGCTAACGATGGAGGTCATGAGCAGTGGGAATTCATTCTCGAAGGAAC
The DNA here is from genome assembly GCA_013043685.1 of Flavobacteriaceae bacterium. Lineage (GTDB taxonomy): Bacteria > Bacteroidota > Bacteroidia > Flavobacteriales > Flavobacteriaceae > Pukyongia. Next base: position 10,885 of record JABDNT010000060.1, on the reverse strand, counting down.
AGGAGACGTGTTGCAGATTGCCTTACCCATTGGTGCCGGAATGATCACGCTTATCAAAGGAGATTATGAAGGTACTAAACAATTGGTCTTTTCTTATGGCACTACTTTGGCACTAACCTATTCTTTAAAATACCTAATTGCAAAACGCAGGCCAGAAGGCCGTCATCAATACGATGCGTTTCCCAGTGGTCATACAGCATCCGCCTTTAGCGGAGCGTCTTTTATTCAGCGTCGTTACGGTTGGGAATACGGTTGGGCTGCGTATGTGCTGGCGGGCATAGTAGCCGTGAGCAGAGTGGAAGGCCCGGATGGTTACCATGATTATTGGGATGTATTGGCCGGTGCTACGGTGGGTTTAAGCAGTACGTACATGTTCACTTCAAAATACCAGGATCCTCCCTTGGATATCAGTTTTGCGTCGGGAAGCGGAAATTATGTACTCACAATAAAATACCAATTCTAGTAATTACGCGGTAATTTTCACAATTTTTCCTAAAAGTCGGTGCCGGGGAGTTAATTAACACTACCTTTGCCGCTTATTAATTAATTATTATTTATTATGACTAAAGGAACAGTTAAGTTCTTTAATGACGCTAAAGGTTTTGGTTTCATTACAGAAAATGATTCACAAACCGAACACTTTGTACACGCAACCGGCTTAGTTGACGAAATTCGCGAAGGAGATGAAGTAGAGTTCGAGCTAGAACAAGGAAAAAAAGGATTAAATGCAGTTCAGGTACGAGTGATCTAACAAACGCAACTTAATTTTTTACACAAGCCTGTCGATATCGATGGGCTTTTTTTATATTAAATAAGTAAATCTTCGGAATACTACTTATTATCAAATGCACCAAGTCCTTAAATAAATTCCGCATACTCCTCACCCGCGGTAGTAAGGAAGGTTATTTCATAAATTGACTTATGTACAAAAAAAAACAGGCGCCATAGTGGTCGCCTGCTTTTTCAGATCATGTGATCCTTAGTTTTTATTTGAATCGGAATTCATTTTATCTAAGGATTCCTTTTTTGATTTCATGGAAGTATCGGCATTTTCTAGAGCCATTTTGAACTTTGTTAATCTATCTTCTGCCTCGTTAATTTTGTCCATTTTGGCCTTATATTCCTCTTCTGTCAACTTGCCTTCAGCTTTTGCCTTATCCACTCTGGCACGAGCTTTACTAATTCGGGTTTCGGCATTCCCCAGTTTCTGTTGATGTCCTTTGATATTCTTTTGGGACATATCGATCTTTTCTTTAGCGCGTGCCATGCTTTCCGACTTACTCATCTTCATTTTTTTCACTTCAGCCTTACGCTTCTCAACTCCGGTCTTTTTGCTAGGATCAGCTTTTTCCATACGGTCGGAGGCAGTTGAGGCCGCATCAGTTGCCGATTGTTCTACATCTGCCTTCGCCTTGTCGACATCACTCTGCGCTTTGTCCTTCATCTTATCAGCCTTATCTTTCATTTTGTCAGACTTATAATTCGGATCATCGTATTTTTCTTTCATTTTCTCCTTCTCCTTCTCCATCTTTTCCATTTGAGCTTCCTTCTCGGCCTGAGCCTTATCAAGTTTTTTATCTACCTGCTGTTTCTTTTCAGCTGCTTTTTTTGTTAGAGATGCATCGTCCTGTGCCATGGTCACTTGACCTGCTCCAAGGAATAGCACCAATGCGAATATTAAGATTTTTGATATGTTTTTCATGATATTTTGGTTTTATAGACTGTCTAATTCACTTAAAGTTTCTTCCAATTCCTCTGCCTCAGCATCGATTTCTTCGGCTATATTTGTCGCTTCTTCTTCTACAGATTCAATTTGCTCTGTAACGGCCTCTAATTCGGCTTCTTCCTTCTTAGTGTCACGGCATGAGGTAAGTCCCAGCACGAATAACACAATAAATAATTTTAATACTACTTTCATTTTATCAGGGTTTAACTATTTGCAACTGTAAATTTACAAATTCTGCCGCAATGTTTGAATGGTATTGGCATTGTTTTATCTTTGTAAGCTTAAATCTGAAGCTTCATGAAGATTTCATATAATTGGCTTAAACAATTCGTCAATATTAACTGGGACGCCGAACGAACCGGAGAACTACTTACCGATCTTGGATTGGAAATTGAAGGAATTACTCCATTCACGTCTGTTCCGGGAGGACTGGAAGGTGTAGTAGTGGGCCATGTTCTGAAATGTTCAAATCATCCGAATGCCGACAAATTGAAACTCACCCAGGTCGACCTTGGTAATGGCGAACCAGTTCAGATAGTTTGTGGAGCACCCAACGTTGCCAAAGGCCAGAAAGTCCCCGTAGCGACAGTTGGCACAACGCTTTATAACCCGGAAGGAGAGCCTTGGAAGATCAAGAGAGGTAAAATTCGCGGGGAAGTGAGTATGGGGATGATATGTGCCGAAGACGAACTGGGACTGGGACAAAGTCATGATGGTATAATGGTTTTGGATTCGAAATTGAAGCCAGGAACACCAGCATCGAAGGTATTCGATATTGAAAATGACGAGGTATTCGAAATTGGCCTTACTCCAAACCGTGCCGATGCAATGAGTCATTGGGGCGTTGCCAGAGATCTCAGGGCAGGTCTGCTTCAGAATGAAATTCAGATAGAATTGATAACTCCATCCACAAGCAGTTTTCGTGTAGATAACCGAATGCTGAAAATTGATGTGGAAGTAGCAGATGATAATCTTGCACCACGATATTGCGGCCTTACCATTAGTGGTATTAAAGTTGAACCCTCCCCGGGATGGCTTCAGAATAGAATAAAATCCATTGGCCTGCCCCCTATCAATAACATTGTTGATATTACCAACTATGTCCTTCATGAATTGGGACAACCTCTGCACGCATTCGATGCGATGAAGATTGCAGGAAACCAGATCAACGTGAAAACACTTCCGGCAGGAACTAAATTCGTAACCCTGGATGAGGTAGAACGTGAATTGCATGAAGAAGATCTTATGATTTGTGATGCTGAAAAACCGATGTGTATAGCAGGGGTTTTCGGTGGAATCCACAGTGGGGTAACAGAAAGTACGACCAGTATATTTCTTGAAAGTGCATATTTCGACCCTGTTAGCATTCGTAAGACTTCTAAACGACATGGATTGAATACCGATGCTTCTTTCCGTTTTGAACGAGGAATAGACCCCAACGCCTGCGAATATGCAATGATTAGAGCAGCTATTCTAATTACCGAAATAGCGGGAGGTGAGATTACTAGTGACGTGGTGGACATCTATAGAAAGAAGATCGAAGATCACCAGGTGGTTCTTAATTTCGACAGTACCAATAGCCTGATCGGAGAAGAAATTCCCAGAGAAACGATCAAGGAAATTCTAACATCTCTTGAAATAAAAGTTAACAATGTCACCGAAAGTGGTATTGGTCTTACGATCCCCGCATACAGGAATGACGTCACACGCGAAGCCGATGTAATCGAAGAAATACTCCGGGTGTATGGTTACAACAAGGTTGGTTTTAGTGAAAAGTTAAACGCATCTATCTCTGAAACAAAGAAAGTCGAGGACCACGATATTCAACAACATGTATCTGCCCAGCTCACTGCGCTTGGTTATAACGAAATGCTCGCGAATTCGCTAACTGCTCCAACCTATTGTGAACTTAGTAATTCATTAAAAGAGGCTCACAATGTGGCTATTATAAATCCTTTAAGTCAGGATCTGTCGGTACTTAGACAATCCATGCTATTCGGCGCTATGGAAGCCTTGAGTTACAACATCAACAGGAAGAATAAGGATGTTAAACTATTCGAGTTTGGTACTACCTATCATAATTATCCCAAAGGCCGTGAAGAAAAGAAGCACTTGACCATCATTGTATCGGGATCGAGAAGGGAAGACAGCTGGACAATTCCAAATCAGAGAAGCGAGTTCTTCTACTTCAAAGGAATTATAACCGCTGTTTTGGAAAGATTGGGTATTGACGGATATTCAGAAAAACCAATAAAAACCGACGTATTTAATGAAGGACTTATTCTATCTCTTGGTAGAAGCACCCTGGTAGAATTCGGCCTCATCAATAAAGCCGTAAGAGGCCATTTCGATGTGGAGGCTGAAACCCTATTTGCAGATTTCAACTGGGACCTTATCCTTCAGAAGATATCCACAGAGAATTTTAATCTAAAACCCATTCCTAAATACCCCGCAGTAAAAAGGGATTTTGCCCTTCTTCTGGATAATGAAGTTAGCTTTGGTAAACTCAGGGAAGCTGCGCTTCAAACCGAAAAACAACTCTTAAAAGATGTTTCTCTGTTCGATGTATATACGGGTAAAAACCTTCCGAAAGGAAAAAAGTCCTATGCGTTAAGTTTCACACTTCAGGATGAGAGAAAAACACTAACCGATAAGCAGATCGACAAAATCATGGTGAAGCTTAAGCAGCGTTTCGAAAAGGACTTTGGGGCGACTTTAAGATAAGCAAGAACGGGTTTAATTTTTTGTGGAAGGCGGCACCACTGGGCTATCCACGATATGGAAGAAACCGTGTTTGTGATAGAAATCGGTCGTGGTAATTTTGGCCTTCATCTTTTCAGAAACATACAAAAACAGTGTGTCACCAAACATTTTTATTTCCAGGGTGCTTCCTTCAACCGTAGAATAACGAGCGCTGCCACCTCCTTTTAAAACCGCTTTTTTAATAGAATGAGCATCCAATCGGCCGGGTACTGTAAAATATTGAAGTTGGAATTTCCGGTACGTCGGTTCTGAATAGTCGAATGAATCATTTTCCTCTGTCATACGCTCAAAACCAGTATCAGTGATAACAAAGACCGTCCCTATAAAGTTTTCAGTAAACAGATTCGCCGAATGATCCTCTAATATACCGGCATACACACTAAAGCCATTCGCCTCAGAAAGATTTTCCAATAAAGTCTTCTCAGAAGAAAACTCGATACCCTGGTACATTTTTGTTACCACGGTCGATTCTGTATTCTTGTATTTCTGGGCCGAAAGTTGGCCGGTCACAAAAAAAGTAATGGTGAGAATTATTAGAAGTTTTAATTTCATATCTGGATTGATTGCGCATTAAATGTACGCTAAAATATGAAACGCCCTTTAGGCTGATTTATTTAAATTAATCAAAAATTGTTAAAATCTTGCGTTGAATAGATCTAGTATCTATTTTTAGAAAAAAATTGCTGATGCTTGCTAAAACCAACATTGAAACAATGCTGCACAAAACTCGTGACAGAAGGATCCCTTCTGAAACGATTCTAGCTGAAGTTTCGAAAATCCTGGAAGAAAACACCCATCAAAGGGACACTATCAATGAAAATTTAAAAAAATCTGGTTCAGATGAAAATGATTTCGATGTTAACTTATTGAATGCCGACAAGATTTTTCACCTGAAGGACATTAAGAAACTATGCGTCATCTACAGGCTGCGATTCCTGGATTCACATTTTTTCAAAGGGGACATACCGGAAGAAGCGATCTCTAAGATCCGCCAACTTGAGAAAGAGCACGACACCCCTTTATCAGGCTTCAAAGTAATGGCTCCTGCTAAACTTCTTAAATTGGAGAATGCCGATGATCCATTACTCTTCGCTCCTATTGGAAATGATTATTTCTATTTGATCCACAAATGGGGAAACGATTTGCATCCTTTTCGAAAACTGTTGATGTGGCCCTATAAGAGTTTTGAGAATCTGGTCTTCACCGTGTTTCTTGTAAGTATTTTACTTACCGCGATGACTCCAATGAACATGTTTACACACACGGCCCACATGCAGGAATATTTCCTGATGTTCCTTTTTATGTTCAAAGCCGTAGGTGGGATTGTGCTTTTCTATGGTTTTGCGAAAGGGAAAAACTTTAACGGCGCGATCTGGGATAGTAAGTATTATAACGGTTGAAATAACCGGGAAAAATATACGTTTTAAACCTCCACAGCATACATCTTGTCTCTCAACTCTTTTATTTTCGATTCATTCATGTATTCATCGAAAGTTGTGTGGCGATCTATTACTCCGTTAGGTGTGATCTCAATCACACGATTTGCAACGGTCTGGGCAAATTCGTGATCATGCGTTGTCAGTAGCACAGTTCCTTTGAAGTTCTTTAGTGAATTATTGAAAGCCGTGATCGATTCCAGGTCCAGGTGGTTGGTAGGTTCGTCGAGCATCAAAACATTGGCCCTTATCATCATCATTCGACTTAACATACAACGCACTTTTTCTCCACCGGAGAGCACGTTCGATTTCTTTAACGCTTCTTCGCCACTGAACAGCATTTTCCCCAGAAAACCACGAATGTACACTTCTTCCCTCTCCTCTTCAGTTTTAGCCCATTGGCGAAGCCAATCTACCAACGACATATCGCTCTGGAAATAGTGCTCATTGTCCAGAGGTAAGTAACTCTGGGCCGTTGTGACACCCCACTGATACTTCCCCGAATCTGCATTAATATTTCCGTTGATGATCTCGTAAAACGCCGTTGTCGCTCTCGAATCCCTTGAGAATACCACTACTTTATCACCTTTGGCAAGATTAATATCTACATTACTGAAGAGTGTTTCTCCATCTAATGAAGCGGCGAGGTTTTCAATATGTAGTATCTGATCCCCGGCTTCGCGCTCCCGATCAAAAATGATCGCCGGATATCTTCGGCTGGAAGGCTTGATGGCATCAACATTCAGTTTTTCGATCATCTTCTTTCTGCTGGTAGCCTGCTTCGATTTTGCGACATTCGCAGAAAATCTTCGAATAAATTCCTCTAGCTCCTTCTTCTTTTCTTCGGCTTTCTTATTCTGCTGAGCACGTTGCCTCGCAGCTAACTGACTACTTTCATACCAGAAGGTATAATTACCGCTGTAGTGCGTAATTTTTCCGAAGTCTATATCACTGATATGGGTGCACACCGCATCAAGAAAGTGACGGTCGTGAGATACTACGATCACACAATTTTCATAATTAGCAAGAAAATTCTCCAACCAGGTAATCGTTTCATAATCAAGGTCGTTGGTGGGCTCATCCATGATCAGTAGGTCCGGATTCCCGAAAAGCGCCTGGGCCAGCAACACTCGTACTTTCTGCTTCCCGTCCAGATCACCCATTAAACTGTAATGCAAACTTTCATTGATTCCAAGATTCGACAATAACGCTGCTGCATCACTATCTGCATTCCATCCGTTCATCTCCTCGAAGCTCACCTGTAATTCGCCTATTTTCTCGGCATTCTCATCGGAGTAGTCCTCATAGAGTTTATCTATTTCCGCTTTGATTGCGAACAATTCATCGTTGCCTCTAACCACAGTTTCCAAAACCGGATATTCATCGTAAGCATTATGATTCTGTTCCAGAACAGACATTCGTTTTCCAGGCTCCAAATGCACACTTCCCGAAGTAGCCTCACGTTTACCAGCTATGATCTTTAAAAAGGTGGACTTTCCTGCTCCATTGGCACCGATAATCCCATAACAGTTCCCTTGAACAAACTGAGTGTTCACTTCATCAAAAAGGATTCTTTTTCCAAATTGAACCGATAAATTATTCACTGATAGCATATGCTGTGATATTTTCTTTAAATTTTGCGCAAAAGTAGCTAATAAACTGCTATTGGAGAAACATTACGGTTTTAAAATACTTTTAACTAGTAATTAACACATAGTAGGTCGTGTTAGGATTACTTTTGTTTCTGTGTATCAAAAAAAGCATAGTATTGATTAGAAAACTACTTCTTCTTCTACTTTGTTCCCCGTTTATTTCTTGCGAGACCAGTTTAACAAATGGTTCTGACGAGACCTGGATTGGTGGCCAAATAATTAATCCCAAAAGTGACTATGTAGTTGTCCTGAAAGACAATGAAGTCCTGGATACTCTAGAATTGGATTCCAAAAACTTTTTCCACTTCAAATCCGATAGTATTAAACCCGGGCTGTACTCTTTTAGACATCATGAGTACCAAATCTTTTATCTCGAACCCGGTGATAGTCTTATGCTTCGGGTCAATACAGTGGATTTCGACGAATCTTTAACGTATTCCGGAAAAGGTGCGGCAAGGAATAATTTGCTGATGGATCTATTCTTAATGAATGAGAAGGAGAATACGCTGATGCCGGCGCTATACCGATTGAGTCCTTCGGATTTTCAGAATAAGATTGATTCCTTGCGCGACGAACGAATGGCCTTATACAATGATTATGTGGAGAACCAGGGCTTGTGTTCCGATTTTAAGAAAGTAGCCATGGCTAATATTAATTATGACTACTATTCCAAAAAGGAATTATATACATCGGCCAATGCCATGAATATGAATCTGAAGTCAGAGGATTTTCCTTCCGATTTCTATAGCTATCGGGATGAAATAGATTTTGGAAATGAAAGTCTGAGGGCTTATTATCCTTATTATCGTTTCCTGAATCGCTATTTTGACAACCTGGCTCATAACCAAAATGAGAACACTGGGAAATACCTCAATAGAAATAGTTTCGATCATAACTATCACAAAATGAAAATTATCGATAGTATGGTGGAATGCGATATCTTAAAAAATAACTTGCTTTACACCTGCGCTCGTCGATATCTGGTAAATGCGAAAAACGTAGATAATGAGAAGCAAATGGTGGCGATGTTCAAACGCGCCAACACCAATGAAAAACATCATTTGGAGATAGAAAAACTGGCCGACAGAACGATGCAGCTTACTCCGGGAAAGTCTTTACCTAATATCATGTTGGTTAGTTACGACAATGTGATGAAAGATGTTCATACCATAATTAACAGGCCAACAGTTCTATATTTTTGGTCTGCTGAATCGGTAAAGCACTTCAAAAACTTGCATTCACGAGCTGCCGAATTGAAGTCAAAATATCCGGAGTATGATTTCAAGGGAATCAATACGGATACACACTTTAAGAAATGGAAGGAAGTGGTGTATAAAGCAGGATATAACTCAAATCAAGAATATCAGCTTGAAAATATTAAAGACGCCGAACAGAAATTATTGATCAATTCGATCAATAAGGCGATCATTGTAAATGAGAATGGCATTATACAGGATGGCCATACCAACCTTTTCTCTCCTACTATTGAAGACAATCTCCTGGGATTTCTAAACCTATAAAAAAGCTCCGGTATTACCAGAGCTCTTAGCTTAATTTCCTTTTTTATAATCGGCCAGGAATTTTTCAAGACCTATATCGGTTAAAGGGTGTTTCAATAATCCCTCGATGGATGATAGTGGCCCTGTCATCACATCAGATCCTATTTTGGCGCATTCGAGAACATGCATAGTATGACGAATGGATGCTGCCAGAATTTGCGTTTCAAAACCGTAGTTATCGTAGATTACCCTGATCTCGGCGATAAGGTTAAGGCCATCTGTGGAAATATCATCCAATCTTCCGATAAAAGGAGAAACATAGGTAGCTCCGGCTTTAGCCGCTAGCAATGCCTGCCCAGCTGAAAACACGAGAGTGCAGTTGGTTTTAATACCATGATCCGAAAAATATTTAATAGCCTTCACACCCTCTTTGATCATAGGAACTTTCACAACGATCTGCTCGTGCAATGCCGAAAGTTCTTTTCCTTCCTTAATTATTCCATCGAAATCAGTAGCGATCACTTCAGCGGAAACATCACCGTCTACTATATTGCATATATCCACGTAATGTTTAAGAATATTATCTCTTCCGGTTATTCCTTCTTTCGCCATGAGGGATGGATTGGTAGTTACTCCGTCGAGAACGCCAAGATCCTGTGCTTCCTTTATTTGATCTAAGTTTGCTGTATCAATGAAAAATTTCATGTTGTGAGTTTAATTTTGTAGTTGGGACAAAAGTACAAAGGTTTAAAGCTTAGTTCAATGAAAGACCTGAAAATTTCACACAAAATATTGTTGATAAATTCTTCGGAAGAAATCAATAAGGAGAAAGGGCCTGATTACTTAAGCTTGTAGTGATTCATTAACATTCTTTCGTATACCCGGTCTGGCAGAATTCTCTTCAGTACAACTGAAAATTTTTGTAAAAAAGCACCAACCTTGTAATGTACTTTAGGTTTTGAAGATGCAATTATATGATGTATCGCCTTTGCCATTTGTAATGGGTTCTCTCCGTGATCCACATGATCGTTCATCATTTTAAGCGTATCGCCGTATGCCTTCTTGTAAGGTGAATCATCCAGTTGCGGAGCGTGATAGCGGCCCGCTGCAATGTTTGTTGCGAAATCTCCCGGTGCTACGTTGGTTATTTCCACCCCAAATTGTTTGGTTTCCATTCGCATTGCCTCGGTAGTAATTTCAAGGGCTGCCTTAGTGGCAGAATAAATACCCCGATAAGGTAATCCCATATAACCGGCAATGGAAGTGATGTTGATTATGAGTCCTTTTCCCTGTTTGCGCATATGAGGCAGAACAGCCTTCATAACACGAATAGGTCCATAGACATTTGTATCGAAAGCCTTGTGGATTTCGATATCCGGAGTTTCTTCAACGGGCCCCGTTATTCCTACGCCCGCATTATTGATAAGTACATCCAGTTGCTTCTCTCTTTCAATTACTTCTGAAAGAGCCGCGGAGATCGATTCAGGATCGGTTACATCCATTGGAAGTAATTTGAATACGGATTCGGATTCATATCGCTCTGGATTTCTTGAAGTACCATAAACGGTATATCCTTTTTCGGAAAGATAGTTGCCAATGGCTTTTCCAATTCCGGAGGATCCTCCTGTGATGAAAACTACTTTAGACATTGTTGGTTTCGAATGAAGCAAAGATGCGCTTATGGGGTAAGATTTGCAAAAAAAAGCGCATAAAAAATGGCAAGCTACCTACATCACACCGCTACGACCGTCTACCCTTGCTGCGTTCCCGCCCTGGGGGATTCAACAGGAGCTGGTTGTGTAGGACTTG